>DASTYL010000139.1:0-19511 GCA_035764975.1 Gemmatimonadaceae bacterium | reverse complement strand
CGGCGAACTCGCGCGGCTCTCCGAGGCGACGCATCGGGATCTGCGCCTCGATGCGGGCCTCGACGTCGCCGACAGGGATCCCCTCGCGGGCGGCGTTGGCTTCGTTGAGCTGCTCCACCCGCTCGGTGCGCGTGTATCCGGGGAGCAGCGCGTTGACGGTGATGCCGGTCCGGGCGACCTCGTTGGCGAGTGTGCGTGTGAACCCGGTGACCGCCGCGCGGAGCGAGTTGGAAAGTACGAGGCCGTCGACTGGCTGCTTCACCGCAATGCTGGTGACCGCCAGGATCCGCCCCCACCCTCGCTCGCGCATCCCCGGGAGCACGCCCCGGGTGAGCTCCACTGCGCTGCGAAGCAGCAGGTCCACGGCGCCCTGCCAGGCAGTCCAGTCGTGGGTCTCGGACGGGCCGGCCGGCGGGCCCCCGGTATTGGTGACGAGGACGTCGATCCGGCCGAAGCGGTGGTTCGCCGCGTCGAGCACGGTTCGGATGCCGTCCGCGGTCGCCAGGTCGGCGACGACCGGCTCGACCTCGGCGCCGGTGGCGCGGGAGATCTCATGCGCCGCCGCCGCCAGGTCCGCGGCGCCGCGCGCGCAGATCACGACATGCGCACCCTCGCGTGCCAGCTCTTCCGCGATGGCGCGGCCCAGCCCCTTGCTCGCCGCGCCGACGAGCGCGACGCGCTCACCGAGTCCGAGGTCCATCTACCGGCGGAGGTAGGCGTCCGACTTGTCGAGCCAGTCGGCGCGCGGCGGGTCGAAGATGTCGACGTCGAGCGTATCCTCGAGCGCCACGGCCTCGTGCCAGACGTTGGAGGGGATGTGCAGCACCTCGCCGGCGCGCACGACGACCGTCTCGGCGCCATCCTCGCCGATGCTGAAGCGCAGCGCGCCTTCGAGGATGTAGGTGATCTGTTCGTTCTCGTGCCGGTGGCGCGGCACGACGCACCCCTGCTTGAGGTACACGTGGGCCAGCATCATCCGGTCGCCGGTGATGATCCGGCGGTCGAGCATCGGATTGACGGTCTCGCGGGGCACCTCGCTCCAGCGGTGGAAGGTCACCTGGCGACCATCGGGGCTGGTGGTGCGGTCTGCGTCGGGCATGCGGGGTGAGCTCGGGGTTGGGCGCGCCGTGCATACTCGCCCCTTTCACGCGCGAGAGGAACCCCCGGCAGGGCTTGCCTGGTCGCGGTTGGAGCGGCCGACCTCATTGAGGTATGCCTGCAGTGCGTCCGTGTCCTCCGGGAGGAGGAAGAACGCGAGATCGTAGCGCTCGGCGAGCTGCTGCGCGCGCGCTGCCGCTGCTGCGTCGGATGACGAGCAGAAGACGGCGACGCTGGCCCCGAGCATCGTCGCCGGCCCGACGTAGGCGCCGGCACTGCGGTCGTGGTTGCAGTCGGCGATGACCGTTGCCGGACGCACGCGACGCAGGATTTCCGGGATGGCCTCGCCGGCGGCGATCGCGATCGGCTCGAGCCCGGCGAGCTCTGCCGCGCCGCTCACGAGTGCTGCAGCGACCGCATCGTGCGAAAGGACGAGGGCGTACGGGGGCTTCAAAACGGTTGCTCGGCTCCACTGGCGTGAGTGAGGAGGTTCGGCAAGAGCCACACCGCGACCGCGGCTAAATATCGGAGTGCCTGTCGGTTGCAGAGTCCGGCCGAGGGCCGCGCGCACCTGTGTCTGCATCGAGGGTGGCAGCGATCGCGACCCCGTGGGCACCTCCGCGGGGCTGCCCGGCCTTGACCAACGGCGTTCCGGCGGGGACATTCGACCCTCGGCGCCGCTGCCGGCCCTCCCTCCTCGCCGTTGCCGGACTTCTCCATGGCGCCAGATCCTGTTCCCACCCCCGGCCCCGCACCATCACGGGCTACGCTCGACCACCTGCACCGTGCGCTGCTGTCGTTCGTCCGTCGTGAGGAACCCGACGACGCGCTGCGGACCGCCCTCGGCCAGTTGAGCGCCGAAGCGCGCGAGCGCGGCGTTCCGCCCGAAGCAGTGCTGGTTCACCTGAAGCAGGAGTGGAGCTCCCTGCCGCTCGCGGATTCGCGCTCCGGGCCGAACGATCGCGCGGCCGCGCTCCAGCGCATCGTCACGATGTGCATCAAGGAGTATTTCCGCTGACCGGGCGGCGGTAGAAGACAACGGGGGCGCCGCCCACCGAGGCGGCGCCCCCGTTCACTCCCCTGGTGACGCCGCGTACGCCGTCACTCCAGCGTAGCGTCCAGCTCGACCTGCACGTTGTTGCGCAGGGCGCCCGAGACGGGGCAGCTCGCCTTGGTGGCCTCGGCCACCTCCTTGAACTTCGCCGCGTCGATGCCGCTCGCCTTCACGCGGCTGGTGAGGCGCATCGTGGTGATCCGGAAGCCGTCGCCGACCCGCTCGACCGTGCACGCCGCTTCGGTGTGCACATGCTCCGGTGTCGCACCCGCCTTCTCGAGGCTGCCCGACAGCGCCATGCTGAAGCAGCCCGCATGCGCCGCCGCGAGGAGCTCCTCGGGGTTCGATCCGGTCATCCCCGGCTCGAAGCGCGAAACGAACGAATAGGACCCGGCGAGCCCGGTCTCTCCCTGGTACTTCCCGTGGCCGCCCTTCAGCGTGCCGTTCCAATCCGCGCTGGCTTTCCGTGTAGGCATCTCGTTCCCCTGTCGCTGTCGTATGTGACCTTGAACCGCCGGACCGTCGCGTATTACGTCCCTTCATGACCGAATCGTCCGCGTCGCCGGCGCTGCCCCCGTCCGTGGAGCGCGTGCTCGCCCAGTTTCGCGCACTCGGCCGCGAGGAGAAGATGCAAGCCCTTCTCCACTACGCCAAACGACTGGAGCCGCTCCCCGATCGCTTCCAGCACCTGGACCGGGACGCGTTCACGGTGCCCGAGTGCCAGACGCGAGTGGACCTCTTTCCCGAGATGCGCGACGGCCGGATGTATTACTACGCCGACGTGAACCCCCGGCAATCGCCGACGATCGCCGCCTTTCTCGCGGTGTTGTTCAAGGCGATCAACGGGGAGCCGCCGGAGACGGTGCTGGCGATTCCGGCGGACTTCGTGCGCCAGATGATGGAGGGCATCGGTCTCGCGGGACGCGAGGCCGGTCTCAACGCGATGCTGGGCCGAATCAAGCGGGCCGCCTCCGCGGCCCGTTCCGACGGGGCCGGTGCCTGATAGCTTTCCTTTCATGAAAATCACGGTTCGCAACAACGGTCCCTTCGCGGTGGATCTCACCACCGGCGATCTCGAGCTCGTCGACCACGAGGGCAATCCCATCCCGCTGCCCGAGGGGAAGACCACGATCACCCTCTGCCGGTGCGGCGCCAGCACCCGCAAGCCGTTCTGCGACGGCACCCATTCCAAGATCGGCTTCAAGGGTGCCAACGAGGCCCGCGAAGTCTTCGACGCGCAGCAGGCAGCAGGCACTGGTGCGCCCACCCCCGGTTCCGGAAATGGCTCGAAAGCGTAGCACGTGGAAGCGCGTCTTCGCACCGGCACTCAACGCATGGGCGTGGACCAGTGCGGTCCTCGTGGTGCTGGTCGGCTTCTTCTACGTCGCTGCCGTCTTCGTCGTCACGGCGCCATTCGACCGCGGCCGGTACGCGGCTGGGCGCGCGTTTCGCCAGCTCGCCGTGTTGCAGGTGAAGCTCAATCCACTCTGGGACTTCCATATGAGTGGCGAGCCGATCAGCGACCCGAGGCATCCGTACGTCGCGGTGTCGAACCACGAGTCCTACGCCGACATCTTCCTCATCAGCCACCTGCCCTGGGAGATGAAGTGGCTGTCGAAGGAGACCATCTTCAAGATCCCCGTCATGGGGTGGATGATGCGCATGGCGGGCGACGTCCCGCTCGTGCGCGGCAACCGTGACAGCACCCTTGCGGCGCTGGCCGGCTGCCGGGACCGGCTCTCCAAGCGTGTCAGCGTCATGATCTTCCCGGAAGGCACACGGTCGCGGGACGGCCGGCTGCTTCCGTTCAAGGACGGCGCCTTCCGCCTGGCGATCGAGGCCGGGGTTCCGATCCTGCCCATCGCGGTCGCGGGCACGCGGAACGCGATGGCCAAGGGCACCTTCCGATTCCAGCACGCGATCGCCGCGGTGCGGGTGCTGCCACCGGTGGAAACGGCAGGCATGACGCTGTCCGACATCCCGACGCTGAAGGAGCGCGTGCGGGACGTGATCGATCAGGCGCGGCACGAGCTCGCACGCGAGCTGGACATCGGGCCCAACGCGGCGCCCCCGTCGCGCGACGGGCGGAATCAGATGCCCCAGTCGGCATAGCGGCATGGCCGCCGCTGGCCGCGCGCACCGGGCGCCGGAAGGCGCCCCGAGGCACCTCGAGGAGCTCGAGGAGCGGCTCTCCCGCCCGCGGCCCGAGACGGTGGAGGCACTGCGCGCGGCGCCGGGGGACATCATCGTTCTTGGCGCCGGTGGCAAGATGGGTCCCTCGCTCGCGCGCATGGCCCGGCGCGCGGCGTCGGAGGCAGACGGACGCGATGACGGGCGGCGCGTCATCGCCGTGTCGCGCTTCACCAACATTACAGCGCAGGGCGCGCTGCGCGGGTTCGGCATCGAGACCATCAGCTGCGACCTGCTCGTGCGTCGCGAGGTGGATGCGCTCCCCGACGCGGCCAACGTGATCTTCATGGCCGGCCAGAAGTTCGGCACGGAGAGCACGCCGTCGCTCACCTGGGCGATGAACGCGCTCGTTCCGGCGTACTGCGCGGAGCGGTACGCGGGTGCACGCACCGTGGCCTTCTCGACGGGAAATGTCTACGGGCTCATGCCGGTCGATGGCCCGGGCGCGAGAGAGACCGACCCGCCGTCGCCGATCGGCGAATACGCGGCGTCGTGCCTCGGGCGCGAGCGGATGTTCGAGCACGCCGCGGTGCGGGACGGAACGCCGGTGGCCCTCCTCCGACTCAACTATGCCGTGGACCTCCGCTATGGCGTGCTCGTGGACCTCGCACGCCACGTCCGCGACGGCATTCCCATCGACCTGACGATGGGCTACGTGAACGTGATCTGGCAGGGCGACGCCAATCGCGCCGCGCTCGAGTGCCTCGTCCATGCGAGCACCCCGCCATACGTCGTGAACGTCACGGGCCCGGACCACCTCTCCGTGCGCGATGCCGCCGAACGGCTCGGCGCACTGCTCGGGCGTGCCCCGATCTTCGTCAACCACGAGGCGGACGACGCGCTGCTGAGCGACACGCTGCGCTATGCGACCGACTTCGCGCCGGCCGAGGTGCCGACCGCGACGCTGATCGAGTGGGTGGCGGCGTGGACACTCGCCGGCAATCCGCTCCTCGACAAGCCGACGAAGTTCCAGCGACGCGATGGCAGCTTCTAGCGGCGCCAACGTCCGCGAGCACCTGCTGGCGGGCCAGGTCATCCCGGCGCATCCGCTCGCGCTCACGCCATCCCGCACGCTGGACGAACGCCACCAGCGCGCGCTGACGCGCTACTACATGGATGCAGGCGCAGGCGGACTCGCCGTCGGCGTGCACACCACGCAGTTCGCCATTCGCGATCCGGCGGTCGGGCTGTACCGGCCGGTGCTGGAGCTGGCCATGGCCACCGCGCGCGAACAGCTCGCCGCGGCGCCCCGGCCCTTCGTCATGGTCGCAGGCGTGGTCGGCGACACGCCCCAGGCCGTGCGCGAGGCACAGACCGCGGCGGCGATCGGTTACGACATGGCTCTCCTGAGCCTCGGCGCGTTGCGCGATGCGGACGAGCGCCGCCTCGTCGAGCACTGTCGCGCCGTGGCGGAGGTGCTCCCGCTCTTCGGCTTCTACCTGCAGCCCGCGGTCGGCGGCCGGGTGTTGAGCCATGCCTTCTGGCGGGAGCTCGCGTCCCTCGACCGACTGTGGGCCATCAAGATCGCCCCGTTCAATCGGTACCAGACCTACGACGTCGTGCGCGCGGTCGCGGAGTGCGGCCGGGACGACGTGGCGCTCTACACCGGAAACGACGACAGCATCATCACCGACCTGCTCACGCCCTTCCCCGTCGTCGTGGGAAGTCGTGCCGGCACACGCCCGATCGTCGGCGGGCTGCTGGGCCAGTGGGCCGTGTGGACCCGCCAGGCAGTCGGGCTGCTCGCGCGGGTAAAAGCGGCCGTGGCGGAGGAGTCGATCGATCGCGAATGGCTCACCGAGGCTGCCGCGCTCACGGATGCGAACGCCGCCATCTTCGATGCGGCGCACGCGTTCGCGGGATGCATCCCGGGGATCCATGAGGTGCTGCGTCGCCAGGGCCTGCTGCGCGGCATCTGGTGTCTCGACGTCCACGAGCGTCTGTCACCCGGCCAGTCGGCGGAGATCGACCGGGTGCTGCGCCGGTATCCGCAGCTTGCCGACGATGACTTCGTCGCGGAGCATCTGGATCGGTGGCTGCGGTAGGAACCGGTTGACCGCCGCCGCAGGCCCTTTCACGCCTCCGGCCTTCCGAACATCAGCTGGATCACCGGACGGTCCTCGGGACGCATCAGCACGTACACATGGTCGCCGGGCATGAGCACCGTCGAGCCCTTCGGCGCAATGAGCTCGTCGCCGCGCACGATGAGCGTGGCCGCCGCGCCCTCGGGAAACGGCATCTCGCCGATCGTGGCCCCGGCGACGGCGAGCTCCTCGTCGATGTAGTAGGAGACGAGATCACCGCGCATCAGCGCTGGGGATTCGATCTCCAGCACGGCGTGGGGCGCCGGCGGCTCGTCCGACTCCACCCCGAGCGTGCGCGTCAGCCACGGAACGATCGTCCCCGGGATGATCGACATCACGACGACGATGAAGAACACGACGTTGAAGATCATCTCCGCCCCCGGCGCCTTCGCCAGCACCGGAAACGTCGCGAGGATGATCGGCACGGCGCCGCGGAGCCCCACCAGCCCGATGTACGCGATCTCGCGCCGGTCATACGAGAAGGGCGCCAGCAGGACGGTCGTGACGACCGGTCGCGCGATGAGCGCCACGAACAGGCCGATCGCGAGCCCCACGGCCGCGACGTCCATCAGCCGGCTCGGGCTGACGAGCAGGCCGAGGATGAGGAACATCACGATCTGGCTGAGCCATGCGACCGTGTCGTGCGCGCGCACCAGGCTCGCACGGTAGGGCAGGCGGACGTTGCCCAGGAGCACCGCGGCCACGAACACCGCGAGGAACCCGCTGCCGTGAAGCAGCGTGGCCGCGCCGTACGACACGAACGCGAGGGCGAGCGTGAACGCCGGATACAACCCGCCGGCCGGGAAGCGGATGCGCCGGAGGGCGAGCACGCCGACCTTTCCCACGAGCCACCCCGTGCCGAATCCCACGCCCATCTCGACGGCCGCGCGGCCGAGCAGCGCCCATCCGCCGGGGAGCTGCGAGACGAGGTTCTGGGTGAGCAGCGTCGTCAGGATGACGGCGAGGGGATCGTTGATGCCGCCCTCGACCTCGAGCGTCGTCGCGACGCGGCGGCGCAGGCTCACGCCCGACCCGCGGAGCACGGCGAAGATGGCCGCGGCGTCCGTCGAGGATACGATCGCGCCGAGCAGCAATGACGTCGACCACGGCAATCCGAGCCAGGCGGCGCCCGCCGCGACGACCAGCGCCGTCCCGATGACGCCGAGCGTCGCGAGCGTGACGGCAGGCGCCGCAACGCTGCGGATGGCCTTCAGCGGCGTGTTGAATCCGCCATCGAGCAGGATCAGGACGAGCGCGATCGTGCCGACCCGGTAGGCGAACTCGTAGTCCCAGAACCGGATTCCGCCGATCCCTTCCTCGCCCGCGGCGACGCCGAGGGCGAGGAACAGCAGCACCACCGGGAGCCCCACGCGCTGGCTCGCGCGCGCGAGGATCGCGCTCGCGATGAGCAACCCGCCGAAGGTGAGCAGGAAGAGGGCGGTTGCAATCGGCTCGCTGCTGCCGGGCACAGTCGGGTCCATGAGTCCGGGTACGGGTGGCGACGCGGCAATCGCAAAAGTGGCTCCGCCGAGCCCGGAAACGGAAGCACTCTGGCATTCCACCGGAACGCACGATAAATCCTGCGAACCTCGAACAACGGGATCCATGCTCACAGATCGTCGCGCATTCCTTGGCTGGTGCTCCGCGCTCGGCGTCGGCTCGACCCTGTTCCCCGGCGTGCTGTGGGGAAAGCTGAGCGCCGGCGCCGATATCACGGTGGAGACCATCGCCTGCGCCGAGGCGCTGGCCGGCGTCTCGTTCACGGCGGAGCAGCGCGAGATGATGCTGGAGAACCTCCGCCGCCAGCAGCGGGCGCAGCAGGCGCTCCACGAGATCCCCATCGACAACGCGGTCGCGCCGGCGTTTCACTTCGATCCGCTGCCGCCCGGCAAGACCCTCCCGGCGCGGCTCACGGAGCCCGCGGCCGCGACGGCCACCACGACGACACCGGCCGCTCGCATCGCGCTGCGCGGGGCCCCGCAGTCGGTCGAGGAGCTTGCCTTCGAGCCGGTCCGCGTGCTCGCGGCGCTCGTGCGCACCCGCAAGGTCACCTCGCGCGCGCTCACCGAGATGTACCTGCGGCGGCTGGAGCGATTCGACCCGCAGCTGCACGCGGTGGTGTCGCTCACTCCGGAGCGCGCCCGCGCACAGGCCCGCGCGGCGGATGAGGAGATCACGCGCGGCAGCTATCGCGGCCCGCTGCACGGCATTCCGTGGGGCGCCAAGGACCTGCTCGCGACGCGCGGATACCGCACGACGTGGGGCGCGGGTCCGTATCGCGAGCAGACCGTGGACGCGGACGCGGCGGTCGTGCAGCGGCTCGACCAGGCGGGGGCGGTCCTCGTCGCCAAGCTCACCCTCGGGGAGCTGGCGATGGGCGACGTGTGGTTCGGCGGGACCACCCGCAATCCGTGGTATCCGGAGCAGGGATCGAGCGGGTCCTCGGCGGGGCCGGGGTCGGCGGTTGCCGCGGGGCTCGTGGGATTCGCCATCGGATCCGAGACGCTCGGCTCGATCTCGTCGCCCGCGACGCGCAACGGCGTCACCGGGCTCCGCCCGACCTTCGGCCGCGTCCCGCGCACCGGGGCGATGGCGCTCTCCTGGACGATGGACAAGCTCGGTCCCATGTGCCGGGCGGTGGAGGATTGCGCCCTCGTACTGGCGGCGATCAACGGGCCCGATGGCCAGGATCGGAGCGTCAGGCCGGTGCCCTTCGTGTGGGATCCCGCGATCGACCCGCGCCGCCTTCGTGTCGGGTACTTCAAGGCGGCATTCGATGCGCCGGAGCGGTCCCCGACGGAGCCGGCGCGCGTGGTGCGGCCGGCGAAGACCCATGACGACGCGGCGCTCGAGGTCCTGCGCCGGCTCGGCATCGACCTGATACCGGTGGAGCCGCCTGACATCCCGACGCAGCTCGTCTCGCTGATCCTCCAGGCGGAAGGCGGCGCCGCCTTCGAGGAGCTCACGCGCTCGGGGCGCGCCGACCTGCTGGTACAGCAGAATGCGGGCGCATGGCCGAACACGTTCCGCGCCGCACAGTTCATCCCCGCGGTGGACTACATCAACGCCAACCGCGTGCGGATGGACATGATGCAGCAGTGGTGGCGGCTGTTCGAGGAGGTGGACGTCATCGTGACGCCGACCAGCGGCACCAACCAGCTCCCCGCGACGAACCTCACGGGAAACCCGGCGGTGATACTCCCGCATGGGTTCATCGAGGGACCGCAGCTCCCGCAGCCAGGGGCGGTCGCGGACTCGATCACGGTGCGAAAGGCGCGTCCGCCCGTGCCGACATCGCTGACCTTTCTCGGCGGGCTGTTCGATGAGGCACGCCTGCTCTCCGTCGCGATGGCGTATCAGGACGCCACCGACTGGCACCTCCGGCGGCCGCCGGGATTCGCGTGACGCGCAGGGCCGCGGCTTCCGGGGCTACATCCGGACCGCGGCCCGCAGCGACGATTCGACGTCGTTGCAGCGGAACGTGAACCCGGAGCGCTTCAGCACCTCGGGCATCGCCCGCTGGCTCGCCAGCAGCGTGGCGTCCGCCATGTCGTTGAACATGATGCGGAGCGCGAGCGGTGGCGTCCGAATCAACGCCGGCCGGTGCAGCACGTGGCCCAGTGTCTTCGTGAACTCGCGATTGGTCACCGGTGCGGGGCCGACCACGTTCATCGGGCCCGAGATGGACGGCGTCTCGATGGCGTGGCGGAGCGCCCGGACCACGTCCTCCACCGCGATCCAGCTCATCCATTGGCGCCCGCTCCCCGTCGGGCCGCCGATCCCCAGGCGGAACGGGGGCAGCATGCGGTGGAGTGCGCCGCCGCCGGGATCGAGCACGACGCCGGTGCGCGAATACACCACCCGCACGCCCGCCGCACGGGCCGGCTCGGCGGCAGCCTCCCACGCCACGCACACCTCGGCGAGGAAATCGTGCCCGGGCCCGCTGCGCTCGGTCAGGATCTCGTCGCCCCGGTCGCCGTAGTATCCCACCGCCGATCCGCTCACGAGCACACGCGGCCTGGCGGCGAGGCCGGCGATCGTCTCCGACAGCAGCGCCGTTCCCTGCACCCGGCTGTCGCGAATGCGCCGGCGGACGGCGGACGTCCATCGCTGCGCGATGGGTTCGCCGGCGAGGTGGATGACGGCGTCGGCGTTGGTGAGGGCGTCGGCGTCCAGGACCCAGCGAGCGGGGTCGAAGGCGAAGTCGCCCGGGTGTGCCGGCGACCGTGTGAGCCGATGTACGGTGTGGCCGTCACGCAGGAGCGACTCGACGAGCGTCGTCCCGATGAGCCCCGTGGCGCCGGTGATGGCGACCAGCATCCTGCCTCCTCGCGTGAGCGCCGCGCCGCCCGGCGCGGGTACCGCGTCCCTCAGGCTGCGGGGATGTCCATCCAGAACCGCGTGCCGACGCCGACCGTGCTCTCGACATGGAGCGCACCGCCATGGGCGTCGGCAATGCCCTTCGCGATCGCGAGTCCCAGGCCAGCGCCGGCGCGGATCGTCTGCCGCACCTGCCAGAACCGGTCGAAGATGTGCGGGAGCTGATCGGCGGGGATCCCCGGACCGGTGTCCCGGATCTCGATCCGCACGAGCTCTCCGTCCGTGCCCTCGGCATGCTGGACGACCGACGCCACGACGCTGACGGCGCCGCCCTTCTGCGTGAACTTGATCGCGTTGCCGACGAGGTTGCCCATCGCCTGCAGGAGCCGATCGGCGTCGGCCCGGACCGGCGGCGGGGGCGGGTCGACCTCCGCGCGGACCTCCAGCGTGACGCCGGCATCCCGCGCGATCGGCTCGTACATCCCCTCGACGGCGTCCAGCACGTCCTCGACCGGCACGGTGGTGGCGTCCATGGAGAGCCGGCCCGCCTCGAGCGCCGTGACGTCCAGCAGGTCGCGGATGATGTGCTCCATCCAGCTCACCGACTCCTGGATCACGCCGGTGAGCTCGAGGACCCGCTCCGCCGCCGGGGTCGGCATGGCGCTCGCCGACGCACCCGACGCGAGGGCGCTCGCGCACATCTTCACCGTCGAGAGGGGATTGCGGAGGTCGTGCGCGACGACGCCGAGGACCTCGTCGCGGGCGCGGGTGGCCCGTACCGCGGCGTCGCCGCGCTCCCGCAGCGCCGTCTCGTACTGCTTGCGCTCCGTCGCATCGCGCACGACCGCGGTGTACATCCGCCTGCCGTCGACCTCGGCGCGGGAGATCGAGATCTCGGCCGGGAACTCCTCGCCGTTCTTCCGGAGGCCGAAGACCTCGCTCCGCTCTCCCATGCGCCGGGAGCTCGGGTGGGCGCGCTCGAAGTTCGGCAGGTGCTCGCGGTCGTGCTTCTCCCGGTACCGCCGCGGAATCAGCAGGTCGAGGGGCTTGCCCAGGATCTCCTCGGCGGTGTAGCCGAAGATCTCCTCGGCGCCGCCGTTGAAGAGGAGGATCCGCTGGTCGGCATCGACGGACACGATGCCCTCGGACGCCAGCTGGACGATGCCTTCGAGCAGAGCGGCCGAACGCACGGGCAGCTGGTGGCCGCCCGTGCGTTCGGAGGAAGTCTGCGCCTCGTCGGCGCCTGTCTGGGAGGGGTCCTTCGCCATGCCGTCTAATCTAAAGCGACGGGGCAATGGGGTCTCGCAAGGCGCCGCCCCCCGCGGCGCCATGCGAGTCACGATCAGAAGGCGAGTGCCGCCTCGACCATGAAGCCCTTGAAGTTCCCGCCGTTGCGGATGTCCGTCGCGGCGAAACCATCGTAGTTCTGGTTCACGTACTCGGCCTTCATGAGGATCATCGGGTTGATGTACCAGCCGCCGCCGAACTGGGTGCGGTTGATCTCGACATCCTCGGTGTAGGTCGCCAGCCGGCCCGTGACGTTGTTGTAGCGGCCGGACAGGTAGAGCGCGTCGTTCAGGAAGCGGTAGGTCACTTCCCCGACGTTCTGCTTGAAGGTGCGGGTCACCGCCTCGTTGCGCGCCCGGCCGTTCGACGTCTCGATGTTGCCGAAGAGCTCGAGGCCGTGGAACTTGATGAAGGGGTTGATGACGTAGGCGTGGATGCTGTTGAACCCGGGGTTGATGGCGCCGGACGTGAAGGCCGACTTCTCATCCGTGTTGTTCTCCATCACGCTGTAGTAGCGCGACCCGGCGCGGTCGCCGGAGTAGAGCGTCTGGCTCGTGGCCTGGGCCTGCGAGAACGCCGAGCCGCTCACGCGGAAGCGGAGGTCCTGGGTGATCTGCTTGTCGAAGCCGATCTTGCCGAGGAACGCCGGGGCGCGCTGGTCGGCCTTCTGCACCATGCCCTTCGACTCGCCGGCGAAGATGCCGCCCATCACGAAGAGGTCCGGAATCGGGCGGATGTACGCCTCGGTGCCGATCTCCGTCGTGAAGGCATCCATGATGAAGTTGCCGACGAGCGGATTGAAGAGCGACTGGCCGTTGTCCGTGCGGCGGAAGTGCTGGTCACCGTAGTTCACCTCGAAGTGACCGACCTTCAGCGTCGTGACGTCCATGATCCGGTTGAGCAGCTCATGGTTGATCGGCGAGGCGTCGACCTGGAGGTAGCCGTCCTTCACCCACGTCTCGTTGTGGTGGCGCGAGGAGAGGTAGCTCGTCATGGCCACGCGGATGCCGCGGGCGACCTGGGCATCGATGTACATGTTGGCGACGGCGTTGTTGAACCCGTTGCCGATGTTCACGAGCTGGTTGACGTTGACGTTGTTGACCAGGCGCTCCTGGGCGGTGTTCGAGTGATCCAGGCCCTGGAACTGCTGCGTGAAGGCGCCGCCGAGGTTCACCCGGAAGCCCTTGTAGGGCACCAGGTCCGACTTGCGCGACTCGAACATGTTCAGGCCACGGCGATCGTTCGGCCGGAGGTTCTGGATCTCGAGCGGGCGCACGACGGAGATGACCGACGAGGCTTCAGCGGCGGTCGAGTCGGTGGCGGGCTCACCGGCCAGCGCTACTTCCTGCGCATGCAGCGGGAGGCCGAAGAAGGTGAGCGCCATGGCGCCGAAGAAGGCGCGGGTTACGGGTGTCATGGTAACGGTTCCTCAGGGGGAAGGTCGGACGGTGGTGCACTGCAAGGGGAATGGGACCGCGGAACTCGGACGACTTACTGCGCGGACGTGGTGGGCGGCGCTGCCTTGAGCTGGAGGTCGAAGTTCACGGTCACCTGGTCACCTACCTTCATCGCGCCCATCATCAGTGAAGGCGGCTTCAGGCCGTAGTCGCTCATCTTGAGTGCATAGGTGCCGGCGACCCGCACCTTTCCTGCTCCTGCGTCACTGGCCATCGCGGTGATGGCCACGGGCTTGGTGACTCCACCGAGGGTCAGCGTGCCCTTGAGCGTGCCCCTGGCGCCTGCGGCGGCCTTGGCGAGCTCGTAGCCGCTGAGCGTGAAGACGATCGTCTTGTGCTTGTCCGCCTCCAGCGCCTTCAACGCGTGCTTCGTCATGGTCCCGTTGCCGCAGTCGAGCTTCGGGGCGGCGACGGTGATCGCGACGGACCGGACCGCCTTCTCGCCGGCGAGGATCGCCGTGGCAGCATTGGCGTCGGTGGCGACGATGTCGGCGTTGGCGATGGCGGCCTTGCACGACCAGGACTTGGTGGTGGAGGTGCCTTCGACCCAGAGCTTGCTCTCGGGCTGCAGCGTCATCGGGGTGTCGACGCGCATCCACGCGCCGGCCAGTCCAAGTCCGGCGAGGGTCGCGAGCAGGGCGTTGCGCATGTTGCTGATCTCCGCGTGGGTGCTTCGTGTCGGCGCCGAAGAGGGTGACGCCGTCGGGAAGCAATGTCGGAAATGCGCTGTGCCGGCTCAGTCGGGCGAAGTGTGGGACGTTTCGGGGGTCTTTTGTTGGCCCGTGTCGGGGAATTTCGGACGGGTGCAGAGTCCGGTGTGCGCCGGCGCACAACCCTTCAGCAGGCGGGGCTCGGCGCGCACTTCCGGCCGGCGACGCTGGGCTGCGTGTAGGTCTGCAGTGTCAGCACCGCCTTCCCGGCGAGGGGCACGGCACTCTCCATCCGCACCGGGATGCGACGCGCGTCGTCGGTGAGGTGCAACCGGATCGCGCCGTTCCCGCCGTAGCGGCCATCCCGCACCTGCATCTCGACCACGATCGTCGAGAACCGCCCCGCGGGTGTCTCGATCACCTCGTGCCCCACCACGCGTACGAGCGTCGGGTTGCGCGCCACCTCGAAGTGGCGGTCGAAGCGCATCGCGCCACCGGGCTCGAAGGCCACGGTACGGAGAAAGTAGATGAACGACAGCTCGTCGAGCGGCTGGTCGCTCATCGTCCGGCCGGCACCCCCCTCGGCACTCTGCCAGCGCTGCTCGTCGGGAAAGACCTCGACCGACTCCTCCCGCTTCGAGAGGGGATGGCGCTCGCGCTTGTGGAAGCGCACGGAGGTCATGCGCAGCGCATCGAGCCAGGACTCGCTGACGTTGAGCACGCGGACGAACCCGACCTTCGAATCGATCTCGAAGCGCAGGTGGTAGGTGGACTGTCCCCGCACGGTCACGGGCCCGTCCACCCACATGGTCGCCGTGCCGATCCGGCCGAGCTTTGCGACGCGGGCCTGGTACGTGAAGCGCTCGCCCGGGGCGAAGGGAAGCTCCTGGCTACGAGCGTCCCCCGCCAGCACCGCGGCGAGCAGCAGCGCGAGTCCCGCCGCGCGCATGCATCACTCCTTGAGGACGCCGATCTTGAGCGCGAACTGCACGTACTCGGACCGGTGCGTCAGGCCGAGCTTCTCGCCGATGCGCTGCTTGTACGTATCGACGGTCTTCGGGCTGATGAACAGCTTCTCGCCGATCTCCGGCGCGCTGTACCCGCTGGCGACCAGCCGCAGCACGTCGCGCTCCCGCTCGGTCAGGCGGGCGTAGCGCTCGCGGTCGTCCGCCTGCGTCTCCTTCTGCCGCAGGCCGCGCGCGAGCGCGCGGGCCGCCGACGGCTGCACGTAGGTGTCGCCGTGCGCCACCATGCGAACCGCATCCACCAGCTCGCGGTCGGCGGCGCTCTTGAGCAGGTAGCCGCTCGCCCCCGCCTCGAGCAGCGTCACCAGGTATTCATCCTCGGCGTGCATCGTGAGGATCAGCACCCGGGACTTCGAGTCCGTGGCGGAGATCGCCTTCGTGGCCGCGAGGCCGTCCATCTCGGGCATCGACAGGTCCATCACGACCACGTCGGGCTTGAGGCGTTCGGCCATCGCCACCGCTTCGCGGCCGTTGGCGGCCTCGCCGATGACCTCGATGTCCCGGGCAGCGCCAAGGACGGCCTTGAGCCCGGAGCGGACGATGGTGTGATCGTCAACCAGGACGACGCGGATGTTGTCAGTGGACATCGTCAGTTCACCAGAGGGAGGTAAGCGTGGTGGTCGGTCCCGGTCGGAACGGATGCATGAATGCGTGTGCCGCGCCCCGGCGCCGTATCGATTTCCAACGTGCCATCCACGAGGCCGAGGCGCTCCCGCATCGCGAAGAGCCCCATGCCGGGGCGGCGCTCGGCCGCCTCCTGCAGGTCGAATCCCTGGCCGTCGTCCTCGATGTCGAGCGCGACGTGATCCGGGCGCTGGAGCAGCGTGATGTGCACGTGCCGTGCGCCGGAATGCCGCTCGATGTTCCGGATCGACTCCTGGGCCACCCGGTACAGCGCGGCCGCCGCCTCGCGCGGCAGGACCGCGGCGTCCGGGTTGCTGACGGCCTGCAGGTCCACCTTCAGCTCGGTGTGCTCCTCGGTCTTGCGGGAGATCCACTCGAGCGCCGACTCGAGCCCGAGGTCGTCGAGCACGTTCGGGTGCATCGCGTGCGCCATCGAGCGCACCTCCTCCAGGATGTCCCCGGCGAGCTCCCGCATCTCGTGGAGCCGCTGGGTCATCCCGGGATCGGCACAGTCGCGCGCCGCCGCCGCGAGCTGGTACGCCAGCGCGGCGATCGACTGCGCCGTGGAGTCGTGCAGCTCGCGCGCGACGCGCGCCCGCTCATCATCCTGAGCGCGGATCGTCAGCGCGGCAAGCACGCGCATGCGAGCTGCATCGGCGTTCATGCTACTCCTCCACGATCAGGACGGTCACCATGCCGAACATCCCATGCTGGCTCTCGGCGTGCGTGAGGATGTGGCAGTGGAACGCCCACAACCCCGGGTCCGTGCAGTCCACGATCACGTCCCAGCGCTCGCCGGGGGCGATGTTGATCGTGTCGCACATCCACGGCTGCGGCTGCGGCCAGCCATCCTTGTCGATGACGAGCTGCGGCATGCCGTGCAGGTGCATGGGATGGATCATCATCCCTTCGTTCATGTAGCGGATGCGGATCTTCTGCCCCTTCTTCGCCTTGAGCGGCTCCGTCGCGGGGAAGCTCTTGCCGTTCAGGGTGAAGCCGTGCATCCCGTCGTTCAGGATCATGACGTAGTCGAGCGCGATGTTCTGCTCGACGCGGCGCTTCCGCTTCGGCTCCACGATGAACGCCCCGAGCAGGCCGAGCCCGACCTGCTTCGCCGCGTTGTGGTGCGAGTGGTACATGTGCGACCCCGGATTCTTCACGGTGAACTCGTAGGTGAACGAGTCCCCCGGCTTCACCGGCGGCTGCGTCAGGAACGGCACGCCGTCCTGGTTGTTCGGAATCATGAGTCCATGCCAGTGAATGGCGGTGGACTCGGCCAGCTCGTTCTTCAGGATCACCCGGACCCGGTCCCCCTCGGTGACCCGGATCTGCGGGCCGGGCACCTGTCCGTTGTACGCCCAGGCGAGCACCTTCTTCCCGGGCTCCGTCTCCCACTGCAGCTCGGTGGCGGTGAGCTCGAAGACCTTCACCCCGCCCTCGATGCGCGGCTGAAGGAGCTGATTGCCCTTCCCCGCGGTCGCCGCCGGGAACGCCTTCACGCCCTTCTCGTGCATCGCGTCCATCTCGTCCGCGGCCTTGCGCTTCTGCTCGAGCGTCATCGCGGCGCCGGCCGCCGCGGGCGCGCCGGCGGCAGGACCATGGCCGGTCAGCGCATCAGCTGCCGCGGCGCTGCTGCCTGCCGTGGAGGTCTGCCCCGTCGCGGGCTTGCAGGCCGCCAGCGCGCTCGCGGCGCTCGCAGCCGCCACGGCCATCGCTGACTTCTTGAGAAAAACCCGGCGAGTCGGGGCTTCCGTGGTCACGTTTTCGTCCGAAGGGGCAGGCGTCACGCTCGACGTCATTGATCTGGCGCTCTCGTCGTGTGGTATGCAGGTGGTGCAACGTGCTGACGAGACGGATCTTAGACGGCGCGGCGCCCCGCCCCCGTCGGGCGGTAGGGGGAAATACTTAGGAGAATCGGGGCAGGAAAATGTCGGGAGAACCCCTACAGGGGTGCGAATTGTCGCGGCAGCCGCGGCGCCGCGACGATTCGGCCCCGGCCAACTCCCGGCGGGATGATGACTTGCGGGGTTCGAAAGCGGCATCGGGGGTTTCCAGGGTACTCACGGTCGGCAGTCCCCCGACCCCGCCGGTCACTCGCTAACGCGCCCTGACGGGGCGACTCTGGTTACCGGTACGGTCGACGGCACGGACCCAGACGGCGTCCGGCATCCGCTCCAGTCCGTTGCGGGTCACCGCCGTGGACCGCTGCGCACCGGGAAGGATCCTGGTCGTCCACTCCCCATCCCGCAGCTCCTGGACGGCCCAGAGCCAGACGGCCGTGCGGCCGCCGGGCGCGAGGACGACCCTGCGGCCTCCGGTGAGCGTGTCGGCCACGAGACGGGCTGTCGGCGCGCGGGGCGGGACCGAATCCAGCCACGGGGTGGACGGGACGAGGGCCGGCTCGGCGTACGTGGCTTCCGTGAGACGCCGGGCAAGGCTGTCCGCGCCCGGGCGCATGAACGCGCGCATGCTGAAGTGGACGTGGCCGGTCGCCCCGGCCTGCGCACGGGTGGCTGCGATCTGCCGCTCGATCTCCCCGATGGTCCACGTCTCCGTCGGCCGGGCGGCGACCGCGCCCACCTTGCTGGTGAACATGCCCGGCCACAGGTGCCGCTGCTTCACGTTCTGCTCCGCCCACCACCGCAGCAGCACCGGGTAGCTCTGGCGCGCGGAATCCACCGCCCAGTACAGCTGGGGAGTGAAGTAGTCCAGCCAGCCGTTGCGGAGCCACTTCCGCGAGTCGGCGTAGATCTGCACGTAGGGATCGAAGCAGCAGATCGGCTCCGGGTTCCCCGGCCTCCAGATGCCGAACGGCGAGACGCCCACCTTCACGTGCGGCTTGACCGCCTTCACGCGCCGGTACAGGTCGCGCACGAAGACGTCCACGTTGTTCCGCCGCCAGTCCTCCCGCCCGAGCGTCCCGCCGCGGCGGACGTATGCCGCATACGTCGCGCTGTCCGGGAAGGGGATCTCGACTCCGGCGGAGTCGCGCTCGCGGTACGGGTAGAAGTAGTCGTCGATGTGCACCCCGTCCACGTCGTACCGGCGTACGACGTCCGCGATGACGCGCAACGAGTGTGCGCGGACGCGCGGATCGCCGGGATCCATCCAGCGGTGTCCGCCGTACCGCGGCGATGCCAGCCGGTCGGACTGCGTCACGTGCGTCAGCGCCGTGTCGGCGGTGCGGGACGAGGGATGGAACGCCCGGAACGGATTGAACCACGCATGCAGCTCGAGCCCGCGATCGTGCGCCTCCTTCACCGCGAACGCCAGGGGATCGTACGCCGGCTCGGGAGCGAGCCCCTGCTGGCCGGTGAGGTACTCGGACCAGGGCTCGTGCGGGGAGCGGTACAACGCGTCCGCCGCCGTCCGCACGTGGAGGATGATCGCGTTCTGGCGCATCGCCGCGGCCTGGTCGAGGATCGCGAGCAGCTCGGTGCGCTGCTGCGCGGCCGGAAGCCCCGGGCGCGAGGGCCAATCGATGTTCGCGACGGCGGCCACCCACGAGGCGCGGAACTCCTGCGCGACGGGCGGCGGCGTGGGCACCGGCTGCTGGGCCGGAAGGATCGTCGCGGCCAGGGCGGCGATGCTCGCGCCGAGCGCGAGCGAGATCGTGGGGATGCGCATGGCGGGTAACATACCGCGCGTGCCGGCGCGCACCACGCTATCGCCGCATCGTGAAGTGCGTCAGCACCGGGAAGTGGTCGCTCGTCGTCTCGGAG
>DASTYL010000138.1:0-9031 GCA_035764975.1 Gemmatimonadaceae bacterium | reverse complement strand
GCTCGGCGTCATCCTGGTCGGGGTCCCGGTGTACTATCTCACGGTGGGCCGCCGGAAGTTCCGACCAGAGCCCAGAGACTAGAGCCCCGAGCCAATCCGGCTGTGCGACCAGTCACTAGCTGAAGTCTGTAGCAACCGCAGACCTCGGCCAGTCTCACAGCTCATGGCTCTTGGCTCTGGGCTTCAGGCTCTGGCTCTTCCTGGTGCGCTTCGCGCACGGCAGACGAAAGACCAGAGCCCAGAGCCGATCGGTCGGTGAGACTGCAGTAGCTGGTGCCTGCGGTCGTCTTTGGTTCAGTCGATAGACAAACACAGACCTCAGCCAGTCTCACGGCCTCGAGGCTCTGGGCTATAGGCTTCAGGCTCTGGCTCTTCCTCGTACGCTTCGCGCACGGCAGACGCAGGAGCGATGGCCCTGCGCAGCTTGAAGAGCATCTTCCGGATCACGGTCAGTTCGTCGAGCAGCTCGGCGGAGACACGAGGCGACAGGGCGCCGACCTTTTCCGCGTGCAGCAGCAGCGAATCAGCCTCGGCGGCGGAGCCGATCGCGATGTTGATGAAGCGGCCGAACTCACCGTCGCGTCCCTTGCTCGACCCTTCGGCGAGGTTGGTCGGCACCGACATCGCGGCGCGGCGGAGCTGATCCGCGAGTTCTGCGTTCCCCTTCAGGAAGCGGCGGGACTCGACGTCGACACGAGCCGCGAGGTCGTGGGAACGCTGCCAGACCTGCAGGTCGCGATGATTTCCCATCGCGGCATGATGGGGGCGGCAGGGCGGGATGGCGACACCGTCATCCGGCAAGTCGGACCGCGTCGCCGCATGTGAGCCAACGACCAGAGTCCAGAGCCCAGAGCCAATCCGGCTGTGCGACCAGTCACTGGCCGAAGTCCGTAGCAACCACAGACCTCAGCCAGCCTCACAGCGACAAGGCTCTGGGCTCTGGGCTTGAGGCTCTGGCTCATATGGAGCCAACGACCAAAGTCCAGAGCCCAGAGCCCATCCGGCCGTGCGACCAGGTACCGGCTGATGTCTGTAGCAACCACAGACCTCAGCCAGCCTCACAGCGACAAGGCTCTGGGCTCTGGGCTTCAGGCTCTGGTCTCACGCCCGCCGTCAGTCCCCGAGCGCCTGCTCCCTCGCCGCGACCAGCGACGGCGACGGCGTGGCGGCCACGTTGACGTCGATCGGCAGCTTGAAGCCCGCCCACCGCTGCTCCGTGTCCAGCACCCCCTGCCACGCGGTGGCGAAGTGCAGCCCGATCTCGTGCGGCTTCCGCTCGTGGCTGAAGTCACTGCCGCCCGCCACCCAGAAGTTCGGCGCCTCGACCCGTCCCGCCTCGAGGAACGCCTGCGAGACGTCCTGGTGGATGAGCGTCGCGTTGCTCTTGTGGACGTAGTAGCCCGGGATGAACCGGCCGTCCGCGAGCACCTCCTTCGTCCACGCCACGTAGTACTCGCGATACCGCTGCGGCACCTGCGGCATGTACTCGAGGTCGAGGAAGATCACCGTCCCGTCCGGGAATCCCTCGGAGATGGTGGTCGCGATTGCATCCTTCGCCTCCATCGTCCCCCGCGCCGGGGACGGGAGGTTCCGGTTGCACTCGTGCACCGTGTACTTGTCCGGGTCGAACTTCGACCGTACGGGGACGCTGGTGACGCGCTTCTGCCGGACACGCTTCGTCACGTAGCGCGTGCGCCAGCGCCCCGCCTTCTTGTAGCGCTGCCGGACGCGCTTCTTCACCGTCACGTAGCGCGTCTTCTTCTTGTAGGTGGTGACGTAGTCGGAGGGGGTGCCGCCCCACGTCTGCTGGCCGACGTAGATGACCGCGAGCCCCCAGCCCATGTCGAGGAGGCGTTCGCGCTTCCCGGCCCAGCTCGTCCCCTTGTGGCAGGGCGTCGCCGGGAGGTAGTAGCCGACCCACTCGTACGGCGAGCCGCTCGCGCGCCACGCCTGCATGATCGTGTCGCCGGGATACTGGTAGGTATCGAAGCCGAGGTGGCGACCCTCGCGATCGACGCCGGAGACGCCGACGGCGGAGGCGAGCTCGACGCCTGCGGCCGCGACCGCGCCGGGAACGCGGTCGAGCTCGCCCTTCAGGCCCGTCAGTTCGTCCTGCAACCCGTGCGGGCCCTTCGTCGAAAGGAAGGCGGCCGCAACGAGGAGGGCGAACGCATCCAGGATCCTGCGTTTCACCATGCTGAAAGCTCCTGCCAATGCCAGCGGTCGGCACGCACGAAGATCGCCGGGAACGTGTGAGACGCGTCACCGCGCGCGCACCGCCAACTACACCGGCACATTCGCGGAGGGTCCACATTCGCGCAAGAAAAATCGCGCCGGGCGCGGCAGCTGACTCGCCGGTGTTGAGGCGGGCTCTGCGCTCACTCGAGCGTCCGCAACGCCTCCCGCAGCACGTCCGCCGACCGCTCGAGTGCCGTGCGCTCCTCGGGGGCGAGCTCCGGCGCGATGATCTCGACGGCCCCGCCGGTGTCCACGACACAGGGGAGCGAGAGGGCGACCCCGTGGAGTCCGAGCGCACCGCGCTGCACGCGCGACACGGTCTCGATGCGGCGCTCTCCCCGCAGCACCTCGCGCAGGAGCGATGCAGTGACGAGGCCCACGGCGTGATTCGTCGCGCCCTTGCGCCGGATGATCTCGTACGCGGCGCGCCGCACGCGCTCCGCGATGCGCCGTTCGCGATCGGCGTTCCACCCGGGCCACTGCCGCAGCGGGCGGCCGCCGACCTGCGCCGTCGACCAGAGCACGACCTCGGAGTCGCCGTGCTCGCCGACCACGTGCGCGTGGACCGAATGCGGATCGATGCGAAGCTCCGCACCGATCGCCTGGCGCAGCCGCGCGGTGTCGAGCAGCGTCCCGGTGCCGATCACCCGCGCGGGATCGAGGCCGCTGCTGTCGGCGACGACCGACGTGAGCACATCCACGGGGTTGGTGACCACGATGACGACCCCCGGATATCCGCGCAGGCGTTCACCGATGCCGCGCATCGTGCCTGCATTGTCGCGCAGGAGCGCGAGGCGTGATTCCTCCGGCTTGCCGCCACGACCGGCCGCGAGCACGAGCGCATCCGCTGCCAGCAGCTCCTCGAACGGAACGGCGCGAACACTCGCGGTCGGGTAGAACGCAGCCCCCTGCGCGAGGTCCATCGCCTCGCCTTCCGCCACCTCGGTGCGGGTGTCGCAGAGCAGGAGTTCGCTGGCCACGCCGCCGTGCAGCAGGGAGATCGCGACACTCGAGCCGACCCAGCCGGTCCCGAGGATGCCGACGGTGCGTGCCTCACGACCGGATGGCTCCATGCGGGCCCCCACCGCAATGCGCAGGCCCCGGCTGCGGAGGCAACCGGGGCCTGGAGGCCGCTCGTGAATCGACCGCCGTTATCGCATGACGACCGCCGCTTCCGCGGCACCCGTCTCGATGACGAACACCACGCGGCGGTTCTTCTGGGCACCCGGTTCGCTGCCGGCGGCGCCCGGCGCGACGAGACGCGACTCGCCGTAGCCGACGGTCCGCAGCTCATTGCCCGTCAGCCCCATCGTCGTCAGCGCCTGCCGGACGTTCTCGGCGCGGCGCTGCGAGAGACTGCGATTGTACGACGCGTTGCCCGCGGGATCCGCGAAGCCCTCGATGGTGATCGTCGAGCCGGGGTAGTACTGCCCAGCGACGCGCGCGAAGCGCTCGAGCAGCGGGCGATCCTCGTCACGCACGGTGGCGTCGTCGAACGCGAAGGTCACCGGCATCGCGAACCGGAGGCCGTCCTCCATGGCGGTGATGCGGGCGCCGAACGTCGTGCGCATGCTGTCGAGCTCCGTGCGAAGCGCGGCGATGCGGGCCGCGTTCTCCTCGTCACCGGCGATACGCGCCGCCCGTTCGGCGCTGAGGCTGGAATCCGTCGCTGCCCGGGCAGCAGCAACTTCGTTGCGGACGAAGCCCTTCGTCGCGCAGGCCTGGAGCAGGACCGGCGCAGCGAGAACGAGGGCCACGCGAGCGGCATGGCGAGGAAACATGTACTACTCCCTGCTGAGGATGATGAGTGGAAATGATCGTCACCGCAGCCCGCGAGAATCGTTCCGGGAGTTGGTGGTCCTTGCAGGGTCGCGCGTGTGACGCACTACCGGTCGAGGTTGGTCGGATGAACGATTACTGCAGTCTCCCGCTACTGCAGTCCACGGCCAGTCTCACGGACCCATGGGCTCTGGGCTCCCGGCTCTGGTCGGTGGCTCTCATATGGACCGAAGAGTCTGCAGTCATTCGACTGCCGTGCGCGAAGCGCCTCAGACGGAGCCAACGCCTGACGACCAGGGCCCAGAGCCTCGTGGCTGTGAGTCTGGCTACGAGACTGTACTGCGAGCCGACTGCCCGAGGGTGCCGAAAATCCAGCCGATCAGAAGATCTCGAGGTTGATGTACTTCCGCGGGTTCTCCTTGAAGTCCAGCGTCAGCGAATCGATGCGCATCGTGAGCCGCCGCAGGTCGGAGTAGAGCAGCGTGTCGGTGAGCAGCTTGCCCGCCGTGCCGTTCCCCTGCTCCAGCGACGCGAGCACGGTGTTGAGGCGTGCCGTCGTCGTCTTCAGGTCGCCGGTGAGCGTCTCCACGTTGGCGCTCGTCGCGCGGAAGTTCGCGAGCGTCGCGCCGACCTCCGCGGAGTCGATCGCGCTCACGGAGCGCTGGAGCGTGGTCATCGTGCGGGTGAGGTTGCGGTTCTGCTCCGCCGCGATCGCCGTGAGCTGCGCCGTGAGCGCCTGCGTGTTGGCGATCGTCCGCCGCAGGTCGCGCATGCCGCCGGCGGCGATCAGCTCCTGCTGCATCGCGAGCGTCATCGCCTGGACGCTCCCGGCGATCGAATCGGCGCGCGTCATGAGCTGCGTGATGCTCGGGGCGGGCTCGCCCGTCGGCACGGTGTCGCCCGGCTGGTACGACGGCCCGCCGGGGCCCTCCGGCGTCAGCGCGATCGCGACGTCGCCGAACAGGCCTACCGCGACCACCGTCGCCCGGGACGAGCGCGGGATCTTGCGGTCTCCCTCGATCCGGAACGTCGTCTCGAGGTAGCCGTCGTCCTTGAGCTCGACCTCGTCGACATACCCGACGCTCATCCCGGCGAGCAGCACCGGCTGCCCCTGCTCGAGATTCTGCCCCCACGGGAACCGCGCATGCAGCGGATACCCGCTCGAGAGCCCGCCGCGCGCGAGCCAGATGGAGCCCAGCACCAGCACCACGATGCCGAGCGTCAGGAACAGGCCCACCAGCACTTCATCACGCCGTTTCATATCGGAAGAATGGAAGAGTCGAAAGTCCGCTCGCCGGTCACTGGAGCAGGGGCGCCAGGATGACCGCCGTGAGTGCGTCGATGATGAGGATCGTCACCGACGTGATGACCACGGCCAGCGCCGTCGCCTTGCCGACGCCCTCGGCGCCGGCGGTCGTGACGTACCCCTCGTAGGAACAGTTGACCGCGATCGCCGCCCCGAACAGCACCGACTTGATCAGGGAATAGACGATCTGGAAGGGCGCGAAGCCAAGTCGCAGCCCCTCGATGTAGTCGGCGGGGGGGATCCCCGTGAGCATCGTCCCCGCGAGGTAGCCGCTGTACACGCCGACGGCGTCCGCGAAGATGGTCAGCACCGGCACCATCACCAGCGCCGCGAGCAGCCGCGGGACGATGAGAAACGCAATCGGGTCGTACGCGAGCGTCTCGAGCGCGTCGATCTGCTCGGTGACCCGCATCGTCCCGATCTCCGCCGTCATCCGTGCGCCCACGCGCCCCGTCAGGACCAGCGCCGTGAGCAGGGGGCCCAGCTCGAGCACGATGACCATGCGCGTCGCCAGGCCGACGAGCGACAGCTCGACCCCCGGGAAGAGCTGGTAGCGCGTCTGCATCGAGATGACCGCGCCGATGAAGGCGGCCACGATCACCGCCAGCGGCACCGAGTCCACGCCGATGCGGCGCATCTGGCGGATCGTCTCCGGCATGTACGTCGCCGGATCCGCGAACGCGCGGATGATGTCGCGCATGAAGTAGCCGCGGCGCCCCGTCTCGGCGAGCAGCCCTCCGGCCCCGTTGGTCACCTGCCGGAAGAAGCGGATCCCGGCGCGGTGGGGCACCGGATACGTCTCCGTTGGACGCCGCAGCCCCAGCTCGGACTCGGGCGACGTCATGTCCGCACCCGCGTGAGGAGCACGACGCCGATCGCCCCGAACACCATGTTGGGGAGCCACGCCGCGAGATCCGGAGGGATGAGGGCCTTGCCCCCGATGGCCTTCGTGAGCTGCACGAGAATGAGGAAGAGGACGGTGACCGCGAGGCTGATGCCGACGCCGTACGCCGCGCCGCCGCGCTGCGTGCTCGTCGCGAGCGGCGCCGCGAAGAAGGCGATGACGAGACAGGTGACCGGCACGGCGAGCTTCAGCGCGCGCTCGACCCGGAGCACGTTCGCATCGCCCCCCGAGCGTTCCAGCGCATGGATGAACCGGCCGAGCTCCGCGTATCGCATCTCGTTGCTGCCGCGCTGGCGGGCGATGAGGTCGACCGGCCGTTCGACGAGATGGTTGTCCACCATGCTGCCGAAGGTGAACGTGAAGTCACGGATGGAATCGGGAATCACGTGCATGGAGCCGTTGCTCAGCGCCCAGCCGGTCCGGTTCCGGTTCGCCGGCTGCGTCCACTTGGCCTCCCGCGCGCTGATCACGAACGTCGGATAGTCCGGCCCGTTGCCCTCGCGCTCGATCTGGAGGAATTCCATCTGGCCGTCCGCGCGGCTGATGCGGCTGGCCTTGTACACCCGCCCCTCGTCGCCCGCGTGCGCGAAGTTCATCCGCTCCATGTCGGACCGGAAGCGCGCCTCGGCGAGGAGGTCGGTGCGGCGCGCGTTCGTCACCGGCACCAGCTCGCCCAGCGCGAGATTGAGCCCCGCCGCAAGCAGCGCCCCGAAGAAGATCGGCGCCACCATCCGGTAGAAGCTGATCCCCGACGCCTTCGCCGCGGTGATCTCCGAGTGGCGCGTGAAGCCGCCGACCGAGAACACCGTCGCGAAGAGCACGGCCGCGGGGAGCGCCATGAACATCGAGTCGGGGATGAAGTAGAGGTAGCTCAGCGCGATGTCCGCCCGGGGCAGCTCGCGCGCGAGGTACTTCTCGAGGTTGTCGGTCAGGTCGATGATGACGAGCAGCAGCGGGAGCCCGAGCGCCGTCACGAAGAAGATCCGGAAGAACTCCGCGAGGACGTAGCGGTCGAGCGGTCGGCCGAGTCGCATCAGGCGGCGCTCCTGCTGATGCGCCGGCGGTAGCGTGCACGGGCGAACACCTCGCCCAGGCCGCCGCCCCCGCGGTGCGAGCCCGTCTCATGGCCCATCCGCACGGTCAGCACGAGCCCGACGATGAGCATCAGGATGTTCGTGGACCACATCGCCAGCCCCGGGGACATGATGTTGCGGTCCGCGAGCGACTCGCCGCTGATGAGCCCCACGTAATACAGCCCGAAGATCGCGAAGCTCACGCCGAGCGTGAGCCCCACACCGCCGCGGGGGACGCGCAGCGCCACCGGGGCGCCCACGAGCACGAACGCGAAGCACGCGACCGCGAGGGAGAACTTCTTGTGGATCTCGACGAGATAGCGGTTGGCGTCGTTGCGATTCGCCTGGACCTGGAACTTCGCATCGTCCCGGCCGACGACGAGCGAGTGCGTGTCCACCGCGGCCACGGCGAGGTTGGTGTCGGGAGTGACGACTGGGGCCGGCGTGACGGCCGGCGGCGCCGCGGGAGCGGTGTCCGGCTGCGCGGGCCGCGCGGGCGCCGCATTGGCCGCTCCGGGCGTCCCGGGTGCTCCCGGCGCACCCTGCGCACGCTGCGGCCACCGGAGGGCGGCCGCCTTGCGCCGCGCGGCGTCGGGCAGCGGTGGCGCGTCGTTCCGCGCCTGCGGGGGCTGCTGCGACGGCGTCGCCGCATGCAGCGTGTCGGGGCCGCCGAACAGACCGGCGAGCCGCGTCACGAGCCCGCAGTACGCGGAGCCCAGCGTGGGCGACGGCTTGAGCGAGACGACCTTCGGCTCCGGCGCGGGCTTGCCGGTCGCGCGCGCCAGCTCCGCCACCGACCGCTCGTACTGGTTGAGCGCCTGGCGCCGGCGCACGTCCGCGACGTCCGCGAGGCGCGACATCTCGCACACCGTCATCTCACGGTCGCTCTTCGTCTGCCCCTGCGTCGTCTGCTGGAACTGGCTCGCCACGTCCGGGACGCGGATGCGATCCACGGAATAGAAGAGCCGCGTGAGCTGGGTCGGATCGCTGGTCGGGACCTCGTGCATCACGCCGTCGTACAGCGTCATGTGGAGGTCACGCATGTTCGGCGCGAGCGCGATCTTGCCGCTGTCGGCGTAGATCGTCCGGCGGCGCAGCGGATCGCTCAGGTCGTACACCGTCACGTCGGTGAGCCGCGAGGTGCCTTCGAGGACGCGGCTCGCGCGCAGGTACAGCCGCTCGCGCTGCAGCTCGTTGATCACCTGCTCCTTGAGCGCGAAGGTCGGCTTGGTGCGGACGATGTCGTACTGGAGCTGCGCCAGCCGGTGGTTGGAGCGCGGGAGCACCTGGTCGTTGAAGACGAGCATCCCGGCCGAGAAGAGCGCGCCCATCACGAGCACGGGGGTGAGGAGGCGCCACATCGAGACGCCGCTCGCCTTGAGCGCCGTGACCTCGTTCTCCGACGCCAGCCGGCTGAAGGCATAGAGCGTGGAGACGAGGACGGCCATCGGCACCGTCATGGCGAAGGTGAAGGGGACGGACAGGAGGAGGAACTCCCCGATGACCTGCCATCCGAGCCCCTTGCCGACGAGCTGGCCGAGTTGCCGGGCGATGTAGTTGAGCAGAAGGAGCGACGTCAGGGCGGTGAACGCGAACAGCAGCGGCCCGGCGTGCTCCTTCAGGATGTACTTACTGATGATTTTCACGGTCCGTAAAGATAAGGCGGACGGGGGCGCCTGACGACGCGGAGGCGCCCCGGCGCTGCCAGCGCCCCCTCGCCGCGGGCGCCCC
>DASTYL010000137.1:0-43989 GCA_035764975.1 Gemmatimonadaceae bacterium | reverse complement strand
CGCGAAGCGTACGAGGAAGAGCCAGAGCCTGAAGCCTATAGCCCAGAGCCTCGAGGCCGTGAGACTGGCTGAGGTCTGTGGGTCGCTGGACTGTGGGCTGTGGGCTGAACCGGAGGCAATTCAGTTATCAGCTACTACAGTCTCACGGACTGATGGGCTCTGGGCTCTGGTCTTTGGTCTTTCGTCTGTCGTGCGCGAAGCGCACCAGGAAGAGCCAGAGCCTGAAGCCCAGAGCCAAGAGCCTTGAGCTGTGAGACTGGCCGAGGTCTGCGGTTGCTACAGACTTCAGCTAGTGACTGGTCGCACAGCCGGATTGGCTCTGGGCTCTAGTCTCTGGGCTCTGGTCGGAACTTCCGGCGGCCCACCGTGAGATAGTACACCGGGACCCCGACCAGGATGACGCCGAGCACCGCGGCCGTTCCCATTCGCGAGCGTTCGTCGATCAGCGCGTTGGCGAGCAGGTAGATCACCGACAGGATGAACAGCGCGGGGACCACCGGATACCCTGGCGTCCGGAATGACGGGTTGTAGCCTGCCCTCTTCCTGAGCACGTACACCGCCGCCACCGCCATCGCGTAGAACGGGATGATCGCGGTGACGAAGGTGTCGGCAAGCTGCTCGAACGACCGGGACAGCACGAACGCGATGCCGAGCACCATCGCGATGCCGATGGCGACCCACGGGGTCTGGAAGCGCGGATGCACCTTCGCGATCCCCTTGAAGAGCAGGCGGTCGTCGGCCATCGCGTAGAAGATCCGGGGCGACGTCATGATCGAGCCGTTCAGCGTGCCGAACGTCGAGAGCATCACCGTCACGGCGACGAAGGCGACGCCGGGATAGCCGACCAGCCGCTGCGCGACGTCGGCGGCGACCAGGCGCGACGTCCGCATCTCCTCGATCGTGAGCACCGAGAGATAGCCGATGTTCGCGAGCAGGTAGATGGCGATGATCGCCGTCATGCCGATGATGAGCGCCCGCGGAATGTTGCGCCGCGGGTCCATCACCTCGCCGCCGATGTAGCTCAGGTTCGACCAGCCGTCGTACGCCCAGAGGACGCTGACCAGCGCGAGGCCGAACGCCCCCATCGTGAAGCTGCCCGCCGGCACCGCCGGGGTGAAGTTCGCGCCGCCCGTCTCCGGCAGCCCGATCGCGAGCGCGATCACGACGATGAGCGCGAGGCCGAAGTACTTCGCGACCGAGGTGACGTTCTGGACGAGCGAGCCCCAGGACACGCCCACGATGTTGACCGAGCCCACGAGCGCGATGGCCACGGCCGCGGTGTAGCGGGCGTACGAGGCATAGGGCTCGACCGTAGGATCGATGCCGAGCACCCGGATGGTGTACTCGGCGAAGGTGATCGCGATCGCGCCCAGGGACGCGGCGCGGACGAGGATCAGCTCCGTCCACCCATACAGGAACGCGGGCAGCCGCCCCCATCCCTCGCGGATGTAGGCGTAGATGCCGCCGGTGGCCGGATAGGCGCCGCCGACTTCGGCGATCGTCAGGGCGCCGCAGAGGGCGAGCAGCCCGCCGAGCACCCAGATCGCCATCATCGGGAGGGGCCCGGGGAGGCGATCGGCGATGCCCGCCGGCGAGCGGAAGATGCCGCTGCCGATGGTGGTGCCGACCACGATGGCCACGGCGGTCCAGAGACCGATGCGGCGCGGCAGTGCATCGTGGGGCGCCGGGGCGCCGCTGGCGGAGGCGTTGGCGGGGGCGCTCGAGGCGGCGCCGGTGGCGGGAGCTGACATGGGCGGCAATGCTACGCCGGTTGACCGGGTCGCGCCACCCCGCGAGCTTTCACCTGCTATGAGAATTTCCCTGGCCGACGCGGTGTTCTGGGCCGCCGTCGCGAGTTGTGCGGAGGCGCAGGTCGCGATCGTGCGGTCCGTCGTGACATCGCCCCGGCGGCGGGCCATCGAGCTCGCCTGGGCCATCCTTCCCGCGTTCGCGCTCGGCGCCCTGTTCTTCCTGACGTGGCGCCGCCTGCACCCCTAGAGAAGTCTCCATGACCCGGCTTCGTGGTCTCGGGTACGCGACGCTGCTGATCGCGTTCGCCCACCTCGTGTTCGGCGGCATCGTCCGTATCAGCGGCTCCGGCATGGGCTGCGGCGACCACTGGCCGAAGTGCCACGGCTACTGGTTCCCGCCGATGAACCGCATGGACCTCATCATCGAGGTCTCGCACCGGTATCTCGCGTCCTTCCTGATCCTCGCGATCACCGCGTTCGTGGTGAGCGCGTGGATGCGGCGACGCGAGCCGGGCGTCGGCGGCCCGGGCGGCGTGCTGCGCGCCGCGGTCGCGTCCCTCGTCGTCGTCACGACGACCGCGCTCTTCGGCGCGCTGACGGTCTTCATGGGCAATCCGCCGAGTGCCACGGTGGCGCACTGGGTGCTCGCGGCCGGGCTGTTCGCGCTCCTCGCCGTGGCGGTGATCCGCGCGGGCGGGCTCGGAGGCCCCGGGGCGGCGCTGGGTGGGGCGTCCACCAGGACCGCCCGCGGCGCCCTGGCGGCGGTCGCGGTGGCGCTGGTCGTGATCGCCTTCGGCGGGCTCACCGCCAAGGTGCCGTACGGCGCCGTGGCCTGCCCGAACTTCCCGCTCTGCGGCGAGAATCCCGCCGCCCCCGCGGGCGCCACGCACATCCAGCTCACCCATCGGACGTTCGCCTTCGTGCTGTTCTTCCACCTGCTGGCGCTGGCGATCATCGTGCGCCGGCGCGGCGAGAACCGCACGGTGCAGACGGCGGCGTGGGTCGCGTTCGGGGCGGTGTTCACGCAGCTCCTCATCGCGGGCGCGATGATCGGCATGCGGCTGCCGCCGCTCCCGCGGTCGCTGCATCAGGGGATGGGCGTGCTGGTATGGATTGCGACTTTCGTGTTCTGGTATCTCGCGCGGACGGCATCGCGCACGGCTGTCGCGCCGGCGGAGACGCCTGACCGGGTGCCGCTCGCCGCGCTGCGCGAGCAGGCCCCGGCGTGACCACACCCGCCCGCCTCGACTCCGCGGCACGCGCGCGGCTGATGGCGCTGGACTTCCTGGCGCTCACGAAGCCCCGCATCATCTCGCTGCTGCTCGTCACGACGATCATGCCGATGTACGTGGCCGGGTCCCCGTCGTGGGAGCTCGTGCTCGCGGTGTTCGTCGGCGGATACCTGATGGCGGGGGGCGCCAACGCGGTCAACATGTACATCGACCGCGACATCGACGACGTCATGGCGCGCACGCGGCTGCGGCCGATCCCCGCGGGGCGGATGACGCCGCAGCAGGTGCTCGCGTTCGGCGTGCTGATCGCCACGGCCGCGACGTACCTGCTCGCGCGCGCGGCCAACGTGCTGACGGCGGCGCTGGCCCTGGCCGGCTTCTACTTCTACGTCTTCATCTACACGCGCTGGCTCAAGCGCTCCACGCCGCAGAACATCGTGATCGGCGGCGCCGCCGGCGCCTTTCCCCCGCTGGTGGGATGGGCCGCCGTCACCGGCTCGCTCGACCTCACGGCGTGGTACCTCTTCCTCATCATCTTCTACTGGACTCCGCCGCACTTCTGGGCGCTCGCGCTGCTCAAGCAGACCGACTACGGGCGCGCCGGGGTGCCGATGGCGCCCCTCGTGTGGGGTGAGAAGGAGACGATGCGGCAGATGCTGTGGTACACGGCGATCCTGGTGCCGCTCACGCTGCTCCCCGTCCTCTACGGCGCGCTCGGCGTGGTGTACCTCGTCGCCGCCGTGGCGCTGAACGTCGCGTTCACCGCGGGGGTGCTGCGCGTCGCGCGGTCCGCCGACTGGCCGAAGCACGCCTGGGGCACGTACAAGTTCTCGCTGCTGTATCTCGCCCTGCTGTTCACCGCGATGGCGGTGGATCGCGGCCTCGCCCGGTGAGCGCCGCCTCGCCTCGCACGCGTCGCGTTCCATCCCCCGGGGCTCTCGCGCGGCTCGTGCCGCGCCTGCGGCCCTTCTCGGGCCGCCTGGTCGTCTCCGCGGTCTGCCTGCTCCTCGCCGCGGCGGTCACGCTGGCGTTTCCGCAGGTCGTGCAGCGGATGCTCGACGCGGCCTTCGAATCGCGCAGCCGCTCGCGCCTCGACTCGGTCGCACTCCTCCTGGTGGGGCTGTTCGCCTTCCAGGGGCTGATGAACTTCATCCAGGTGTACCTGCTGACGAGCACCGCCGAGCGGGTCGTCGCGGGGCTGCGCGAGGACCTGTTCGCGCATCTCGTCCGCCTGTCCCCCGGCTTCTATACCGAGCGCCGCACCGGTGAGCTGACGAGCCGGTTCTCCGCCGACCTGGCGACGCTCCAGTCGCTGCTGAGCACCTGGATCTCGGAGCTGTCGCGCCAGTCGGTGTTCCTCGTCGGCGGCATCGTGCTGCTGACCCTCACGCACCCGCGCCTCGCCGTCACCACGCTCGCGGTTGCGCCCATCGTCGTGGGCGCCGCCGTCGTGTTCGGCCGGCGGCTGCGCCACGCGAGCACCGGCGTGCAGGACCGGGTCGCCGAGGCGATGGGCACGGCCGACGAGGCGTTCTCGCAGATCCGCACCGTCCAGAGCTTCGTGCGCGAGCAGTACGAGACGCAGCGCGTGCGCGGGCTCCTGCGCGGCGTGGTGGACGCGGCGGTCCATCGCGCGCTGCTGCGTGCGGCCTTCTTCGGCATCGTCGGCTTCGTCGCCTTTGCCGGCGTCGTGGCGGTGCTCTGGCAGGGCGGACAGCTCGTGCTCGACGGCCTGCTCACCCCGGGCGCGCTCGTCGCCTTCCTGCTCTATGCGCTGACCGTGGCCGCGGCGGTGGGCGCGCTCGCGTCGCTCTTCGGCAGCTACCAGGAGGCGGTCGGCGCTGCACAGCGCGTCTTCGAGCTGCTGGAGACGCAGCCGGAGATCGCGGAGCCGGCGCGACCGACCCCCCTGCCCCGCGGCGGCGCCCGCGGTGCCGCGCGCGGCGCCGTCGCGCTCGACCGCGTCGGCTTCCGCTACCGCCCCGAGCTGCCGGAAGTCCTGGAGGATGTCTCGCTGACGATCGCCCCCGGCGAGATCGTCGCGCTGGTGGGCCCGTCGGGAGCGGGCAAGACGACGATCGCGTCGCTCATCCCGCGATTCTGGGACGTGACGTCAGGCCGCATCACGCTCGACGGCCTGGACGTGCGGGAGCTGTCGTTCGCCGACCTCCGTGGCTCCATCGGCATCGTGCCGCAGGAGCCTGCGCTCTTCAGCGGCACGGTGCGCGAGAACATCGCGTTCGGCCGCGAGGGCGCGACCGATGCGGACGTAGAGGCAGCGGCGCGCGCCGCCCACGCGACGGAGTTCATCGAGCGGCTCCCGAAGGGGTTCGAGACCCCGGTCGGCGAGCGCGGCGTGAAGCTGTCCGGCGGCCAGCGGCAGCGGCTCGCCATCGCGCGCGTGTTCGTGAAGGACCCTGCCGTGGTCCTGCTCGACGAAGCGACATCGAGCCTCGACACCGAGAGCGAGCGCCTCGTCGAGGAAGCGATGCAGGAGCTGCTGCGCGGCCGCTCCACGCTCATCATCGCGCACCGGCTGAGCACCGTCCGGCGCGCGGATCGGGTCGTCGTGCTCGAGCGCGGCCGCATCGTCGAGGTCGGCACGCACGACGAGCTGCTGGCGCAGTCAGGCCTCTACGCGCGGCTGTACCGGAACCAGCTCGTCGCCACCTGACGGCCCGCGCGGCGCGATCACTCGCCGCCGCCGAGCCGGTCGCACGACACGACGGCCCATCCGCGTTCCCCGCGCTTCAGCGTGATCTGGAGCGTGAGGTAGTTGCGCCGCCCCGACTGCGACACGCGAAAGACGGTGGCCGTGACCTGGGCGTCGTCACCGCTGACCTGCGGATCGGACATCAGGAGCAGCGTCTCGCCGTACGGCCGCCGGTAGGTCGACGGCACCGTCACCGCTTCCTGGATCGCGGCGGTTCGCGCAGCGGGGCGGGTGCTCCCCGTCGCCGCACCGGGCGCGACGCGGGCCTCGGCGAACGCGGGATCCACGCGGATCATGCTCCGCGCGATGTTGCTGCCGCTGAGCGCACGCCTGGCAGCCGCGATCTCGATTGCTGCAAGATCATCCGGCGACTGGCCCGCTGCCGGGCTCGCCGCGACGAGCGCGGCGACGAGCATCATCATCCACCTTCGCACAGGACACCTCCCTGTGGGTGAGCCGCCAGTAGCCAGCAGCTCGTGGATTGCTTGTACCGCTACTGCAGCTGCAGCGTGACGGGCGTAGCCGCGCCCGCTCGGACTTCGACCTTCGTCTCCGCACGCCCGGTCGCGCCGACAGCGACCAATGTATACGTCCCGGGCGGAACGGAGTCCAACAGAAATTTACCGTTCGTCGCCTCGACGGCGTACGGGTGTTCCACCACGACGAGCCGTGCGCGGAGCGCAGGGTCGAGGTCGCTGCGCACATCGACGAGCCCGGGCACCGAGAGCACCTTCTCCGACGGGACGAGCTGGCCGGGGTCGCTGAAGGGCACGCTCACCAGCGGCGTCTTCATTCCCTCGTAGGTGAACGCCACGTGGTGGACGGCGCGAAGGCCGTTGCTGACGTTGAGCGTGCCTCCGGCGGCGACGATGCTCACGGCCGGCGAGAGCGTGCAGTCGTCCGCCTCGAGCGCGTAGCGGCGCGGCCGGGCCGCATCCGGCGCACGCCCGCGTGCGATGTCCTCGAGATATACGACCACCCCGGACGATGCGGGCGCCTTGCCCGCACAGGGGCCGGAGGTCGGTGCGGCTGCCGGCGCGGGCAGCGTCACCGTCCCGGTGATGGAGCCGGACGATGAGACCGGGGCGACCTGGTACGGCGGGGCCTTGCGCCGCGGGACATCCAGCTCGCCATCCGCCGAGTCGACGGTCTTGCTGCCTTCGGAGCCGGCACCGGTGCAGGCGACGAGTGCGAGGCAGGTCCACAGCGTGACGTGGCGGCGCGAATGGGGCATCAGGACGGGTTCGGGGCGAAGCAGGAGCGTGGGACCATCATGACTGCAATCGGATGCAGGCGGCAAGGGCTGCGCCAATGCAAACGTTCGTCCACCGCGCGGCACCACGCTATGCCGGCTTCCGCGCGACGTGGATCATCACCCCGCCGAAAAGCCTGGATCTCGACTCGAGCATCCGGAGGCCGCGCTCGCGCAGCGCGCGTTCATAGGCCGCGGCGGTCCCGAAGCGCCGGATGGACCGGGGGATGTAGACGTAGGCGTCCGGCCGGCCATGCCACAGCGCACCATAGATCCAGCCCGCCACCGCAAGGTAGCCCAGGAACAGGCGGCGCCACACCGGGTTCGCGGGCAGGAAGAAATCGAGGGTGACGAGCGTGCCGCCCGGCGCGAGCACGCGGACGATCTCGTCCAGTGCGCCGTCGAGGCGAGGGGCATTGCGCACGCCATACCCGGCGGTGACGAGTCGGGCCGATCCGTCGCGCAGCGGCAGGCGCATCATGTCGGCGCCGGCGAAGTGAAGCCCCGACGGTTCGTGCGCGGAGCCAGCGCTCTCCTGCCTCGCGCGGCGCGCTGCACGCGCGAGCATCGGCATCGACACGTCGAGACCGACGACGATGCCCCGCGGCGCGAGCTGGTGTGCTCCGAGCGCGAGATCCCCCGTGCCCGTCGCGAGGTCCACGACGACCGGGTCAGGCGCACCGGCGGCGCGCAGCTCGGACGCGATCACGCCGCGGATCTCGCGCTTCCACGCCGCGTCCATCCCGTACGAGAACCAGCGGGTGAAGCGGTCGTAGCGCGGCGCGATGAGGTCGAAAATCCCCGCGACGTAGGCGTCACGCCGCGCGGGATCATCCAGAAGCTCGTCCGGCCGGGCCTGCGGCGTCACGCGGGGCACGCCATCCGCCCCGCGCGGCTCACAGGACGATCAGCTCCTTCTGGTAGTCCATCGGCGTGATGAGCACGCGCCCATCCTGCACCACGGCGTTGACCTCGGTCCGCATGCCGATCTCGCCGGGGATGTAGATGCCGGGCTCGATGGAGAACGCGACGCCTGGGATGAGCAGGCGCTGCTCGCGCGACTCGAGATTGTCGAGGTGCGGCCCGCTCCCGTGCAGGCTGCGGGGATCGATGGAGTGGCCGGTGCGGTGCGTGAAGTATTCGCCGAAGCCGCGCTCGCTGATCACGTCGCGCGCGGCGTCATCGAGCTCACCGCCACGGACCGGATGCCCCTGCTCCACCCGCTCGGTGAGCAGCTTGATCGCCGCGTCGCGCGCATCGCGGATGGCGCGCCAGACCTCCTGGGCACGCGCCGACGGCGCGCCCATCGAGGCCATCCAGGTCTGGTCCGCGAAGATGCCGCTTGGCTCGCGGGCCCAGAGATCGATGAGCACCGTCTGCCCTTCGCGGATCTCCACCGGGTGCTCGGCGGACGGCTCATAGTGCGGATTCGCGGCGCTCGCACCCACCGCGACGTCGGGCCCATGGTCGGGGACCTCGAGTCCCTCGCGGGCGAATTCATCCAGGATCCAGCGCTGCAGCTCGTGCTCGTGCAGTGGCGTGCCCCCGCGGGCACGCTCCGCCGCGCGCGTGAACCCCTCCTGCGCGATGCGCGCGATGATCACCGCGGCGCGCTCGTGCGATGCAACCTGCTCCGCGTTCAGCACCGCGAAGAACCCCGACACGAGCTCGCCGGACGAGACCACCTCCGCGCCGGCCGCGCGCACCATCTCGAGTGCACCCGCCGGAATCCGGTCGAGGTACGGCATCGCGCCGCCGGGCGAGTACTCCATCGCGACCTTCTTGCCCTCCAGCAGGCGACGCAGCGCCGCCTCGAGCGAGCGCCACGAGCTGTACTGCTCCCGCTGCCACTCCGCGGGCCAGTGGCTCCACGGCGCCTGCTCGATCGCATGCGTGAGCGCATGCGGCACGCCTTCGGCGGGGATGTACGCGAATACCCGCCGGGTGACCATCCCCTGGAGCGCGAGGACGCCGCTCGCGATGGGATTCACCCCGTGGAAGTCGAACAGCAGCCAGCCGTCGACGTGCGCTTCGCGGAGGAGCGCCTGGAGGCGTGGGAGGGATTCAGTAGTCAGCATGTGCGTCGAGCGTTGGGCGTCGGGCGCGCAACGTCACCCGCCGCGGGATCCATCATGTAGGCCGGCCGCGTCCTGCTGCGCCGGCATCGCCAGCCAGACGTCACCGACTGAGGGACGCCCGGTCGACGGCGTGCCAGTCCGCGCGCCACTCGCACGTCCCCTCGCCACGGCCGTGGCAATGCACGTGCTCGACCGCGCCGATGCTGCCGATCAGCAGTCGCAGCAGCTCGCCGACCGCCGCCTCGTAGTAGACGCAGCCGCCGCTCCCCGGCGCGGCGTCCACCGTCACCGATCGCGGCACGTCGAGCAGGAGCGAGCTTCCAACCCGGCGCACGTTCCCGCTGAAGTAGCGTCGTCCCAGCCGCCGCACGCTGCCCAGGGCGAGGGGACGGGCCATCAGGGTCGGCATGACGCGCATCAGGCTGCGGCGCACCGGCGAGATCGTCCGGTATGCCTCGCGTGCAACGTGCCGCCCTGCTGCGCGGAAGACGGCTTCCGCATCGCCCCGCCGCCCGATGAGCCGCGCCAGTGCGACTGCCTCGTCCTGCGCGGTCCGCTGTCCGCGTCGCACGGCTTCGGTGTAGCGCTTGATCTGGACGTAAACGGTATCGCTCAGGCCGAAGCGCTTGTTCCGCAGCTCGTCGACGAACTCCGTCTCGGCGAGGTCGCTCGGGCGGTCGACGTCTCGGACGGCTTCGAGCAGGCTGAGCGGGACCAGCGGATCGACAGTGGCGAGCATTTCGGCGTATGGGGGTGAATGAGGACCAGCCAAGCTAAGCGAAAATCGGCCGCCCGAACAAGCTAACGGCTGTGTGCGGCGGGTTGCGGGCGGGTCTGCCGCCCTGTGACATTGCGCTACCCCTCCCTCATCTGCAACACCACCAACATGTTGGCGAACGCCTCACCCGCGGAGCGGCTGCTGCTCGGCGCCCTCCTCGCGGGCGTGGTCTCGCTCGGCGCCCGGCGCGCCGGCGCGCTCGACCGGAGCGGAGCGGTGGCCGCCACCGTCGCGGGTGCCGCCGCCACGGCTGCCGGCTGGCGCTGGGCGGCGCTCCTCATCGCCTATTTCGTCGCGACGTCGGCGCTCAGCAGGGTCGGCGCGGCGAGGAAGGCCGAGCGCACCGGGGACGTCGTGGCCAAGGGCGGCGCGCGCGACTGGTGGCAGGTGGGCGCGAACGGCGGCGTCTTCGCCTTCGCCGCGATTGCATCCGCGTTCGCCGGCCCGTCCTGGACCTGGTCGGCGCTCGCGGCGGGATCGCTCGCCGCGGCCGCCGCCGACAGCTGGGGCACCGAGATCGGCACGCTCGCCGGGCGACCCCCCCGCTCGATTCTCACCCTTCGCGCCGTCCCCACTGGCACCTCCGGCGGGGTGACGCTCCATGGGTGGCTCGCGACCATCGCCGGCGCGGCCTTCATCGGCGGGCTCGCGTGGGCGTTCGGCTGGGAGGGGCGGATCGCGGTCGCCGCGGCGGCAGGCGGGGTCGCCGGAGCGTTCGTCGATTCCCTCATCGGGGCGCTGCTCCAGGTTCGCCGGCGATGCCCGCGGTGCGACCTCGCCACCGAGCGCGTGATCCACCGGTGCGGTGCGCCGACGGAGATCAGCGGTGGCCTCACCTGGCTGGACAATGACGCGGTGAACCTCGCATGCGCGCTCGCCGGCGGCCTTCTGGCGGTGCTCTTCGCGCGGTAACATGGGGGCATGCACCATGACGTCGCGATCGTAGGAGGCGGCCCCGCGGGTGCCTGTCTCGCGTGGTCACTCGCCGCGAGCGGCCTCGACGTCGTCGTGCTCGACCGCGCGCACTTTCCCCGCCCGAAGCCCTGCGCCGAGTACCTGAGTCCGGAAGCGTCGCGCATCCTGGCGAAGATGGGGGTGCTCGAGGACATCGAGGCGGGCGGCGCGGCGCAGCTGCGCGGGATGACCGTGCATGCGCCCGACGGAACGGTGTTCCGCGGTGAATTCGCCGCCGCACATGGGTTCCGGGGATTTCGCGAACGCGGTGTCGCGATCCCCCGCACCGAGCTGGACACGCTCCTGCTCGACCGCGCCCGCGCTGCGGGGGCACGCGTGATCGAGGGCGCGCGCGTGAGCGACGTGCTGCGCGACGCGCAGGGCCGCGCGCTCGGGGTGCGCACGGGCGGCATGCACGGCGACATCCGGCGCGCGCGCCTCGTCGTGGGGGCGGACGGGCTTCGATCCGTCGTCGCGCGGCGCCTGGGGCTGGTGCGCAGTGCGAGGTGGCCGCGGCGGCTCGCGCTGGTTGCTCACTACGAGGGGGTGCGCGGCGTCGGCGCGTACGGCGAGATGCACGTGCATCGTGACGGCTACCTCGGTATCGCCGACGTCGGTCGCGGCCGGACCAACGTCGCTCTCGTGGTGCCGACGCACGCGGCGCGCGCGATGGGAGGCGACCCGGAGGCGTTCATGGATGCGTGGATCGGCGTGCATCCCCAGCTCGCGGATCGGCTCGCCCATGCACGGCGCCTCGCGCCCCCCATGGCGACGGGGCCGTTCGCGGTGCGCGCCCGTCGTGCGTGGGCACCGGGTGCCGCGCTCGTCGGCGATGCCGCGGATTTCTTCGATCCCTTCACCGGCGAGGGGATCTTCGCCGCGCTTCGCGGCGCCGAGCTCCTGGCCGGCGCGGTCGGCACGGCCGACGCCTTCGCCAGCGCGCGTGCGCTCGACACGGCGCTCGCGACATACGACCGCGCGCGCACCGCGGCGTTCCGGGGCAAGTGGCGCGTCGAGCGTCTCGTCGGTGCCGCCGTCGCGGTCCCGTGGCTGATGAATCGCGCGGCGCGCGCGCTCTCGCGCCGCACCGACCTCGCCGATCTCCTGGTGGGCGTCGCCGGCGACTTCGTGCCGCCCGCGGAAGTGCTGCACCCACGCTTCATCGCGGCGCTCCTCGGCGCAGCGGTGATGCCCGCGCGCTGGCTGGACGCTCCCGCGGAGGCGTTGCGCCAGCCACCGGATGTCAGCCATCCTACGCAATGATCGACCCTGATACGTTCCGCGCCATCCTCGGCCGCTTCGCCACCGGCGTCACCGTCGTCACGACGCGCGACGGCGAAGGACGCGACCACGGCATGACGGTGAGCGCCTTCGCGTCGGTGAGCCTCACTCCACCGCTCGTCCTGGCCTGCATCGCCCACGATGCCGAGATGCATGCGTCCATCGCCGGGTCGGCGCACTTCGGCGTCAGCATCCTCGCTGCCAGCCAGGAAGCGCTGTCGCGGCGCTTCAGCGATTCCCTGCCCGACCGCTTCGACGGCGTCGGCTACCGCCGGGGTGAGACCGGCGTCATCCTGCTCGACGATGCGCTGGCGCAGCTCGAATGTACGGTGACCGCGCGCCATCCCGCGGGTGATCACACGATCATCGTCGGCCAGGTCGAAGGCGGCACGGTGCGGCACGGGGTTCCGCTCCTGTATTATCGCGGCGGCTACGCGCAGCTCGAGCGGTAACGCACCATGGCGCCCGGGATCCGCTCCCCGCTCACTCCCGCGATGCGCAGCACCCGCGCGGAGGTGCTCGACGACGCGGCATGCGACCCGGCGCTGCGCGAGCGCTCCCTCACGGACGTCGCCCGCGCCAACCGGCTGCTCGGCGGGACCCGCGCGGTGCTGGCCGAGCTCCGCGGGCTCATCCCCGAGCTTGCCCGATCCGGCCGCGAGGTCACGCTGCTCGACGTGGGCACCGGCCTGGGCGACGTGCCCGCCGCGGCTGGCCGCCTGGCGGCGCGGCACGGCGTCCGCCTGCGCACGATGGGAGTCGACGCCGCCACGTCGCTCGCCCGCGCGAGCCGCACGCGGATCGACGACGCCGTCTGCGCGGATGCTCTGTCGCTGCCCTTCGAATCCGCGAGCGTCGACGTCGTCATCTGCTCGCAGGTGCTGCATCACTTTCCACCCGACGCCGCGGTTCGCCTGCTCGCGGAGCTCGATCGTGTCGCGCGCGTCCGCGTCGTCGTCAGCGACCTGCGGCGGAGCTGGCTCGCCGCGGGCGGCCTCTGGGTCGTGAGCTTTCCCATGGGCTTCCACCCGGTGAGCCGGGCCGACGGGATGCTCTCGGTGCTCAAGGGATTCACCGCGCGGGAGTTGAACGAGCTCGTTCTCACGGCGTGCGGCCGGCCGCCGGTCGTCCGCCACCGGCTGGGCTGGCGCATCACGGCGACCTGGAGTCCAGCATGACCGACCCTTCCGAGGGCACCGTGCGCGATCCATTCACCCTCGGGCCCCTGCCGTCGGGCCGGCTGCTCCGTACGGTGGACGAGCGCGTGGTCCGCGCGCCGCTCGCGCGCATCTTCGCGCTCGCGGCCGATGTCGAGCGGTGGCCGCGTCACCTTTCGCATTATCGATGGGTTCGCATGGATGAGCGGGCGCGCGACGGCGGCGGCATCGTCGCCATGAGCGCCAACCGTCCATTCGGTCCGATAGGCTGGCCCACCTTCTGGACGTCGGAGATGGCCGTCGCCGCGCCGGGCGGCGGTCATCCGGATGGTCCGTGGATCCGGTTCCGGCACATCCGGGGTGTCACTTCCCGTATGGACGTGGAGTGGACGTTCCGCGAGGTTGGGGAGGGAACGCACGTGAGCATCATCCACGTGTGGGACGGCCCGGGCTGGCCGCTGATCGGCCGGTTCGCGGCGACACGGGTCATCGGACCGGTGTTCGTGCACGGCATCGCGTCCCGAACGCTCGCGGGGCTCGCCCGCGTGGCGGAACGTGATGCGCGAACGCCCTCATGAGGCAGCAGCGATGCAGCGACGCAGGGTAGTGATCACAGGCATCGGCGCGGTCACCCCGGTCGGCACCGGCGCCGCACAGTTCTACGAGGGCCTGCGCGCGGAGCGGTCCGGCGTGCGCACCATCACGCGCTTCGATCCGTCCGCGTTCCGGAGCCACAATGCCGCGGAGGTCGACGACTTCCGCGCCGATGACTTCATGGAAGCGAAGCGGGCGAAGCGCCTGGACCGGTTCAGCCAGTTCGCGGTGGCGTGCACCCGGCAGGCCCTCGACGATGCGGAGATCGACGTCGCGCGCGAGGACCGCGAGCGCATCGGCGCGATGATGGGGTCCGCGCTTGGCGGCAGCCGCTTCGCCGAGCAGCAGCTCGGCGTGTTCCTTCGCGAGGGGATCCGCGCGGTGGATCCCTCGCTCGCGCTCACCGTCTTCGGCGGCGCGGCGAGCTGCAACATCGCCATCGAGTTCGGGGTCACGGGCCCCAACAGCACGAACTCCATGAGCTGCGCCTCGGGCACGATGGCGGTGGGCGACGGATTCCGCCTGGTGCGCGACGGATACGCGGACATCATGCTCTGCGGCGGCGCCGAGGCGCCGCTCGCGCCCCTCTGCTTCGGGGCCTTCGCGATCATCCGCGCGATGAGCACGCGGAACGATGACCCGGCCGGCGCCTCGCGCCCCTTCGATCGCGACCGCGACGGATTCGTCATGGGCGAGGGGGCGTCGGTGCTGGTGCTGGAGGAATACGAGCGCGCGCGCGCCCGCGGCGCCCGGATCTACGCCGAGGTGCTCGGCTACGGGTGCACGAACGACGCGCATCACATGACGGCACCGCGCCCCGACGGCGCGCAGGCCGCGCGCGCGATGCAGCGGGCGCTGGCCGACGCGAACGTGCAGCCGGGCGAGATCGGCTACGTGAACGCCCACGGCAGCTCGACCCCCCTCAACGATCCCACGGAGACCCGGGCGATCAAGCAGGTGTTCGGGGAGGGCGCCGCGCGCATTCCGGTGAGCAGCACCAAGGGCTACTATGGACATGCCCTCGGCGCGTCGGGTGCCATCGAGCTCGCGACCTGCGCCCTGGCGCTGCACCACGGCTGGCTGCCTCCCACGCTCAACCTCCAGCACCCCGACGCGGAGTGCGACCTGGATTACGTTCCGCGCGCGGGGCGTGCGGTGCGCGTGGAGCACGTGATGTCGAATTCCTTCGGCTTCGGCGGGATCAACGCCTCCATCGTCATGCGCCGGGCCGGCTAGCGGGACTCTCCTTCAGAGGATTCATGCGCGATTCGATCCGGCATTTCATCGCGGAGTTCGTGGGAACCTTCGCCCTCGTGTTCCTCACCGGCGCCGCCGCCACCGGCGCGGCGATGCGGCAGTCCCCGACGGCGATCCTCGAGGCGGCGCTCGTGCACGGCTTCGTGCTCGGCGCGCTCGTGACGGCGATGATCCGCTTCGCCGGCCACTTCAATCCGGCGGTGACGCTCGGGTTCATGGCCGCGCGCCGCATCGAGCCGGTGATGGGCGGCGTGTTCATCATCGCGCAGCTCATGGCCGCGACCCTCGCCGGCTATGCGCTCCTGGGCGCGCTGCCGGATGCGCCGGCGATCGCCGCGCAGCTCGGCGGCCAGACGATCGCCAGCGAGGTCTCCGCGGAGCAGGCGATCGCGATGGAAGCCATCGGCACGTTCGCGCTGGTGTTCACGATCTTCGGCAGCGCCGTCGATCCGAAGTCGCCGCGGCAGGGCGGGCTCGCGATCGGCCTCGTGGCCGCCGGCGCCACCCTGGCGCTGGGCGGGCTCACCGGCGGATCGCTCAACCCGGCGCGGTCGTTCGGCCCCGCGATGGCGAGCGGCCAGCTCGCCGGCCAGGTCGTCTACTGGACGGGCCCCACGATCGGCGCCATCGTTGCCGCGCTGCTCTACGACCAGCTCTTCATCCGCCGCGGCGTGGACTCGGCGCTCCACGGCGCGGTGCAGCCGACCCGGGATACGTGACCACGACGCAGCCGCTCGACGCCGCCCGCACGCGCGTCGTCGACCTCCTCTCCTCCTACTTCGCCCACGACGGCATCGTCGTCGAGGAGCTCGACCGCCGGCTCGACGCCGCGTACAAGGCGACGTCGATCCTCGAGCTCGAGGCGCTCGTCCGCGACCTCCCGCATGGGCCGGCGGCGCTCGCCCGCGTCTCCATGGAAGTCCCGGCGTGGCGCGAGGAGGCGAGCGTGCAGCTCGGCCATGCCGAGGAATCCGAGCGGCTGCTCGCGATCATGTCGGAGACGCGCCGGCGCGGACTCTGGGTCGTGCCCAAGCAGCTCGACGTGGTCTCGGTGATGGCCGAGACGGAGCTCGACCTCCGCCAGGCCTCGCTCGCTCCGGGACTCACGGAGATCTCGCTCAGCGGCCTGATGACGAAGGTGACGATCATCGTGCCGGCGGGCGTCCGCGTGCTGAACCGGACGCTGGCCATCATGAGCGCCGTCCGCGACCACACCGCGAACGACACGGCCTACGATCCGATGGCGCCGGTGCTGCGGATCGAGGGGTGGGCGGTGATGGCGGAAGTGGTGATCCGGAAGGCGTAGGGCGCCGCGCGCCCTACGGCCCCACCGACCGGTACGCCGCGTCGTACCGCACGATCGACTCGTTGATGATCCGCATCGCCTCGGCGCTCTTGCCCCAGCCGCGGTTCTCCATGCGCTTCCCCTCGAGATCCTTGTACGTGAGGAAGAAGTGCTCGATCTCGCGGAGCTGGTGGCCCGGGATGTCGGCGATGTCGAAGATCTCGTTGTAATACGGGTCGTGCAGCGGGACGCCGAGGATCTTGTCGTCGGGCTCCCCGCGGTCGAGCAGCTTCAGCACGCCGATGGGCCGGAAGTCGACCATGCAGCCGGAGAAGGTCTGCTCCTTCACCAGCAGCAGCACGTCGAGCGGATCGTTGTCCTCGTGCAGCGTGCGCGGCACGAAGCCGTAGTCCCCGGGATAGTGCACCGCGGAATACAGCACCCGGTCCAGCTTCATCAGGCCCGTGACCTTGTCCAGCTCGTACTTGTTGCGGCTGCCCTGCGGAATCTCGACCACCGCCGTCATCTTCTCGGGCGGGTTGGGGCCGGACGGGAGGTCGCGCCAGTAATTGATCATGCGTGCAGCATCCTCGCTGCGTCGGTTGCAAAGTAGGTGATGATGATGTCGGCGCCGGCGCGGCGGATGGCGAGCAGCGACTCGAGCATCACGCGCTCGCCGTCGATCCACCCGCGCTCGGCCGCCGCGCGCACCATGGCGAACTCGCCGCTCACCTGGTACGCCGCCACCGGGTAGCCCGTCTCCGCCTTCACGCGCGCGATGATGTCGAGGTAGGCGCCCGCGGGCTTCACCATCACGATGTCGGCGCCCTCGGCGATGTCCAGCTCGACCTCGCGCATGGCCTCGTCGGCATTGGCGGCGTCCATCTGGTAGCTGCGCCGGTCCCCGTGCTGCGGGGTGGACTCCGCCGCCTCGCGGAAGGGGCCATAGAGCCCGCTCGCGAACTTGGCGGCGTAGCTCATGATCGGCGTGGCCGGGAAGCCTGCCTCGTCCAGCGCCTCGCGGATCGCGCCCACGCGCCCGTCCATCATGTCGCTCGGCGCGATCATGTCCGCGCCCGCCCGTGCATGCGAGAGCGACTCGCGGACGAGCAGGTCGAGCGTCGCGTCGTTGTCGACGTCGCCTTCCGGCGTCAGGATCCCGCAGTGGCCGTGATCCGTGTACTCGCACATGCACACGTCCGTGATCACGACGAGCTCCGGCAGCTCGCGCTTCAGGGCGCGTACCGCGGCCTGCACCGGGCCCTGGTCATCCCATGCCGACGAGCCGGTGGCATCCTTGTGGTCGGGGATGCCGAAGAGCAGCACGCCGCCGACGCCGGCCTCGTGCGCGGCGCGCGCATCGACGAGCATCTCGTCGATCGACGTCTGGCAGACGCCCGGCATGGAGCCGATCGGCCTGCGGATCCCCGTACCGGACCGCACGAAGAGCGGGAGGATGAGCTGCGACGGCCGCAGGTGCGTCTCGCGGACGAGGCGGCGGAGCGCTTCCGTGCGACGGAGGCGGCGGGGTCTGTAGAGCGGGTATCGGGCCATCGTCGGCGTTGGAGCGACTGCGTGCTGCGTTGGAGATCGAACCGATGAATCTACTCAGGCTGCGGGCTCGGGACCTTCTTCACGTCCCGCAGGCCGACCAGGATCTCCCCGGCCCCACGCTCGCGAAGCTCTTGCGCGAGCGACCGTCCGGACTCCTCGGGCGCCGCCGGGTCCACGGCGATGTCGCCCCGGAGCACGCGGACGCCCGTCACGTCGGCCAGCATCCCCCAGAGGCGGGTCGAGTCACCATCCGAGCGCGCCAGCGCCCCGATCGGCACCTGGCAGCCCCCCTCGAGCGCGGCGAGGAACGCCCGCTCGGCGCGGACCGCCAGCGACGTCGCCGCATCGTTGAGCGACTCGGCCACGGGGGTCATGCGCGGGTCGCCCGCGCGGATCTGGACCGCGATTGCCCCCTGGCCCGCGGCGGGCAGCCATGCCGGGGGCTCGAGATAGGCGCCCACCCGGTCGTGGGCGTCGAGGCGATGCAGCCCGGCGGCAGCGAGGATCGCGGCGTGCACCTGGCCCCCGTCGATCTTCCGGAGCCGCGTGCCCACGTTGCCGCGGAGCTCCGCCACCTCGAGGTCCGGGCGCAGCGCAAGCAGCTGGGCGCGCCGCCGCAGGCTGGACGTGCCGACGCGCGCGCCGCGCGGCAGCGCATCGAGCCCCGCGCCCGTGCCGATCTCCGGCCCGAAGACGAGGGCATCCCGCGGATCCTCGCGCCGGAGCACGGCGCCGACGACCAGGCCGGCCGGCGACTCCGTGGGCAGGTCCTTGAGCGAGTGCACCGCGCAATCGACGAGCCCCGCGACGAGATCGTCCTCGAGCTCCTTCGTGAAGAGGCCCTTCGCGCCGATCGCGCTGAGCGGCTCGTCGAGCCGCTTGTCGCCCACCGTCTTGTACGTCTTCAGCTCGGCGTCGAGGCCGCGATCGCGCAGCGCGGCCTGCACCTGGTGCGCCTGCCGCAGCGCGAGCTCGCTCGAGCGGGTCGCGATGATGATCGGACCCTGCGGGTCGCGGACGGTGCGGGACATGTCAGCGAATGTAGCGGGCCGTGATGGCCTCAACGAGTCGCGACGCCGTCGCTTCGTCCGGCTCGACGACCACACGGATGTGATGCTGCACGAGCGCGGCGGTGGTCACCGGTCCGATGGACGCCGCCGGGATGCCCACGGCGCGTTCGGCACCGAGGGCCGCGACGAAGGCGGAGACCGCCGAGGGCGCGAGGAACGTGACGAGATCGACGTTCTCGTGATCCAGCAGGCGGCGCAGCGCGGCGGCCCCCGCCTCGTCGGGGACGGTCGCATAGGCGATCACCGTCTCGACGTCGGCGCCCAGCGCCGCGAGCCCGGCCCCGAGCAGCTCGCTGGCCCCCGCGGCCGCGGGGTGCAGGAATCGACGGCCCCGCACGTCGTCGCGCCGGGCGAGTGCCTCGAGCAGCGCCTCGGCATCGAATCGACCGGGCACCACCACGGGCGCCACGCCGCGGTCGTGCAGCGCCTCGGCGGTGACGCGGCCGACGGAGGCGACCTGCACACCCGCCAGTGCCTCCGCCAGCCCGCCCGCGGGCGCCACGATCAGGGCGGCGTCGGCCGCGGCACGCACCGCGTTGGCGCTCGTGAAGATCACCCAGTCGTGCGCGCGGGCGGCGAGTCGCCACGCCAGCCCCTCGCGGTCCACCATCTCGATCCGCGTGAGCGGCACGTGCGTGGCGCGCGCGCCGAGCGCCTCCAGCGATTCGGCGAGACGCACCCCCGCCATGCCCGGGCGCGTCACGACGATGTGCCGGCCCGCCAGCGGGCCGACGTCGGCATAGGGGGAGCCGCTGGTGAGATCCGCCGCCATGCGCGGAAGATAGCATGATGCCTTGCGCCACTCCCCCCCGGAGCGGAACGTTCGCGCCGAATGTCCACCCTGGAGCCCTGATGGCAGAACCGACGCGTGCCCCCGCCACGCATCCGTCCCTCGTCCCGTCCGACAAACGCACCCTCGCCACCGTGATCGGTGCCTCGTCGGCCGGCACGATCATCGAGTGGTACGACTTCTATCTCTTCGGATCCCTCGCGACGATCATCGCCGCGAAGTTCTACCCCTCCGGCAGCGAGATCGCGGGCTTCCTCAAGACACTGGCGACGTTCGCGGCCGGCTTTGCCGTCCGCCCGTTCGGCGCGCTCGTGTTCGGCCGCATCGGTGACCTCGTCGGCCGCAAGTACGCGTTCATGCTGACGCTCCTCATCATGGGCGGCTCGACGGCGGTGATCGGCATCCTCCCCGGGCACGAGACGATCGGCATCGCGGCGCCGATCATCCTCGTCACGCTGCGCCTGCTGCAGGGGCTCGCCCTCGGCGGCGAATACGGGGGCGCGGCGGTGTACGTCGCGGAGCACTCGCCCGCGGACCGACGCGGGTTCTACACGAGCTTCATCCAGACCACCGCCACGCTCGGCCTGTTCGTCTCGCTGCTCGTCATCCTCCTGACGCGCCGCGCGGTGGGCCAGGAAGCGTTCGCGGACTGGGGCTGGCGCATTCCCTTCCTGCTCTCGGTGCTCCTCGTCGGCGTCTCGTACTACATCCGCCGGCGGATGCAGGAGTCGCCCGTCTTTCTCGCGCTCAAGGCCCAGGGCAAGACGTCGCGCGCGCCGATCCGCGACAGCTACGGCACGGCCGACCGATGGAAGGTGTTCTTCCTCATCCTCATCGGGGCCACCGCGGGCCAGGCCGTCGTCTGGTACACGGGCCAGTTCTACGCGCTGTTCTTCCTCCAGACGGTGCTCAAGGTGGACGCCGATCTCGCGTACATCATCGTCGCGATCGCGCTGGCGCTCGGGACGCCGTTCTTCATCGTGTTCGGTGCGCTCAGCGATCGCATCGGCCGCAAGCGCGTGATGATGGCCGGCAACCTGGTCGCGGCACTGAGCTACTACCCCATTTACATGGCGATGCGGCACTACGCGGACCCGGCGACTTTCAGCACGGCGATGCTCGTGCTCCTCGTGCTGGTGCAGGTGCTCTTCGTCACGATGGTGTACGGGCCGATCGCGGCGTTCCTGGTCGAGGCGTTCCCGGCGCGCATCCGCTACACGTCGCTGTCGCTTCCCTACCACTTCGGCAACGGCTGGTTCGGCGGCTTCCTGCCGTTCATCGCCACCGCGATGGTGGCACGGACCGGCAACATCTACGCAGGGCTCTGGTATCCGATCGGCGTGGCGCTGCTGACGGTGGTCGTCGGTTCGCTGTTCCTGGTGGATCGGACGGGGGAGCCGGAGCTCGAGTAGCCGGCGCGCCCGCGCTTCCGGCGAAGAACTTGCCCCGCCGCGCCTGCACACCCAGACTGATGACCATCCGCCCGGCCTCGCCTCGACGGGGGGCCGCGCCCGACGCCCGACGCCAAACGCCAGACGATGACTGACATCGACGTCCTCCTCCAGGAAAATCGGAAGTTCCCGCCCGCGCCGGAGTTCCGGGAACGCGCCAACGTCACCACCCGGGCGCTGTGGGAGCAGGCGAACGCCGACTACGAGAAGTACTGGGCCGACGAAGCCGCGAAGCTCGAGTGGATCAAGCCGTGGAAGCACGTGCTCGAGTGGAAGCCCCCACACGCGAAGTGGTTCGTCGGCGGCAAGCTCAACGTGGCGGCCAACTGCGTGGACCGGCACGTGCGCCCCGGGCGGGAATCGCTGCGCAACAAGGCCGCGATCATCTGGGAAGGTGAGCCGGGCGACCGTCGGACGCTGACCTACTGGGACCTGTACATCGAGGTCAGCCGCTTCGCGAACGTCCTCAAGCGCATGGGCATCAAGCGCGGGGACCGCGTCGCCATCTACCTGCCGATGGTGCCGGAAGCCGCCATCGCGATGCTCGCCTGCGCGCGCATCGGCGCCATCCACTCCGTCGTGTTCGGCGGCTTCTCCCCGGAGTCGCTCCGCGACCGCATCAACGACGCGGAGGCGAAGCTGCTCATCACCGCGGACGGCGGATATCGCCGCGGCCAGATCGTGCCGTTGAAGCGCAACGCCGACAAGGCGCTGGAAGAGTGCCCGTCGGTGAAGAACGTGATCGTCGTGCTGCGCCGGCCTGGCGCCGGCGGCGACGAGGCATTCGCGACGATGCAGGACGGTCGCGACCACTGGTGGCACCGCCTCATGCAGCAGGCGCCGATCCAGTGCGAGCCCGAGGCGATGGACGCGGAGGACGTGCTCTACATCCTCTACACGTCGGGCACGACCGGCAAGCCGAAGGGGATCGTGCACACCACGGGCGGTTACCTCACCGGCTGTGCGACGACGACGAAGCTCGTGTTCGACCTCAAGGAAGACGACGTCTTCTTCTGCACCGCCGACGTGGGCTGGGTGACCGGCCACTCGTACGTCGTCTACGGTCCGCTCGCGAATGGCGCCACCGTGCTCATGTACGAGGGAGCGCCCGACTGGCCCGAACGCGACCGCCTGTGGGACATCTGCGAGCGCCATGGCGCGACCATCCTGTACACCGCGCCCACCGCCATCCGCGCGTTCATGAAATGGGGCGAGCAGTGGGTGAAGAAGCACGACCTCTCGTCCATCCGCCTGCTGGGGTCCGTGGGGGAGCCCATCAACCCCGAAGCGTGGATGTGGTACCAGTCGGTCATCGGCGGCGGACGTTGCCCGGTCGTCGACACCTGGTGGCAGACGGAGACCGGCGCGATCGTCATCTCGCCCGTGCCCGGCGTGACCGAGACGAAGCCCGGCAGTGCGACGCAGCCGCTGCCCGGCTACTTCCCGGCGGTGATGAACAACGACGCGAAGGCGATCGACGTCGGCGGCGGACTGCTCACCCTCACGAAGCCCTGGCCGTCGATGCTGCGCACCATCTGGGGCGACGACAAGCGGTACGTCGAGACCTACTTCTCCAAGTGGCACGGAAGGAAGGATCTCTACTTCGCCGGCGACGGCGCGCGTCTCGACGAGGACGGCTACTTCTGGCTGCTCGGACGCGTCGACGACGTGCTCAACGTCGCCGGCCACCGCATCGGCACGATGGAAGTGGAGTCGGCGCTGGTGGAGCACCCCGCCGTGGCCGAGGCCGCCGTGGTGGGCAAGGCCCACGACGTGAAGGGCCAGGCCATCGCGGCCTTCGTGACGCTGCGCGAGGGGGTCGCCCGCGGCCACGACCTGCGCGAGGAGCTGCGCGACTTCGTCGCGCAGAAGATCGGCGCGATCGCGCGGCCGGACGACATCCTCTTCAGCGCCGACCTGCCCAAGACGCGCTCGGGCAAGATCATGCGGCGCCTGCTCCGCGACATCGCCGAGGGCCGCGCGCTCGGCGACACCACGACCCTTGCCGATCCCAACGTCGTGGCGCGGCTGAAGGAGATGTACGAAGGACAGGAGGGTTAGGGACGGATGGTACCGGCGAGCTGCGAGATGCGAGATGCGAGAACTGCCGACCGGTCGAGACCTGCTGGCGGTTCTCGCATCTCGCATCTCGCATCTCGGCCCGGCATACGTCCTGCTCTTGCGGAACTGCCTCTCAGCCCCGAACCTGTTTCCTCAATGGCCAACTTCTTCCGCCGTCTCTTCCCCGAAACCCTCTTCGCCCGCAAGCTGGAGCCGGCGACGGAGCGCCGCCTGCGCCTCGCCGTCGCGCGCGCCGAGGAGGCGATCGTCCGCGCCCACGTCGACAATGCGCTGATGTTCGTGGACACGCTGGCGGAAGACCTCTCGTTCGACCGGGCAATCGAAGCCTACGTCCGTGAGATGGCCGTCCCCGAGCCGCTGGCGAGCACGGTGGTCACGAGGACGCTGGTCATCCTCGGCCAGGAGCTCGTCCCCTACCGCCGCCGCGCGCGTGAGGCGGAAGAGCTCGACGAGACCAGGCCGCAGCTCCGGCTCGACGAGGCACGGCAGCGGTCGACGCGGCGCGCCTAGGCGTAGTCCCGCCCCGGAAACGACAGCGGCCCGGCGAGATGCTCTCGCCGGGCCGCTGTCGTTGTGTCGTCTTCGCTCGTCCCCTACGCCGCCAGCTCCGGTGACCGCCACGGACGCTCCGCCAGCACCACCACGAAGAGCACCGTCGCCAGGATCGCCGAAACGACGCACCACGTGCAGATCGCGTGGATGACGTACAGCTCGAGATAGGTGAGCCACGTCGAGAAGAGCACGCCCCACCCCGTCAGCGCGGCCATCGTCCACCCGAGCGCGCGCGACTCCGAGAGGGCGCTCTCCGACCAGAGCAGCGCCAGCACGAACACCAGCAGGTAGAACCCGATCCCCCAGGCCGCGACCGGCAGCCCGAGGAAGGTCGCCCAGCGGCTCGTCTGCACCGTCTCGCACTCGCCGATGCTGCAGGCGAGCGTTCCGATGAGGCCGAGCTTGTAGAGCGTCAGGTACGTCGCGAGGAAGACGCCGCCCAGCGCGAGCAGCGCCACGAGTCGGCGCCGCATCAGCGGGGCGCGCTCACCCCGGCGAGGGCGGAATCGACGTACGCCTTGAAGGTGTCGTACCCGATCGCGCCGGGAATGAGCTTTCCGCCGATGATGAAGCTCGGCGTCGCGCTGACGCCCCGCCGCTCGGCCTCCTTCATGTGCGCCTGCACGTTCGCCTGGTACTTCCGTGTCTCGACGCAGTTCGCGAACTGGCTCACGTCCAGCCCGATCCCCCCGGCCAGCTCCACCATGACCTTGAGCGGATTGCCGGTCGCCTGGGTGTTCCAGCGATCCTGCGCCGCGAAGATCGCGTCATGCATCTCCCAGAACTTCCCCTGCTCGTTGGCGCACGCGGCGGAGAGCGACGCCGTCCACGCGTTCCGGTGCATCTGGAGCGGGAAGTCCATCAGGCGGAGACGGATCTGGCCCGTCTCGACGAGCCGCTGCTTCACGTCAGGCGCCGTCAGGATGGCGAACTGCGCGCAGCCCGGGCACTCGAAGTCGGCGAACTCGAGCACCTCGATCGGAGCGTCGGCCTTGCCGAGCACGTACCCGACCGCCTCGACGGGCGGGAGCGTGGGATCGACTTCGATGACCTGGCGGCTGGCGGAGCGCGTGGTGAGGTAGGAGAGCACCGCGATGCCGCCGAGGGCGACCGCGGCGAGCGCGATGTAGAAGGCGCGGTTGGAGCTCTTCCGGGTCTCCTTCACCACTCCGGGTCGTCGTCCCTTGTTGGATCCCACTCGGTCTTTTCCCATTTGTGCTCCGGCGCGTCTTCGGCGCGTGCTTTGGCGTCCCGCACGATGCGGCGGCTGTCCGCCACTTCGGGGGTGTCGTAGGTCGCTCGAACTTCGTAGTGGAACAGCTCACTGCGCACGTCGCCGATGAGACGCATCAGCTCGCCAGCGCCGGCCAGGAGCTGGCCCGGACCGCGGGTATCGAGCTCCCTGATCAGCTCCGCGAGCGACCGGAGCATGCGCTCCAGCTCGCGGCGGCGTTCCTCGCCGTACGTCTGGTCTTCGTTTTTCGACATGCGAGCACCTTGGTGGGAACTGCGCGGGCAGCCCGGTGCCCGCGGTAAGCTACGACGGTACTTTTCCTGCGCAAGCAACGAGCCCTCAACCGGTTGAACTCTCCCCGGAGGCACTCATCGACGCAGACTTGCTGCGCATCCCGGTCGGCCCAGGCTCCATGCATGTGGAGCGGTACGGGCACGGCGGCGCGCCCGTACTCCTCGTGCATGGATTCGGCACGAGCGCCTTTCTCTGGCGCGACGTCGCCCCGACCATCGCGCTTGCCAATCGTACCGCCTATGCGATCGATTTGTTCGGCCATGGCGAATCCGACCGTCCCTTCGATGCGGACTTCGGCATCGCCGCCCAGGCCGAATACCTCGACCGCGCGCTCACCGCGCTCCGCCTCCAGAGCGCGACCGTCGTCGGCATCGATCTCGGCGCCGCCATCGCGATCCGCCTCGCGGCCACGCGGCCGGAGCGCGTCGACCGGCTCGTGCTGGTGAACCCGATCGCCTTCGACGAGGTCCCGGCCGCCGACATCGAGACGCTCCAGCGGAACACCGCCCGGTTCGCCTTCCGCGTCTCCCGCGGGATCCTCGGCGCCGCCCCGCTGCTGCGTGAGCTGCTGACCGGCTCGGTGGCCGATCCCGGGAACATGCCGGACGCCCTGATCGCCCGGTACCTGGCGCCCTACGTCGGCAAGGAGGGGCTCAACCACCTGCTGCTCCTCGCCCGGGCGGTGGACGCCGAGGACATGGAGGAGGTCGAGATGCACGCGCTCCCCCAGCCGACGCTGATCGTCTGGGGCGACCAGGACCGCTGGGTCGGGCCGCGGCTGGCCGACCGCCTGGTGGAGACGCTGCACGATGTCCGGCTGGTCCGGCTGCCCGCCGTGGGCCGCCTCGTCCCGGAAGAGGCCCCCGAGACCCTGGCCAACCTCATCCTCGAGGCGATGGGAGCACGGGTGGCGGTCTGAGCGGGCGTGTTCCCGCGCACGAAAACGGAACCGCAGGTATCCTTTTGCCGCACGATCGGCTATACTTCGTGGCTGAGCTGGTCCCGTGGGACAGCTCAGTGAAGCCATCGCCTTTTCCCTCTACTGTCTTACATGTCCCGAGCGAAGACCCAGACACGTCGTCCGTCGGCGCCGGCGATCCCGAGCCCGTTCGAGGAAGCCCGTGACGAGCTGTTTCAGCACATCATGCGGTGTGGCGTCATCGGCGCTGCTCCCGAGCACATCGAGGAGTGGTTCGACGAGACGTTCACGTATCTCGAAGGCCGCTATCCCGAGCTGAGCAAGCAGCAGCTGACGGAACTGCGTACCCTGGGGACCCGGTTCGCCCAGCCTCCGAAGGCCCGCACGACGACCTCGGACGCGGCGTGAAGCAAGTGGGCGGCGTATTCACGCCGCCCTTTTTGTTGGTAGAAGGCCGGCGCGACCGCGAAGTCTAGCGTCCCGCCGTCGCGGCTCTGCGCACGCCGAGCGTGACGCGCACGCCGCCGCCGACGCCGACCCCGGCGAACGGGATCCATCCCGCGTCGCCGGGGCCTTCGACGTCTGCGAACAACAGCGCGAGCCCCCGCAGGTCGCTTCCGTCGTGAAGCGCGCTCAGGCCGCCGCCGAATGACAGCCCCCATCGCGAGCGGCGGAACGGATCGATGAGAAACCGGACGGTCGCATCGGCGCGCGCGCTGGTGAACGTGCTGTCACCCCACCCCGGACCCACGCCCGCGGCGACGCCCAGGCGCGCGTACGTTCCCGCCGGTATCGAGATCCCGGCGCCCGCCTGCACAGCGTGCGTGCGCGCCCCGATGTAGTCGATCCGCAGCTCCGGCCGCAGGCGACGCGCTGGACGCTCGGCGCCATCCGGCGCCTGTGCGGCGAGCGTGGCAGGGTGGCCGGCGAGCGCCACGGCGCATGCGCCGAGAAGCACTGCCTTCACTCCAGGCATCATCCCTTCCGTCCCCGCCAGAGCGCCATGGTGTAGTCCGCGATCGAGAGTGCCGACACCCCGAACAGCAGCGGGATCAGGGCGGCGAGCGCGGGAGGATACGCGAGGGCGCACACGAGCGCCGCGAACTGCAGGAAGGTGACGGCCTTGCCCGTCCATCGCGCCTTGAACGTCGCATTGCGGAGCGCAGGGACTGCGCGCGCGACGAGGAATCCCACCGCCGTCGCGAGATCGCGCATGATCAGCACGAAGTACTGCGGCACGGTGAGCAGCCCGACGAACAGCAGCGTGGCGACCGCCGTGAGGGCGAAGAACCGGTCGGCGATGGGATCGACGAGTGCCCCCCATCGCGTGGCCGCATTCACGCGCCGCGCAAGGAAGCCATCCAGGACGTCCGTGATCCCCGCCACGGTGATCAGGCCGAGTCGCGTGCCGTTGGCATCCGCCACGACGAAGCCCGCGGCGAGCAGCAGGCGCGACGCGGACAACAGGTTGGGGATTGCGCGGAGCAGCGGACCGGCCATGCCCTATTCTAACCGAAGGGCGTGTGCTTGCCACGACCACACGGCCGGTCTACCTTGGCGCGCCGGGGAGTGCCGGTCGCCGCCCCTCCGCCCCGCGAAGTCGTCGCGTTTCCCCAACCGATCCCCGGGACCCGATGCCGGACGTCCACGAGCTGCTCCGATCCGCCGCGATCTTTCGTGACCTCGAGCCGGACGAGCTCCAGGAGGTGGCGTCCATCTGCCGGCGGGAGGTCTTCCGCTCGGGGGAATACATCTTCCGCGAGGGGGAGGCGGGGAGCCGGCTGTATCTCATCGTGGACGGCGAGGTGCGCATCAGCCGGGAGATTCCCGGCAGCGGGGAGGAGGCGCTCGCCGTCCTGAAGCCGGGCTCCCTGTTCGGCGAGATGTCGGTGTTCGACCGGCACGAGCGCTCCACCGATGCGATCTCGAACGGCGGGACGACGTGCCTCACCATCAGCCGCGCGGACTTCGAGATGCTGCTCGATTTTCACCGCGATCTGGCGCACAAGGTGCTCTGGGCGACGGTGCGGCTCCTCTCCGGCCGCCTGCGCTCCACGAACGATTCGCTGCGGTCGTTCCTGGCGATGTCGATGTTCTGACGCGCGGGCGGGAGGGGGCGGGCGCGACACGCCGGGGCGTCGCACGCGCCGCCGGTGTATCCTTCAATTCAGCATCGCGCTCGCCGGTGCCGCGGCCAGGCCGCGGGAGCGGCGACCGCCCAACGCCCCGACGCCCTTGCCTGCCCATCTCACCGCCGACCTCCTCGACGTGCCGGAGCCTGCGCTCCGCGACGTGCAGCTGCTGCGCGCCCTGCTCGTGGCGGCGGCGGGCGCGGTCGGGCTGGGGCCGCTCGCGATGCCGACCGTGCATGACGGCCCGCACGCCACCGCCCTGACCCTCGTCTCCGACGGCCGCCACATCGTCGTGCACGCCCTGCCGGAGGAGGGCGTCCTGCTGCTCGACGTCCTCGCCCCGGCGGTACAGGACTCGCAGAGGGCGCTGGACGTGTTCACCCGACGCCTCACGCCCCGCGACGTGCGGAGCGACACGCGCGAACGTCCTCCGCGCCATCACCGCCCGCGCGGATGAGAAACTGGCTCCCTGCAGCGCACCTCGCGCTCACGCTCGTCATCCTCCTCTGGGACGTCATCCTCGCCGGCCGGATCATGCACGTCCGGCGGGCGCCGCGCGCGTTCGCGGCGGTCACGGCCCTCGCCGGATTCTTCATCCTGCCCGCCGTCGCGATCCATCTCGCGACGTCCACGGTCGTCACCGGCCGCGCCCTCGTGCTGGTGAGCTTCCTCTGGCCGGCGACCCTGCTCCTCTTCGTCATCCAGGCGGTGCTCGCGGTCGGCCGCCGGCTGGTGAATCCCGTGATCGGGCTGCCGATCCTCGCGTACAACGTGATCATCGCGCTGAGCGCCGCGCTGAGCGTGCTGTCGGCATCCGGCACGCCGCTGCTCGAGCTGCCGCTCGCGATCCTCGTGGCGCAGACGGACGTGCTCAGCGTCGCCACCGGTGGTGCGGCACTCGTATCCCCGCTGTTCCTCGCCGTGCCCATCCTCTCGCCGGCGTTTCCGCCGCTGCGCGGGCTCACGGCGACCTTCCGCGGCGTGCTGGCCACCTTCGCGCTGTTGTGGACGGCCTTCGTCGCGATCGCCGTCCTGAAGGGCCAGGTCGTGCTGCAGGAATACCGGCAGTTCGACGAGGCGCGGTTGACGGAGCGCCCCGCGGGCGACTTCCGCGTCGGCGTGAAGATCCTCCCGGACATCGCGCGGCCGCCGTCGGCGCTCGCCCTGCGGAGCGACCTCTCGCTGGTGCACGCCCTCGAGGTCAACGCGGTCAGCCTCACCATCGTCCCCGACGCCGCGGACGGCCTGGTGCTCGACTCGATCGCCCGCATCCTCGAGCCGCTGCGCCGGACCGACAGCATGGTGGTCATCGTCGCCCTCGGCTATCGCGGCGAGCTGCTGCCGATGGGAGCCCGCCCGGCATTCGACGCGGCGGTGCGACTGCGTGCGATCGAGCAGGTCGTGCGCCGCGTGCGGCCCGACATCCTGCTGCCGTCGGAAGATCCCTACGGAGCGGGCGCGCGCGCCTTCGGGCTGCTGCCGGTCGAGACCTGGCAGGGCTACATCACCGAGGCCTCGCAGCTCGCCAAGCGCTTGCGGCCGCGAACGCGGATCGGTGTGAGCGCCGCGTCCTACGGCAGTCGCGACAGCACGCTCTACGCATGGGCCGCCGCGCCCGGATCGCCCGTGGACGTCGTCGGGTTCTCGTTCTTCCCGGGAACCAAGGGCGCGCAGGACCTGGATGCCGCGATGCGCGCGGCCGACCGGTGGATGCGTGCGACCGAGACGAACAAGCCGCACTGGGTCTTCAATGCGGGCGGCTTCCCCCTGGCGCACGGTGAGCGGAGCCAGGAACGGGCGCTGTGGGGAACGCTCGCCTGGGCGACCGGCCATCAGGGGATCAAGGGGCTGATCGTCGCCAGTGCGAGCGACTACATCGGCGCGACGGGCCTGCAGGCGCCTGACGGACGCCGCCGCCCCGCTGCAGGCGCCGTCGCCCGTGCGCTCCGCGGCCTGCGCGAGTCCGTGGGCAATTCGCGCGCGACCCCGGCGGATACCGCCGCGCCCACCGTCGAGAACGAGCCGTGACCGGCGCTCACACCGCCTTTCCGCGCACGATTCCCTCCACGCGCAGCTCCGGCGCGAGATACCGCAGCGCCACCTCGCGCAGCCGCTCACGGGTCACGGCGCGGATCCGCGCCTCGTACGCTGGCAGCTCGTCGAGCCGGCCGAACAGCCACGCATCCACCACCTCGCCGAGCACCGCGGCGCCGCTCTGCTGGCGGATCGCATGCGTCCCCGTGGCGTAGGTTTGTGCGCGCGTGAGCTCCTCGTGGGTCACCAGCTCGTCGCGCAGCCGTGCGATCTCGCGCAGCAGTCCCTCCCGCGCGACGTCTTCCTTGTCCGGCGACGTCGCGATGTAGGCACCGAATGTCCCGGCCAGCCGACGGTCCGCATGGAAGGCCTGCACCGTGTAGCAGAGCGACTGCTTGTCGCGCAGCTCGTCGAAGAAGCGCCCACCAAGGCCGCTGGCGATGCCGACGAGCAGCTGCGCCGCGAAGCGATCGTCATCGTCGCGTGCGGGCCCCGGATAGAGCAGCGTGAGCGCCGTCTGCTTCTTGTCGCGTGACTCCTCGACGCGGCTGCCGGCCGCGCGCCAGTCGGCGCGCGCGGCACTGCTCGCCGCCGCGGGCTGCAGCGCGGCGAGCTCCCGCGCCATGACCTGAGCCGCTTCGTCGGGATCGACGTCGCCGACCACCGCGGCCACCGCGGCGCCGCGCTGCACCTGCGCCTCGTGCCACGTGCGCAGCATCATGCGGTCGAGCTGCGCGAGCGAAGCCTCCGTGCCGGACACGGGCACGCCGTACGGATGCCCCGGATACGCCGCCGACGTCGCAAGCCGCACGGGATAGCGCGACATGTCGTCGCGGAGCGATGCCACGTCCGCGATGGCGATGGCCCGCTCGGTCGCCAGGGCGTCCTCCGGGATCGCCGGCCGCTGCACGACGTCGGCAAGCAGGGCGACCGCGGCGTCGAAACGGTGTGCCGGCACGCTCACCGACCAGCCGAAGCTGTCCGCCCCCGCGCCCCCGGCGACGCTCCCGCCGAGCAGCTCCCCTTCCTCCGCGATCTGCGCCGCCGTGCGGCTTGACGTCCCCTTCACGGCCATGCGCGCGAGCATCGTCGTCAGCCCCGCGCGGTCGGCGGGTTCGCTCGATGCGCCGCCGAGGAAGTACACGCCGGCATGCACGATGGCGGCGCCCGGCTTGCGACGCACGAGGATCGGAACACCGGCGGCGCTCCGATACACGCGAACCCCCGCCTCCTCCCGCTCGAGGACGGGCCGCCCAGCCACCGCGCTCGCCGGCGAAGGCAACGATGCGGCGCGCATCTCGACGGTGCCGACGCCATCCCCGAGCAGCGCTCGCGCGGCGCCTGAATCGCCCGCCAGCGGCGCGGCATCACGCGGCCGGTAGACGACCATCGAGGCATGCCGCGGATCGAGCCACCGCGCGGCGGCATCGCGCACCTGCGCGGGCGTAGCCGACATCAGGCGGTCGAAATATTCCTCACCGCGCTGCCAGCCGCCGAGGGCCTCCCATTCCGCGAGATAGTTCGCCTGTCCCTCCATGTTCTCGAACCGGCGCAGCCAGCGGGACTCGTACAGACGCTGCGCACGCTCGATCTCGATGGGGGCGGGGGCCTGCTCGCGCAAGGCGGCGATCTGCTCCCACGCCGCGCGTGCCGCCTCGCCTGCCGTCTCCGGCCGCGTCTCGGCATGCACGACGAACACGCCGAGCTCCGTCGGTGTGTAGTCGTAGGCGCTGATCCCCTGGGCGAGCGACCGTTCCCGCACGGCGCGATAGAGCCGCGAGGCGCGTCCGCTCCCGAGCACCACGGCGAGGAGGTCGAGGACCGGCGTATCCGGGTCGAGCGTCCCCGGCGTGCGCCATCCGAGCGCGATCTGCGTCTGCGCGACGTCGCCCTCGAGCTCGCGGTAGCGGAAGGGAGCCCGTTCCGTCTCCGCAGGACCGATGTCGCGCACGGGCTCGCCCGCCGGCAGCATGCCGTATCGCTGCTCGACCTCGCGGATCGCGGTCACGGGATCGACGTCCCCCGCGATGACCAGAATCGTGTTGGACGGCCGGTAGTAGTTGCGGTAGAAGCGCAGCAGGTCGGGCTGTCCGAGCGCGCGCAGCCCCGGCTCGCGCCCGATGCGCCAGCGCCGCATGCGATGCTGGTCGTGGAGCAGCTCGTACAGCGTCTCGACGGTCACCGCGCCCGGATTGTCCGCCTTGCGGCGCGCCTCCTCGATGATCACCTCGATCTCGCGCCCCAGCTCGCCGGCATCGATGAGCGAGTTGGCGTACGCGTCGAACTGCACGTCGAGCCCTGGCACGAAGCCGCTCGACGGCAGCACCGTGTAGTAGCTCGTGTGGTCGTAGATCGTGCCGGCGTTGAGGTAGCCGCCCACCGCCTTCGTCTGGCGCGCGATCTCGCCGACCCCGCGCGACGGCGTGCCCTTGAAGTACATGTGCTCCAGCACGTGCGCGATGCCGACGACGTCGTCGGATTCGTCGAAGTAGCCGGCGCGCACGTGCGTCACGATGGCGACCACCGGCGCCGACGGGTCGCGGCGGACGAGCACCGTGAGGCCGTTCGGCAGCACCGTGCGATGCACGGTGGCGGGGTCGAGCGTCAGCCCGGCTGGCGCGTCCACGGCGGTCAGCTCGTCGCGAGCCGGCGGCGCGAGACCACCACCAGCCCGACGAAGAAGCACGCGAGCCCGTAGAGGAAGATCCACCACAGGGGGTCCATCGGAAGCGGCTCGCCACGGGCGACGGCCCCGTACACGTCGCGCAGCTGGTGCACCGGGGGCAGCCCCCGCACGAGCGTGCCGCGAATGCCCGGGTCGTCGCCGTAGAGCGTCCAGCCGATCTGCGCGGCCGCGTAGATCGCGAAGAGCGAGATCCAGTCGAGCGTGAACACGGCGGAGACGAGGAAGCCGATGCCGGCGAGCCCGATCACCGCCAGCGCCGCCACCGGAAAGAACGACGGTGGAAAGCGCGGCTCGATCACCAGCGCGTGCGCGACGAGCATCAGCGCCGCGACGAGCAGGAGCCCGGCGACGTGGACGGCGAACTTCTGCCCATAGAACCCCGCGACCGACACGGGCTTGGAGAAGTAGAACTTGTAGTAGCCGAACTTGCGATCCTCGCTCACGATGCCGTTCGTGGCGAACAGCACGCCGAACAGGATCAGGTTGCTCATGAACTCCACGAAGCCGAGGTCGATGATCGGCTTCAGGCTCTCCTGATAGCCTTGCGCGGCCATCTGCGCCTCGGCGCCCCGCAGCGCCGTCCACGAGAGGAAGAGCAGCAGGCCCATGATGAGCGCCGTCGCGATTCCCTTGTTGATGAGGTAATCGCGCATCTGCCACCAGCCGTAGGCGCCGAGCCGGCCCCGGCCCGGCATCACCGTGGTCGGAGCGATGGACGTGCTCATGCGAGGCGGGCTCCGACGGCTTCCCGGAACTGGGTCTCGAGCGCGCTGTGCGCCGGGTTGACCGACACGATGAGCGCGCCGCGCGCGATCAGCACGGAAAGTCCGTGATTGAGCGCCTCCATCTCGAGCGGCGGCAGCTCGAACTCGCCGCGCCCAAGGGCAACCGCGCCCGGAAACACATCGCCCATGAGTTCGGCGCCTCGTGCGACCACCACGTGATAGACCGTCGCCGGCATGTCCGGCGTCGCCGTCCGCGTCTCGACGATCCGCTGCAGGCGCCCGCGATCGATGATCGCGACGCGGTCGGCCAGCCGCTGCAGCTCGTCCAGGTTGTGCGAGGCGATGAAGATCGTCCGATCCGGGCGTCGCAGTGACTGCACGACGTCGCGGAATCGCTGCGTCCACACCGGGTCGAGCCCGTGCGTGGGCTCATCGAGCACCAGCACGCGGTCGTCGCGCAGCAAGGCCTGTGCAAGCCCCAGGCGCTGCAGGTTGCCCTTCGAGAGCTGCTTCACCTTCTTGCCGCGATGCTCGCCGAGCCCGAGCTGCTCGATGAGCTCGTTCACACGCGCGCGCTGCCGGCGTGAAGGCACCCCCGAGAGCACGGCATAACGGGCGAGCGCATGCTCGAGCCGCCAGCCCGGCGGGATGTTGACGAGCTCGGAGAGGTACCCGACGCCCTGCTGTTCGGCGTACTCGCGCGGCCGCATCCCGCCGACGGTCACGCGGCCGTCGGTGGGGTGCAGGAAGCCGAGCATCAGCGCGATGAGCGTGCTCTTGCCCGCGCCGTTCGGCCCCGCGAGACCGAGCACTTCGCCGACGGGGATCTCGAGCGAAAAATCATCGACCGCACGCACCGTGCGGCCGATGATGTTGCGATAGGTGTGACCGACTCCCGCGAACTCGATCACGGAGTGCGCGGTACGGTGCCCTGTGGATAGGGGGGCTGATACGCGCCAGGTGGGACCTGGCCCGGCGGATACTGCGGGTACTGCCCCGGCGGAACCTGGCCCGGCGGATACTGCGCGCCCGGCGGATATGCGCCGGCCGGCGGCAGCTGCTGGAGGCACACGCTCCACTCGCCCTGCCCTGCCCGCGTCAGCCACTTCCGCGCTTCGTCGTAGCGCCCGAGCCGCGCGAAGGTGCAGCCGAGGTAGCCCTGCGCGGCCTTGTCGTTCTCATCGATCTGCAGCGCTCGCACCCAGAACTGCCGTGCGAGGTCCCAGTTGCCCGCCGCCATGAGGTAGCGCGCCATCTCACCGTGGGCGAGCGGGTTGCGCGGGTCGGCGGTGACGGCCTTGGAGGCCTCGTCGCGCGCGAGCGTCATGTTGCCCGCCTGCCGCGCCATCCGCGCCAGGTAGATGTGCGGCCGGGCATCGTTCGGGTTCTCGCGCGCGACGCGATCGAATGCCGCGGCGGCTTCCTGGAGCTGGCCGCGGTTGTAGTGCGCGATCGCCTCATCGAGCTCGGAGCCCGCTCCGTACTTCGTGTATGCCCACCAGCCCAGCCCGATGAGGAGGAGCAGGGCGACTGCCCCCGCGAGCCCTTTCACCCACTTGGGCGCGCGCGGCGGCGCGAACATGCCCGCGGCGCCCGCCGGCGGCGGCGACGTGACGACCGGCGGCACATCCACCGGCGTGGCGTCCGAAAAGGCGCCGTGCCTTCCGGCAGCAGTCGCCTGCTGCGGCGGATACCCCCGCCCGATGGGCGCCGGCTCGCCGGCGACGGCGGCCATGAGCCCCGCTTCCAGCTTGAGGAAGGCGTCGCGTGCCGAGTTGATGTCGGCGTCGCTCGGGGAATAGCTCGACTGGCGCGAGCGTTCGCTCGCCGAGTGGAACTCCGCGAGCGCATTGCCCTGGTCGAAGGTGATCACCTGCTTTGCGCGAAGCTCGCGGATGAGCGCCTGCCCACCGTACGCCGAGCCCCCCACAAGCGAGCGAAGCGCCGTTTCCACGGCGCTCCAGCCTTCGATCAGGTCTGCTGCGCGATCTTCGGCCCCCTGCGAGGCGCCGAGCCGTGCGATTGATGGACGCGCGGCATGCAGCGCCTCCAGTGCCCCACGATGGTGCGGTGCGGTCATTTCTCGATTTGCAGGAACCCCGCGATGGCGATGCCCCGGAGGAAGCTCTCCGGGTCATGGCTCGGGACGCGCACGCCCGTTTCCGAGTAGTAGCGCGTCGCCGTGCGATGCATGTACTCCTCCAGCGACCGGCCACGGAACCCGTGATCGGCGTCGCGCATCCCGCGCACGATCTCCTCCCACGAGCCCGCGTACGTCCTGCCGTCGGGTGTATGCACACGATGGGCCGTGGCGCCCGCGTCCGCCTCAGCCTCGGCGGGGAGCGTGAACTCGGCGCTGAACGTCTCCTCGTCGGCCTTCTGCTCGAGCACCTCGGACAGCAGGGTGCCGAACAGCTCGAGCTGCCCGCGTGCATGCTCGGCTTCGCGGCCGTGCGTGTCGCGCGTCGGGTCGAGCTCCATGAGCAGCTCGTCCACGTCGTCGAGCGCGCCCGACAGCTCCGTGAGCCGGTCGTCCCACGGCTTCAGCTCCGGATCCCCCTCGTCGAGCTTGTGCAGCGAGCGCTTCAACTCGATGAGACGCCAGATCCCGAGCTCGTCCCAGTGATCGTCGGGGCCCGTCCGCTCGAAGTGATACAGCGCAGCCTCGTACTCGCTGCGATCGTAGAGGATGTTCGCGAGGTAGATCCGCGCCTCCGCGTGCTCCTTGTCGAGCTGCAGCGCCTGACGGAGGCGGCGGACGGCCGCGTCATCGTCGCCGAGCCGGTGCAGCGCGTAGCCGATGCACGCGACCGCCTCGGCCGAATCCGAGCTCTGCTCGGCCGCGACCTCGAAGAACGTCTGCGACTCGGCGAACAGCGTCCGCTCGTCCCGGAGGGAGCCTTCACGGAACAGCGTCCGGCCGATCTGCAGCATGAGGTCGACGTCGTCGGTGTACCCGAGCTCCAGCGTGCGCTGGAAACAGCGCAGGGCGGCGTCGATCTGCCCGAACTTGAGCAGGGTCTCGCCGAGCCCGGCGAGACCGTCCTCATGCTCGGGCTCGAGGACGAGCGCCTCCTCGAAGCTCCGGCGCGCCCATGCGTACTCCTCACGGGCGAGCCGCGCATATCCGACCCCGACGTGGAGCTCCACGGCGTTCGGATAGAGCGCGAGTCCCTCGCGAAGCGTGACGAGGGCCTCGTCGTACCTGCCCTCGTTGTAGAGCGCGTGGGCGCGCTCGTCGTACTCTTCCGAACTCAGGAACGGGGTGGGCATTTCTCCTGAGGCCTCCTGCTCTCGTGGGACTGCTGCCTATATACCACCCGGTGGCCGGCAAGTTCAACAGCCGCGATGCCACCGATGTTCACCATCTCGTGCTGGTACCCCCGGCCGCTCAATTCGGCCGGGTTCCTTCCAGTGCCGCTGCGATCTCGCCGGCGAGGCGCGCGTTCGCCTCCAACAGCGCGAGATTCACCTCCAGGGACTCCCCGCGGGTCTCCCGCTCGACGGCGGCGAGCAGGTAGGGGGTCACTCCCGATCCCGCCACACCGTCGGCGGCTGCATGCGCGAGCGCGCGCTCCACCGCCCCATCCACCTTGTCCACCGGAAGCCGATGCTCCTCCGGCGGCGGCTGGACGACCACCAGCGCCCCCGGTCGGCCCAGGCTTCGCTCCGCCCGGAACAGCGCGGCGACCTCGGCGGCCGACTCCGCTCGGGCGGTCAGCGGAATTCCGGTCTCCGCCGTGAAGAACCCCGGCAATTCGGAGGTGCGGTAGCCGACGACCGCCACCCCGAGGGTCTCGAGCCGCTCCCAGGTCGCCGGAAGATCGAGGATCGACTTGGCGCCCGCGCAGACGACGATGACCGGCGACCGCCCAAGCTCCACGAGATCGGCGCTCTCGTCGTATGATGTCTCCGTGCTGCCTGCAAACTGGCGGTGAACTCCGCCGATTCCCCCTGTGGCAAAGACTTCGATCCCTGCCAGCGCCGCAAGGCGGAGCGACGCCGCCACCGTGGTGGCCCCGTCGGCGCGCCGCACCATCGCCGTCGCGAGGTCGCGTGCCGAGACCTTCCGAACGCCGTCCCGCCTGAGAAACCGCTCGAGCTCCACCTCCGTGAGGCCGGCGGTCGGAGTCCCTTCGACCACGGCGGTGATCGCCGCGATCGCCCCGGCATCCTCGACTGCCCCGACCATGCGCTCGGCAGCCCGGCGATTCGCCGGAATCGGGAGGCCCTGAGCCAGGACGGAGCTCTCCAGCGCGACCACCGGCCGGCGAGCGGCCAGTGCCGCCGCGATCCGGGGGAGCACACGAAGTGAAGAGGTCACTCGTCAAAAACTAACGGAAGGGATGCGGCGCTGTCAGAGCGCCGATAAATCCTTTGAGCGAAGCAGCTTACGACCGCTTGGCGGGCCGGGGCGCGTCCAGCGGCCGCGCGGTCACGATGAGCCGGTCCGGGGCCGGACCGAAGAACCGGATCGGCCAGCAGGTGGTGAGGGTGAGCGTCGGCTCCTCGGCTTGGAACAACGCGGGCGCCCCCGCGCCGACGACCCGCCGGCTCACGACGATCCAACGGGTCTCGTGCGGTCCGACTTCGGTGGCAACCGTGTCGCCGATGGCGAGCCGGCCGAGCTCCAGAAAGTGCCGGTCCCGGTGCGCCGAGATGACGGCGTTGCCTGACTCCCCGGGAAGCACGCTGCCCGGAAGGTGGCCGGGCCCGACGTTGAGCTCCTCGACCCCCACGCCTTCGACCACGATCTCGTCGAGACCGAGCCGCGGGATGCGCAGCCTTGCGACCGGGGCGCCCGGCTCGAACCCCAAGGCGCCGTACCGGTCCACATTCCCCTGGCGAATCCGCGCCACCGCGGCGTGAGCGCGCTCGATCTCCCACTGCTCCCGGACCCGGTCGGCGCGGACCGCGCCCTCGGCATACCGCGTCGACGCGAAGGTCACGAGCAGGAGCCCCCCGGCGACGAGCGCGCCCCCGACCCGGCGCCGGAGCCTGCCGTGCCGGTCAGCGCTGCGTGCCGGGGCTGCGCTCACCGCCGGCGAAGCAGGAATGCGCCGGCGCCGATCGCACTCGCACCGATGGCGAGCATGAAGGGCAGCGGCGTTGCCGTGTCGGGCGCGGGCGCGCCATCCGTGAAGACGTCACCAGCCGGCGTGCGCGACGGCAGCGTATCGGCTGCCGCGAGATCGACCGCGTTGCCCGCTGCCGAGTCGACCCATGCCTTCATGTTGGCGATGGATGCGCGGGACACGGAGTCGGGGGTGGGCATGCCGGCGCTGTCCAGCAGGACGACCGTGTCCACCTTCTGCGGCGGCGAGACGAACGTGGTGAACTGGGCGGCGGCCGCCGCCGGTACCACGGCGACGAGCGCAAGCGATGCGACGAGACGACGGACAAGCACCTTTGATCCTCTCTGCTGGGGCCGCACTCAGCAGGGCATACGCCATGCCCGGGCGGATCCAGGGGACGCGAGGGACGGGCGCGGGGCGATCTTCTCCCCGGTTCCGGCCGAGCGCCCGCAGACCGATCAGCGGAACGTCTCGACGATGCGCCGCCCCATCGCGGCCATGAGGAGCTGCGGCTCGCTGTCGGTGATCCACCGCGTGTCCTGATTCTCCTTCGTCAGTACGCACGCGACGACCTGCTGCTTGAGCGACCACAGCGTGCACTCGGTGCGCACCGAGTCCGTCGCGCCGGTCTTGTGCGCGGCACGCACCCCGCCGGCTTCGCGCTGCAGGAGCACGTCGTCCTGGGTCCCCCGCATGATCGCGAGCATCGTGGAATCGGCCCTGGGGCTCACGGCGCGCCCTTCCGCCATGAGTGCATAGAGCTGCGCCATCTCGTTCGGCGTCGTCACGCCGAGGCCGTACTTCACGGAGCTGTCGGGCGACACGCTGGTGATCCGGAGGAAGCTCTTGGAATGCACCTTCGTCCGGGGCAATCCGAGCGCCTCCATCTTCTCCCAGACCCGCCGCATCGGCACCTTGTCGAGCAGCAGGTTCGTCGCCGTGTTGTCGCTGATCGAGATCATCAGCATGGCGAGATCGGCGATCGTGACCTCGAGCCCGTCATGGAAGAACTGCAGCATGCCGGAGCCGGGCACCTTGTCCGCCTTCAGCACGCGCACCCGGTCGTCGAGGGCGATCTCGCCCTTCTCCACGCGATCGAACAGCGCGACGAGAATCGGGACCTTGATCAGGCTCGCGGTGGAGAACGGCTCGTCGCCGCGCCGCTCGATGCGCTCACCCGTCTCGATCACGCGAATGCTGTAGCCCACGATGCCGCGGTGGGCGTCAGCGAGCGAGTCCAGCGCCGCCGCGAGCGCGGTCATGCGAGCGGTCTGCGGCGCCGGCACGGCGGCGCCACGCGACGACTGCGCACCACTGCATGCCGGCAGCAGGGCGAGGCAGGCGGGGATCAGGAGGGAGAGGACGCGCATCGGATACGGGATACGGGAAGCGGGAAGCGGGATGCGGGATGCCGAACGGGAAGCGGGATGCGGGATTCGGGATGCGCCAGTGAACGGCCTCACAGCCGCAAGGCTCTGGTCTCTGGGCTTCAGGCTCTGGCTTCATATGGAGCCAACGACCAGAGACGAGAGCCTAGAGCCCATCAGTCCGTGCGACCAGTCACTGGCCGACGTCTGTAGTCAACCACAGACCTCAGCGATACAGGATGCGGGATGCGGAAACGGCGGACGGCGCATCGGTTTTGCAGTTCCCGCATCCCGTATCCCGCATCCGGCTACGTCACCACCCGCCGCTGCCCCGCGAACCGCTGCCAGCGTCCCGTTCGCAGCGCATCGTCGATGACGCCGACGCAGGTCTCGAGCTCGTCGTCGCTCGTGTAGAAGTGCGGCGCAACGCGGATGCCCGCGCCGGGACGGTAGTCCACGATCACGCGCTCGGCCAGCAGGAGCTGCGCGATCTCATAGGCATTCGGCACATCGAAGGCGACGGTGCCCCCGCGCCGCGCGGCGTCGCGCGGGGCGGAGACGCGGTAGCCGCGCGCGTCTGCCATCTCGATCAGCCGCGTCGTCTGGCGCACGCTCTTCGCCCGGATGGCGTCGATCCCCGCCGCCTGGACGATCCGCGGGCCCTCCGTCGCCGCATGCAGCGCGGGAATGCCGGGGGTCCCGTTCAACCACCGCGCCATGCCGGTCGTGAAGGTCATCTCCGGCTCGAAGGCGAAGGGGCGCTCGTGCGCCTGCCAGCCGGTGACGAGCGGAGCGTACCGGTCGCGGATCTCCGGCGCGACATACAGGAAGCAGCCGCCCGGCCCGCCGCAGAGCCACTTCAGGACGCCGCCGGTGAGGAAGTCCACGCCCGTGCGCCGCACGTCCACGGGGATCACGCCGACCGAGTGGAACGCGTCGGCACATACCAGCGCTCCGACATCGTGCGCGTGCCGGCAGATCGCCTCGAGGTCCATGATGTACGCCGAGCGAAAGAGCACGTGCGAGATCGAGACGAGGCGCGTGCGCTCGTCGATGGCGGCGAGCAGGCGTTCCAGGTCGATCCCGATGCCGTCGTCGGACTCCACGACGACGATCCTCGCGCCGAGGCGCGCCGCCAGGCCGTCGTACACGTAGCGCACGGAGGGGAAGTCGAGCCCCGTCATCACGATCGTGTCGCGCGGGCCGTCGTAGTCCAGCGACGAGAGGACGGCCGCCTGCGCGAGCGACACGTTCGGCATCATGGCGACTTCGCCCTCTCCCGCGCCGATGAGCGGCGCGATCGCGTTCCCCGCCCGGATCGGCATCTCCCACCAGCCGCCCGCCCACGCCTGCACCCCCTGCTCCGCCCATGCCCGCGTGTACTCCGCCAGGCGATCGGGCACGGTGCGCGGCATGGCACCGAGCGAGTTCGAGACGAGGTAGGTGGTCGTCTCGAGGATCGGGAATTCGGGACGGAAGCGGAGGAGCGGATCGGTCGTCACGGGCCCTATGCCTCTCGCGCCCGGACGTTGATGACGTAGATGAGGATCGCCGTCGCGAGCACCATCCCGAGCAGGCTCCACTCCGGCAGGGTGATCGACGACAGCAGCGCGATGATCACGATCGTTGCGAGCACCGGGGCGACGGCGCCGCCGGGCACGGCGAACGGCGTTCCGCTCGCGCGCACGCCCGTGCGGCGAAGCTGCCATGCGGCCAGCGCGCACCCGAGGTACACGAGCAGCGCCGCCACGTTGGCGATGATCGCCAGGAACTCGAAGCCGTTGGTTGCCGCGAGCAGGACGACGATCACCACCTGCGTGATGATCGCGATATGCGGCGTCTGGTACCGCGCGTGGACCGCCTTGAGCTGCCGCGGCAGGAATCCGTCGCGCGCGAACGCGAAGAGGGCGCGCGGCACCGCCAGCGTCATGCCGCTCAGGTAGCCGAACGTGGAGAGGACGACGCCGATCGAGAGCAGGCCGATGCCGAAGCCGCCCATCGCCTTGCCGGCGGCGTCGACGAGCGGGGTGGGCGTGCCGACGAGCGCCGGTCCGAGCGTGCCCTGCGCGACCAGGTGCAGCAGGATGTAGATCACCGTCACCACGCCCATCGCGAGGAAGACCGCGCGCGGCACCGTGCGCGCCGGATCACGCACTTCCCCGCTCGGCACGAGCGCGCTCTCGATGCCGGCGAACGCGAAGATCAGGAAGATCGACGCCCGCGAGAGCTCGCCCGCGGCGGGCATCCCGGGCCAGCGAAGGTTCGCCGGCTCGATCGCGAAGATCCCCACCCCGATGAGGAGGAGCAGCGGCACGAGCTTCACCGCGGTGGACAGCGCGTTGAGCCGCGTGCCCTGACGCACGCCGAGGATGTTCACGACGGCGAGGACCGCGAGGACGGCCGCCAGCAGGAGGAACCGCCCACCGGCCCCGCTGATGGCGGGAACGAACCGCACCACGTTGTCCACGAAGATCGTCGCGACGGCGGCGAATGCCATCGTCCCCGTGAGCCAGAGCAGCACGCCGACGAGGAACCCCGCGAAGCGTCCGAACGCCACTTCCACATAGGCGTACGGCCCGCCCGTGAGCGACACCCGGCTCCCCGCCTCGGCGATGCAGACCACGATGAGTCCCATCGCCACTGCACAGATGAGATAGGCGAGCGGCGCCGCGGCCCCGAGGCGCCCCGCGACGTCAGGGCTCGATGGAAGGCGGAAGATCCCGCCCCCGATCGTGACGTTGACGATGCTGGCGGCGAGGCCGATGGTGCCGATGGCGCGGACCAGTCGCGCGTCGGGGGGCGGCCCCGCGTCGGCTACCGGCGTGGAGTTCGTGGTCACGTGAGGAAGGATCCGATGGTGAGCGCTGGTTGTCCGGCAGCCGCGGATTAGGATTCTAGGTCGGACGACTCCGTGGCGCCACCAAACACCGTGGCGCACTTTTCGCCCGTTGGACCACTGCACACTTCACCCGGAGCTGTTCATGTCTGCCACTGTTCGTCGGGGAGCGCTCTACGCACTCACCGCACTCGCCCTTGCCCTGCCCGGATCGGCCCGCGCCGAGACGGGGGACCCCGTCCGGCCGAACGATCCGCCGACGTCCGCGACGATGCCGATGGGACCGACGGCTGCCGCCGCTGCGGTGGGTGTCCAGGCCCGCCATGAGGCGGCGGCACCCGCGACGGCGACGCAGTCCCGGGCCGGCCTCGGTAAGCCGCGCGCCCTGATGTTCGTGGGCCTCGGCACCTTCATCGCCGGCGCGATCATCGGGGGTGACGCAGGCGCGGTCATCATGGTCACCGGCGCTGCCATCGGTCTGTACGGCCTGTATCACTACCTGCAGTAAGCGCACGGCGGCGCGCGGGGGCAGGGCCTCGATACAGGCGGGCCTGCCCCCGACGTCCTCGTTTCTCCCGAGATCGACCGCCCGCCGCCCGCGCCCGACCCTACGTCTTCGCCCATGAAGGAATCCTCCCCCGCATCCACCGCCCCGCGCATCGGCCTCGTTCTCGGAGGCGGAGGGCTCAAGGGCTTCGCGCACATCGGCGTGCTGCGCGCACTGGCCGAGCGGGGCCTGGAGCCGGTGCGGTATACCGGCACGAGCATCGGCGCCCTGATCAGCGCGGCCGCCGTCGGCGGCATGTCCACCGACGAGATGGCGCAGCGGGCCATGGACCTCCGGCGCCGCGACCTG
>DASTYL010000136.1:0-15129 GCA_035764975.1 Gemmatimonadaceae bacterium | reverse complement strand
GCGCTGCCGGCTTCCGCGTCGTAGCGCACCGTCACCACGCGATCCAGCCCCTCGCGCACGCCATCGATGTGCGTGATGAGCACGACCTGCTCGAACCGGTCGTGCAGCTGCCGCAGCAGGTCGACGACGTTCTGGCGCCGCGACTCGTCGAGCGACCCGAAGACCTCGTCGAGGATCAGCAGGGAGAAGCTCGTCCCCGCCCGATCCGCGATCATCTGCGAGATCGCCAGTCGCAGCACCAGGTTCGCGAGATCCTCCTCGCCCCCGGAGATCACCGGCTTCGGAATTCCATCCTCGAGCACGACGATGTTGTACTGGTCGTCCAGCTCGAGCTCCGAGTAGCGGCCGTCCGTGAGGTCGCGCAGGAAGACGCTGGCCACTTCGGAGATCTCCGGCCGCAGTTGCACATTCAGGTCGGTGCGCATGTCGGTATAGGCGCGGTCGAGCTCGTCGTGCAGCCGCCGGTCGCGCGTGAGCACGTCGAGCTGGGCCTGCGCCCGCGCGAGATCCTGCTCCGCCCGCAGCGCGTTCTCCTCGGCGTGGCGGGCACTCGCGGCCTCCGCCTGCGCAGCCGCGGCATTGAGCTCCGCGGCCCGCAGCTCGGTCGCGGCGAGATCGTGCCGCTGGCGAAGCTCGGCGAACCGCTCCTCCGAAAACGCCGCGGCGTCGCGGCGCGCGCGCAGTGCCGCCGCGCGATCACGGGCAACCACCTGGCGCTCGAGCGCGCGACGATGCTCTGTGCGGAGCTGGCCTTCGCGCTCGATCTGCGCGCTGATGCGCGCGGCGCGCGCATCCAGCGGCTGCAGGCGCGCGACGAGGGCCTGCAACTCGACGTGGCGCGCCGCGTCGTAGCCGGCCGGGATGGCGGCGAGGTCGCGGCGGACGGCGTCGAGCCGCTGCTGCTTGGCCTCGAGGTCCTTCCCGAGCATCGCGAGCTCCTGCACGCCGAGCTGCACGCGCGTGAGCCGCCGCTCGAGGCGCGCGGCCTCCTCCGTCGCCGCGCGCCGCCGCTCCTCCAGCGCCGTGAGGTCCTCCGGCATCGCATCGAGCTGCTCGCGGCGCGTCTTGTAGTACTTGCCGTCCACCCGGACCGTCTCCAGCCGGCTGTCGAGATCCTCGAGCACCGTGGTGTACGTCGCGCCGAGCGGACGAGTACAGGTGGGGCACGGGCTCTCGGCACCGAGCACCGCGAGCTGGTCCCGCTGCTGCTTCAGCTCCGCATACTGCTCGCGGAGCGCCTCGGTCTTCGTCTCGGCCTCCTGGCGATCGCGCACCCACTCGGTGCGGCGGAGCTCGAGCTGCTCCTCGACTTCGCGCAGCGCCTGCCGGGCGGCTGCGAGCCCCATCGTCGTCTCCGCTTCCAGCGCCGGCGCCGCGCTCACCTTCTCGCGGCGCTCGTTGAGCCGGGCCACGTCCTCGGCCAGCGAGCGCTCGCTCTCCGTCAGCGTCTGCCGACGGCCTTCCTCGCGACACAGGTTGTCCTGCGCCCGCAGCTCGGTGAGCGCCGGGCCGAGGGGCGCGAGCTGGGACGTGAGCTCCGTCAGCTCGGCGCGCGCGGCATCCAGCTCGCCGACCTCGCGGCCGAGGCGCTCGACATCGCGCGTGGCGTTCGATTCGTCCGCCTCCGCGACGCGCAGCTCCGCGACGGTCGCCTGGAGCTGCTCCCGCTCCTGCTGCGCGCGCTGCCACTCGGGCCCCAGGGCTTCGAGCTGCGTGCGAGCACGTTCGCGCCGCGCCACCGCGTCCTCGGCGCGCGACGACGCGCTGGCCAGGCGTTGCGCCGCCTCCTGCTTCATCCGCATGACGACGTCGGGATCCGGCATCGCCGCCCGCACGCCCTGCGCCTCGGCGCCGATGAGCTTCCGGCGGTCGCGCACGAGCGCCTGGGCCGCGCGCAGCCGCTCGTAGCCAAGGACGCGCGAGAGGAACTGGGCACGCTCCGACGGCCCCATGGCCGCCATGACGCTCAGCTCCTTCTGCCCCGTGAAGTACGTGTTGAAGAACTCGTCGAGCGACATGCCGAGCCGCCGGCGGAGCATGTCGGTGACGCCGGTGAGCGAGTTGGCAATCGGCTGGTCGCCGCCGTCGAGGAACAGCTCCGCGCTCGTGAGGCCGCGCACCACGCGGTAGCGGTGACCGCCGAGATCGAAGTCGAGCTCCACGCGAACGCTCGCGCGCGCGCCGGCGCGAATCGCCCGGATCGAGTCCCGGGTGCCGCGCGCCGCCGGCATGCCGTACAGCGCCCAGGCGATCGCCTCGAGGATCGTGCTCTTCCCTGCCCCGTTCGGGCCGATGATCCCGGTGAGTCCGGAGTCGAACTCGATGCGCGTATCGAGATGCTGCCGGAAGTTCTGGAGGTGGAGGCTGTTGAGTCTCATGCGTCGTCCGCCCCGCGACCCACGGCCACTGCCGCCGCCCCCTCGGCGTCGGACGACGCCATGCGCTCCGCCTCATCGAGATAGTGCAGCCCGAGCGCGACGAGCGCGTCGCGGCTCACCTCGGCGTCGATCACACGGCTCTGCAGCTTCTCGCGCACGAGATCCACCAGCGAGGGGCGCTTGCCCGGCGCGCCCGACATCGCGGAACGCGTCGCCTCGGGGCGACGTGCGTCCAGCACGAAGTGCAGCGCACGCCGCTGATATTCGCGCAGCGCCTTGTGATCGAGCTCGCGCGCGAGGTGCCGGGGCAGGTCGCGGACGATGAGGCGGACGATCTTGTCGTCGATGCCACCCGGTGCCGAGGCGATCGCCTCACGGATCGCATCGTCGAGCTCCGCGGCGGTCAGGCCGCTGGCGGAGATGGGAACGAGGTCGACGAGGTCGCGACTCGGCTCGATCGAATGGAACGTATGCGCGCCCGTCGCCAGGTCGTGCTCGATGATCCCCTTGCCCGGAATCCGCGCGACGTGCTCCTCGTACTTCTCCCCCCACGCATTCGCGCTCGTGTAGTCGATCGACCCGGAGTAGTACGCGTTGGGCGCGATCTCGCGATAGACGTGGTAGTGCCCGAGGGCCACGTAGTCCCAGCGGTCGGCGCCGAGCTCCTCGCGCGAGATCTCGAGCGCCGCGCGATCCACGGTGAGGGCGTGCGCGGGCAGCATGCCTTCGACTTCGCCGTGCAGGAGGAGCACGTTGTAGCGCGCCCCCGGCTCCGGGCGGAGCGCCGGACGGGTGCCGGGCACGTCGGGGACCGCCAGCACCGCGAGGTCGAGCTCGGGGAATGTGAGCCGCTGCGGCCCATCGTCCACGATGGCGACGCCGAGCTGCCCGAAGAGGCGCAGGATGCATCCCGTCTCCGTCGAGCGCGGCGTGTCGTGGTTGCCCGCCACCATGATGATGCGCGCGTCCGGCAGCGCCTGCGTCAGGCGGGAAAGCTGCCGGAACGCGAACAGGATGGCCTGGTTCGTCGGCCGCACGGTGTGGAACACGTCGCCCGCGATGAGGACCACGTCCGGCGCGAGCTCGATCGTCCGGTCCACGACGCGCTTGAACGACGCGGCGACGTCCGCCTCACGCTGGTTGATGCCCGCGGGGGTGAGGCGCTGGTACTGCCGAAAGCCGAGATGGAGATCGGAGAAATGGACGAGTCGCACGAGGCTCCGGGAATCGGCCGGAATCTATACTACGGCCGTTCCGGCTGCTCCGGCGCCCGCTGGCGGGCACGCGCCGATGCCGGGGTCCGATCACGCAGGCGCATCCGCTGCGTCACCACCGTCCGAAACCTGATCGGCGAGATCCCCGAGCTGGCCGGCGGCTCGACGATGCTGTGCATCGTCACGACGAATCGCGAGTCGGCGATCCATCCGCGCACGCGATCGAGATTGAGGTGGCCCGCCAGGGACCCGGCGACCTTCATCATCGTGCCGCGGGGGCCGGCCGCCGGCATCGCTTCGCGGGCGAGGTCGCCGCGCACGGAGATGTAGGCGATGCGCCCGCCGGCGCTCACGGAATCCAGGCGGAACGTCGCCCGGACGGTGCCGGCGCCCGCCGACGGTCCCACGGGCACGGGCATCGACCGCATCCACGATTCGCCGACGGAGAGTGTGCCCGGCGGCAGCGCGGCGGGGATAAGCGAGACTGCCCCGGACACGTCCGATGCCAGGTTGCCCGCATCATCGAGAAGCCGAACGGTCCCGTCGGCCGCCAGCCGCAGCCAGACGGGCTCCGCACGGGCGAGGCGACGGGCCTGCTCATCGAGATTCCGCGCGTGCTCGTCGTCGCTGTCCATGATGACGGAATCCGTGCGCGCCACGAGCGTCGTCGCGCCGTTCGAACGGCCGGTGACGATCGCATGCGAGTAGATCGAGAGCCGCGCCTTCATGCTCCGCGCGGGGGATTCCGGACGCTCCTCGCCCCGCACCTCCGTCTGCTGCTCGAGCTGCATCCGCAGCGTGTCGCCGGGCACTGGCGCGATGCGCAGTTGATATCGCTGCGCCGCGGCGGACGCCGGCAGCACGACGATCGTCGCGATGGCCACTGCCCAGCGCCTCGCCTGATGATGCGGAGTGGGCACGGCTCAGAACCCGTACGGATCGTCGTCGCCGATGGGGCGGAGCGGCGCCGGGCGCGCCCCCGCGGGGGCTGCCACTGACCGGGGCGCGACGACGGGGCGCAGCTGCGACCGGAAGTACGCCTTCACGTCGGCGGGCCGCTCGCGCAGCGTGGCGTTTCGCGCGCGCAGGATGTCCGCTTCATCGTGCAGCGCGACGGCCTGCTGCACCCACTGCAGGGTCAGCGAGGCATCCAGCTGGCGCAGCGACCGCAGCAGCGACTCCTCGAACGGGAGCGCCTCGGCCTGCGGATAGCGCTCGGCGCCATCCCGGCCGCGCATCACGGCGGGGCGCGGAAACCGCACGAAGATCGGTTGGGTGAAATGCGGGTGCCGCACCATGATCTGTCCCTTGTCGAGCGTGGCGAGCTTGGTCTTCGTTGCCGGGCTCAGCACGGCGTAGCCCGGCGTCGCCAGCTCATCTGCATCCATCCGGCCATACAGCGACGTCCCCGAGTTGCCGACGACGCGCCGGTGTACCTGCGACCGGAACTGCTGCGCGCTGAACAGCACGAGGCCCAGGTAGCGTCCGCGCTCCGCGATGTCGAGGAGCATCTTGCGCACATAGGTGTCAGGCGCGTCGCCGGGCGCGTACTTGTTGAGCTCGTCCACGAAGACGACGACGTGCTTGACGCCCAGGTCGCGCCGCTCGAGATGCTCACGAAGCTTCGAGACCACGCGGGCGAAGATCAGGTCCTGCGCATCTTCCTCGAGCGCGGCGACGTCGATCACATACACCGACCGGTCCTCAAAGCTCCCGAACGGCAGGTCCGAGACGGTTCCCTCGTCGGTGACGAGCCCCGCGCAGCGGGTGGAGATGTTGGAGAGGCGGTTGCGCACCTTGCGGATGGTGGCCACGTGATGAGTCTTCCAGCTCTCGCCGCCCTTCTGCTCCAGGTGCTGGATGACGTCGCGGAACCAGGCGTCGAGATCGGCGAACGACCGCACGAGATAGCGACGGCCGCCGTTGAGCGCCGGATCGTGGAACTCGCGGTCCACGATCCGCTCGCGGATGAAGTCGATCAGGGCATCCGCCTTTGCATCCACGTCATCCTTGTTCAGCAGGACCTCCGCGTACTGCAGCACTTCGCGAAGGCCCCAGGTGAGGGGCGTGACGTTGTCGAGCAGCGCCTCGTTCGACCGGAGCGTGTTGAGCGTGACGTTGTCGGACTTGTACGGCGCGTAGTACTCCACGCGGTCGAAGGGCGTGGCCGGGACCTCGCAGCGCGCATAGAGCGCCTCGTCCTCCGGCCCGATCTCGCCGGGGAGATCGAGGAAGCAGAGGTCCGGGCCCTTCACGTTGAACAGCACCGCCGCCACCGAGCCCTTGCTTGCCGGGAAGTGGGCGAAGATGGACTGCAGCAGCCATTCGACGGCGCTCGTCTTGGTGGCGAGCCCGGACACGCCGGTGACGTTGAGATGGGCGGCCTCCGGCCCGAGCAGGAAGTCGGCATCGAGGTAGACGGGCGACTCCGTGCCGCCGGCCCGATACACACCCACGGGAATCGCGGTGCGGCGGTCCGGCGCGAGATAGCCGTCCATGCGCAGCGCGACGTTCACGTCCTCGTCGTGCGCGAGATACACCCGCCCCATCGGCACCGGCTGCAGCGGTTCCTCCGGCACATGCCGCAGCACGTGCGCGGTATAGAGCCGGATCTCCGTGCGCTGCGTGGCCGCCAGCCCCGCGTTCGCCGGCGACCCGTCGAACCCGAGCACGTCGTGCAGGGGCGACTGGAGGTCGGTGTAGCTGAACCCCTCGACGATGATGCCGTACACCCGCGGGACGATCCCGTTGACCGGTGCGTCCCCGTCCACGCGCACGATCGTCCCGATGCCGACTGCGGCGTCGAGCGCCGTCCAGAAGTGGAACTCGTGCGGCGTGTTGGGGCGGCGCTCGGTGGCGACGATGCGGCCCAGCGGCGCGTCGGGAGCCTCGGTCGGGGGACGGCGGTCGGCGAGCGGCGTGGCGGCGGTCGGCTCTTGGATCATGCGTGGCCTGGACTGATGACGTGACAATGACGGCTGCCGTGCAAGTTACCCCGCTGCGTCACCCGGCAACGGCCCGCAGGAATTCCTCGCAGTCCCGTATCCCGTACACCATCTTGTCCCACCGGCCGTCCGGCAGCGCCAGGGGCGCCGCCTCCGCCAGGATCCAGCGGGAGAGCAGGTCGGCTCGCTCGGTGATCGCCGCGCGGTCGGCCACGGGGAGGTCGGCGGTCTCGACCCGCACGAGTCCCCACATCGGATCGTGGCCGGCGGGGTCGCGCAGACGGAGATACCAGCTCGCCACCGCGTGACGCTTGGGCGGCGCGATGCGGAGCACCGTGGACCGCTCGCCCGCCTCCAGCGCGAGCACGCGGGTGAGTGCGTCGCCCTCGACATACAGCGTGCGGTGACTCTTCACGACGCCCACGGTGCAGCCCGCGCTCGACACCCGCTCGCTGCCGCTGATGCCGCCGTCGATGAAGAGCATCCCCTTCTCCACGCCGCACCAGCGCTCCGCCAGCCGGACCTCGAGCCGCTCGCGGTCGCGCCCCACGCGGTTGACCGCGCCGTCCCGAAGGGTGAACGGATGCGCCGGGCTCCCGCCGCCGGCGGGCGGATCGTCGCTCGTGTCCACCACCTCAAGGCCGAGCGACTCGAGCGAGTCCCAGTATGCCTCGGGCAGCGCCCGGCGCGGGGCGTAGAGGCGTTGCTCGACGGCCTGCATCCACGTGGCCATCCGACGGTTCCGGCGCACCCGGATCACGGCGGCCACCGTCCCGTGGACCACCGCGACGCCGTTCACGAAGTCGAGGATCCGGCTCGTCTGCGTGCCGTCGAGAAAGGCATCGAACCCCACCGCGGGGGCGCCGGTCACGCGCCGCGCGCCGACACTGGAGTGCTCGATCGGTTGCGCCGCGACGATGCGTGGCGCATCCGGCGCAGCCGTCGCGTGCTCGAGGATCCCGGTGGACGCCGTGGCCGCGCCCGGGCGGAGGTTCGCCAGCCGGCGGCGGACGTCCTGAAAGGCGGGGAGCGCGCCGGGGCGGGAGGCAGCCGTCATGTCCTCATCCTAACCGCTGGTCGCGGGCCCGGGGAGCTTGCCCGCGGACCCGGCGACGCGATCAGCGGGACTCGAGGATGCCGATCGCCACGCCATCGTGGGTCGGCACGACGATGGACGTGAGGCGAGGATCCGTTGCCAGGCGCCGGTTGAACTCCCGCACCGCGACCGTCGCCTCGTCGGTCGCGCGGTCGTCGAGCACCCGCCCGCCCCAGAGTGCGTTGTCCGCCACGATGGCACCGCCCGGCCGCACCAGCCGCAGCGCCCAGTCGAGGTACGTCGGCAACGGTTCCTTGTCCGCATCCAGGAACACCAGGTCGAACCGCTCCCCGTCGAGCGCCGGAAGGAGCTGCAGCGCATGCCCTTCCCGCACTTCCACCCGGTCGGCGACGCCGGCGGCGGCGAGATGCCTCCGGGCGAACGCCGCGTGGGCGGCGTCGCGCTCGAGCGTGAGGAGCCGCCCGTCCGGCGGAAGGGCTCGCGCCATCCACAGCGCCGAGTAGCCGCCGAGGGTGCCGACTTCCAGCACGCGCCGGGCGCCGATCGCGCGCAGCAGCACCTGGAGCAGCCGCCCGGTGTCCGGCGAGATGGCGATCGGCGGCAGCCCCTCGCGGTCCGCATCCTCCCGGAGCGCCATCAGCACCGGGTCTTCGGGCGCGAACAGCGCGCCGACGTAGGAGTCGAACCGGTCCATCACGGGCGCATCACTCGACGCCGATGTCCCACGCCTGCCGGAGGTCGCCCTTGGAATAGGCACGGAACGCCGTGAGCGTCTGCGTCCGCTGCAACCCGGGCACGGTCGGGAACGTCTCGGCGACGACGCTGGCGATCATCTCGTACTCCGGCACGCGCACGATGACGACGAGGTCCCACTCGCCGGAGACCGAGTACACCTCGGTGACGCCCTCGATGTCGGCGAGGCGTTGGGCGACCTGCGGAATGAGCGCGGGTTCTGCGCGGACCAGTACGATGGTCGTGATCACGTGACCGTGGGGACGGGAGGAACGTTGAGGAGCCACAGGCCTGCAAGATGGCCCTCCGTGTCCACATCCACCAAGAGGTCCCGCCCGAGCCGGACCGACCGCGCCTGGCGCGCGGGCCCGAGCTGGAAGTGGATCGTCCGCTCCGTCGCGTCGGATTCCGCGGTCACCTGCGTCGTGACCTCCAGCGACGCCGGCTGCGAGGGGGCGGACTCCCTGGTGCCGCGCCGGCCCGTCACCCGGACGTGGGCGTCGACGACCACCGTCGGGGGCGCGAGCGTGTGCCGGCGGCGCACGCTGGGCCAGACGGCCACCTCGATGCCGGCGAGCCGCCCACGCTCCACGTCGAGCACGATCCACGAGCCGTCCCGCCCTTCGAGCTCGACGGCGCCCGACAACGAATCATCGGGCCCGAAATGCAGGGGCAGGTCGGAGAGCGCGGCGCCGTCGCCCGCCGGGAGCAGCCCCACGAAGCCGCCCTCGCGCGGCCGGGCCGCCTCCTGCACCCGGGCGCTGAGGATCTCCGTGTCGGGATCCCAGCGATAGTCCACGTCCGGGGGCATGCCTGCGAGCGGTTCCACGTGCACGGGCAAGCGCATGTCTCCTCCAGCGGAGAACGTACGTCCGAGATGCCACGACCGGCCGACGACGCAGAAGATGGTGCGCCCCCCACGACTCCGCGAGAGCACCGCGGCGCGTCCCCAACCGAAAGACCGCTTCGGCGAGCTCACCCGATCGTGTCGCGGCGGGACCTGCCGGTAGAGTGCGCCCTCCCCCGGGGCTATAATTCGGATTCGACATTGGACGCAACGACGAGCGGCGCGCGCCGCGTCGCGTCACCTCACGCGCGCAATACGAGGCAGAAGTGGAACACGAGGCGAAGGAACCGGCTGGCGTCACCCGCAGCCAGAATGCGATGTACGTGCTGCCGCACGACGCCACCGCGTCGGAAGAGTTTCTTGCCCCGTTGCTGCAGCGGATCAAGGCCGGAGAGGAGGCGCCCCAGCTTCTCGTCATCAGCAGCGACGTGGACGTGGCGGCCTCGCTCGCGACCGTCGCCGTACGCCTCGGTGGCGACGCTGGCCTGCGGGTGGTGCCCGTCGTCAGCGACCGCCGCGGCGAGCGACGGGTCCGGGAGGGCGCCGACGTCGTGATCGGCGGGGCTACTGAGCTGCTGGCACTCGTCCGCGCGGCGGCGCTGAAGCTCGAGTCCCTGCGCGGCGTCTGCGTCGCCTGGGCCGACGAGCTCTCGTCGGCCGACGTCGACGCGCTCGAAGCGCTCTTCGCCGAGATCCCCAAGACCGCGCCGCGGGTCATCGTGGCCACCGAAGCGACGGATTCTGTGGAGGCGCTCGTGGAGCGCTACGCGCGCCGCCCGCGCCGTGCGGGCCGCGCCGACACGGAGGCGGAGCCCGTGAACGTCAGCTTCGTGACCGCGGCCGCCGCGGGGCGGGCTGCCGCGCTTCGACGCGTGATCGACGCGCTCGATCCCGCCACCGCCCGCGTGGTCGTCCGTGGCGAGGAGTCCGAGCGCGCCGCGCGTCTGGCCCTGGCGGCGATGGGATACCGGGGCGCGGACGCCGCCATCTCCGTAACCTATGCCGACGCCATCGGCGACGAGCCGGTGGACCTCGCGGTGCTGTACGACCTGCCGCACACCCCGGGGGCACTCGGTGCCGCGGCGAAGACTGCGAAGCGGACGATCGCGCTCGTGCAGCCGCGCCAGATCGAGAGCCTCCGGAAGCTCGCGGCCGGCGGTACGGTGAGCCCCATCGCGCTCCCGGACGTCGCCGCGCGGGGCGCCGCCGAGGTGGCAGCGCTGCGGAAGGCGCTCGTCGAGGAGCTGTCCGCCGGCGGGATCGGCCGCGAGCTGCTCGTGCTCGATCCGCTGCTCGAGGACCACGACCCCATCGAGCTGGCCGCCGCCGCGCTGCGGCTGGCGAGCCGGTCGAACGCCGGTGTCGGCCAGGTTCGCGGCGCCACCGCGGCAGCCGCGCCTTCGGGGCCGATGACGCGCGTGTTCTTCAACGTCGGCGAGATGGACAGCGCCCGGCCTGGCGACCTGGTCGGAGCGATCATCAATGAAGGGGGACTCCAGCGCGAGCAGGTCGGGCGCGTCGAGCTGCGGGACAAGCACGCGGTGGTGGAAGTCGCCAGCGACGCGGCGGAGCAGATGATCGAGCGGATCTCGGGCACGTCGATCCGCGGACGTCGCGTCCAGGCGCGGGTGGACCAGGAGCGTCCGGCGCGAGGCGAGCGGGCGGAAAGGGGCGAGCGCCCGCCGCGCAGCCGGGAGCGGTCGCCCGATCGTGAGCGCCCGTCCCGCGAGCGCTCCTTCGACCGCGAGCGTCCGCCCCGGTCGGGCTCCTTCGACCGTGAGCGTCCGCCTCGCTCCGGTTCGTTCGACCGTGAGCGTCCCCCGCGCTCGGGTTCGTTCGACCGGGAACGCCCGCGCCCGTCGGGCGAGCGCGGCGATCGCGGATTCACCCGCGGGCCGCGGGATGCGTCGGGTGGCCGCGACCGTGGGTTCGGCCGTGACGGCGGCACCCGTGGCCCGAGCCGGCCGCCCCGCCCGCGTCGGGGAGAGCCGTGATCGCGGACCTTCACTCTCCCCGCTCCGGCGGGTGGATCGAAGTCGTCTGCGGCGTGATGTTCAGTGGCAAGAGCGAAGAGCTCATCCGCCGCGTCCGTCGCGCCATGATTGCCCGCAAGCGCGTCCAGGTGTTCAAGTCACACCTGGACGAGCGCTATGCGGGGCTGTTCAAGGTGTCGAGCCACGATGGGCGCACCGTCGACGCGATTCCGGTGGATTCGGCGGCGCAGATCGCGCAGCGGATCGACCCTGAAGCGCAGGTGGTCGCGATCGACGAGGCCCAGTTTCTCGATGCAGCCGTCATCGAGCTCGTGACGCAGCTCGCCGACCGTGGCATGCGGGTCATCCTGGCGGGCACCGACACCGACTTTCGCGGGGAGCCTTTCGGGCCGATGCCCCAGCTCCTCGCGATCGCGGAGGTCGTCGACAAGCTCCATGCGATCTGCCTGGTGTGCGGCGGACCCGCGAGCCGGAACCAGCGCCTCATCGAGGGGCGTCCCGCGCGGTACGACTCCCCGGTCATCATGGTGGGCGCGCAGGACTCCTACGAGGCCAGGTGCCGGCAGTGCCATCAGGTCCCGCGGCAGGACGAGGATCAGGCCCGGCTGTTCTGACGCCCCTGCGCGTCGGCGGATGCCGCGACGAGGCGCCGGTCGACGAACGCCCTGCGCCGGACGTGACGCAGCTCACAGAAGCCGCCATGGGCCCACGGTAGACTTCGCCAGCTTCCGTACGTAGCGGCCGCAATGCGGCCATTCCGTACGCGGCGGCCCCTCCGGCGGCCGCTCCCCACCACGAAGCCCTGCCGACGCGAAGCCGTTGCGGCAGCGTGACTTACGTCGCTACACGACGGTCGCGGCCGTGACCGTCCCTCGTCGTGACTCGTCATTCATCGCTCGGGCGGCTGCCCTCCCTCAGGGAGCGGTCATCCCGCCCCACTCTCACCGATGAGTCGTCATGCGGATGCACTTTTCGCGAAGCTCCACCCCGGCACGCCGGCGCCCCGGTTTCACGTTCATCGAGCTGCTGATCGCGATGACGGTCGCCGCCGTGCTCATGGGCATCACCATCCCTCGCATGGTCCCCGTTCGTGAACGTGCCTCGGTGCGATCGGCGAAGCAGGTGGTGATGGGACATCTGGCCACGGCGCGGCAGGCGGCCATTCGCCGCAGTGCCCCCGCGACGTTCCACCTCGACGGCGACAGCGTGTGGGTGACCGTGACCGGAACGACCACGCGGATCCTGCCCGCCGTCGACGTCAACGACCAGAGCGGCGTGGACCTCGAGTCGCCCCTGGATAGCGTCACGTTCAATCCGCGGGGCTTCGCGAATCCACGCCTCGATGTCCCCAAGACCCTGCTGCTGACCCGCGGCCGCCGGAAGGATTCGGTCTGCGTCACCGTTCTCGGGATGCTCGGACAATGCGGACTCTGATGCGCTCTCCCCTGCTCCCGTCGCGCCGCCGTCCGGCGGGCCCCGCGGCACCCCGCGCACGGCGCGGCTTCACGGTCGTCGAGGCGATCGTTGCCATCGTCATGCTGGCCGCCGGCGTGCTCGCGCTCGTGAGCTCATCCGTGGTGGTCCTCAACGAGATGACGGTCGGCTCGCAGAACGCGATCGCCGCGTCGGTGGCGGCCCAGCGTCTCGAGCTGCTCCGCAGCTACAACCTCTGCACGATGATCGTCGCCGGGGCGGACACGAATCGCGGCATGGCGGAGTCGTGGGAGGTCACGCCGGTGTTCGCCGTCGGCGGGCAGCCCTCGCGCACGATCCAGTACACGATCACGTACAAGGCCGGCCGGACGACGCGCGACCAGAAGTTCACGACCAACGTCCCGTGCACATGAGACCCCTCACGCCTGGCGGGGCCGCCCGCCCCGGCTTCACGCTCATCGAGCTGATGGTCACGATGACGATGATGGTCGTCGTCGGCGCCGCCGTGGTCTCGGTCTTCAACAGCCAGCAGCGGTTCACGCGTGCAGCGGCGGACGTCGGCGACCTGCGGACGCAGTTGCAGACCGCGACCGCCGTGCTTCCGGCCGAGCTCCGCAACATCTCCGCGACGGGCAACGACATCATCTCGATGTCGGATTCCTCCATCGCGATCCGATCAACGATCGTGTCGTCCGTCGTGTGCAGCTTCGTGGGAACCACCCAGGTCACCCTGGCGCCGTCCGGCGCCATACCGACCACGACTCCCGTCGGCCCCAGCGGCACGATGCGCCTCACCAGCGTGGCGATGGACCCGGCCGGGGGGGACGAAGCCTTCATCTGGGACGACGGACCACAAGGCATGCTGAGCGATGACACATGGCTGTCGGCGGCGAACGCGCCGTACGCCATCACCGGTGCCGTCAAGACCCCCGGGGCCTGCGCCGCGACGTACGCGCCGGCGGGGAACACGCGCGACGCGTACGTCCTGACGATAGCCGGGGCGACTCCGTTGCGCGGCACGCTCACCGCGGGGTCGGCGGTGCGGATCACCCGCGGCGCCGCCTACGGGCTCTATCAGTCGGACCTCGACAGCAAGTGGTATCTCGGGTACCGCACCCTCGGCGCGGCGGATTACGACTACATCGCCGGGCCGTTCCTCGACTACGACCCGTCGGCGCAGTCGGGATTCCGCTTCCAGTACTTCGATGCGACCGGCGCCGAGATCACGAACTACGCGGCGACGGCGACCGTCGCCCGCGTGGAGATCACCGCGCGGGCCCGCACGGCCGCCCCGGTCTCGCTCAGCGGCCAGCCGAACCACAAGCTCCAGGAAGATTCGCTCCGTATCGGTATCGCGCTCCGCAACCGGAATTGATCCGCAGGCCGATGGACCGCTGTTCCTCCTCCTCCGTGAGATTGCACCATGAGTGAACCGACAACGCTCGCCGTCAACGACATCCCCCGCATGCGCGCGCGCCGCGGCTTCGCGATGGCGCTCGCCCTCGGGGCCATCGTCGTGATCGGGATGCTGATCGGCGGCGCCTTCTTCGTCTCGAGCCAGCAGGCCCGGAACGGCCGTGGCAGCATGTGGCAGGAGCTCGCCTTCCGCCACGCGGAAGGGGGCCTCGCGCAGACGATCACGACGTGGGACCCGGATTCGACCTCCGGGTTGACGGCAGGTCAGTCCTGGATCCAGAGCGCCGTGCCGCTGCCGGACGTCGCCAACCCGAAGTTGTATCCCCGGGTGACGGTGACGCGCCTCAACAACGATCTCTTCCAGGTCATGTCGGAAGCCTCCATCGGATCGTCCGGCGGCGCGCGCGCGGAAGCGACGCGGCGCGTGAGCCAGATCGTCCGGATGGTCGGTCCCGCCATCAACATCCGCGGGGCGCTGACCGTTCGCGGCCAGACCAAGATCGGTGGTAGCTCGCTGATCAACGGCAACGACCAGAATCCCTCGAACTGGACCTGCGATGCGCCCGGCGCTGCCCTGCCCGGTATCGCCATCCCGGACCCGTCGCTGATCAGCACCAGCGGCTGCAACAATTATTCGTGTGTCACCGGCAACCCGAGGGTCCAGACCGACTCGGTCGCAGCAGCCGACAGCACGTACTTCAAGTTCGGCGAGGACTTCGACTGGGACGGGCTGGTTGCGATGGCTGACATCGTCATGACGTTCAACGCCGCACCGGCGCCGGTCGTGACGAACGGCAAGTGCGACTCCAGTGTCATGACCAACTGGGGTGACCCCAACCACCTCGGCGCCGGGCCCTGCATCGGCTACTACCCGATCATCTACTACCCCGGCAACGCGCAGCTGACGGGCGGAACGGGACAGGGCATCCTGCTGGTGGAAGGCGACCTCTCGGTCGCCGGCCTGTTCAAGTTCTACGGCCCCGTGATCGTGCGCGGCCGGCTCAAGACCGAAGGAACCGGCGGTCACTTCAACGGCGCGGTCATGGCCGCAAACGTGGAGCTGGAAGAAAACACCCTCCTCGGTAACGCCGTGGTCAACTACTCGGCCTGCG
>DASTYL010000135.1:0-9752 GCA_035764975.1 Gemmatimonadaceae bacterium | reverse complement strand
ACGGAGCGTACCCACGCCGTGACCTTTGTCGCCGGATCACGCCTGGCCGGGATCTTCGGCCCGTCAGGCTCCGTGAATTCGATGCACCATCAGGCCGTCGCGCGACCGGCGACGGGCCTCGCCGTCACCGCGGTCGCCCCGGACGGGATCGTCGAAGGGGTGGAGTGGACGCGGGACCGCTGGTGGGCCGTCGGGATCCAATGGCATCCCGAGGAGCTCGATGGTTGCGATCGGGGGCTCTTCGCGGCGCTCGTCGAGGCGGCACGCGGGGAGATCAGCCCGCCTTCTGCCACCGCGCCTCGTCCGCAACCTGCCGCATGAGCCGCTCGGGCGTGTTGACGTTCGGGAAGAGCAGTTGGTCGCTCACCGTCGTCAGCGCCGTCCGGACGAGCGCGAACCGCTCCGCCACCCGCAGGTAGAGCGGCGCCAGCCCCTGCTCCACCGCCAGCCGGTGGTCGGCCGCGAGCGCGAACCCGCGCCGCCCGAGCTCCTCGTAGTAGTCCAGCGACGGACCGCCGCGATGCCACCGGCGGTACTCGATGTGATCCGCGAACAGCCCGCTGAGCCAGAGCGCGTAGTTCCCGAGATGCGCACGGACGAGCAGGCTGCGCCGCGCGTCGGGATCGTCGACGTCGTCGAGCAGCTCGAACAGCGTCTCGTACGTCTCGTCGTCGCTCAACCCCACACGCGTGGCGCGGCCGTTGGCGTTGAACTCGAGCATCACCGCGGACGCATAGTCGGCGACGGCCCGATCCCCCTCGCCGAGCCGCTGCAGCGCGCTGCGCACCGCCACGTAGGCGAAGAGGGGAAACGACACGGCGGCGCCGAGCGGATGGGTGAGGATCGCGCGGAGGAGGCGCGCGTCATCGAGCAGGCTGTCGATGCCCTCGTCGCGAAGCCGTGTCTCGAGCGCGTCGAGCTCCTGCGCCGATTCTCCCGCGATCAGCCGGGCCGCGAGCTGCGCGTCCCGGCGGGTGAGCTGCCGCCGCACGTTGGCCACGATCATTGCGCCTCCCGCGTGTCTCGCACGCCGTCGCGTTCGCCGAACGATGAAAAGCAGAGTTCATACCCCTGACCATCGCTCGGCGAACCCGGCAACGAGATTGGCACTCGCCACCCGAGGTGGCTGACGGATCAGTGCGGCCGGGTGGCCCGGTTGCCGACCGCCATCGTCACGTCGCGGATGAGCGCCGCGACGCGGCCCAGCTTCTCGAAATCGATCTTCTCGACTTCGTCGCTGACCTTGTGGTAGTCCTCATGGAGCCCGGTGGTGAAGAAGATCACCGGGACGCCGCGCTGGGCGTAGCTGTAATGATCGCTCCGGAAGTAGATGCGCTCCGGATGGTCTGGCGTGTCCCATTCGCGGTCCATGGTGAACGGGCGCGGCTGGCGCGCGTTCACGGAATCCACGATCCCGCCCAGTACGCGGCTCTGCCCATTGGGTGCCGCACCCGGCCCCACGATGTAGAGCCGGTCCGGCGACGGCGCGATGCCACGGCTCGCGAAGTCCTCGGTGGGCCCGCCGTTCCGGCCGATCATGTCGGCGTTGATCATCGCGACGACGCTGTCGATCGGCACCGTGGGATTCTCCGCGAAGTGCGAGGAGCCGAGCAGCCCCTTCTCCTCCGCCGTGTGCCACACGAAGAGCACCGAGCGGCGCGGCCGCGCGCCGGCTGCCATCGACCGGGCCACGGCCAGCAGTCCCATCGAGCCCGACCCATCGTCATCCGCGCCGTTGGCGACGGAGTCCCCGTCGACGGGCGGCTGCATGCCCGCGTGGTCGTGATGCGCCCCGAGCGCCACGTAGGTCCTCGCGAGGCGCGCATCCGTGCCGGGGAGCGTCGCGACGACGTTGTACCCCGTCACCGACGTGCGCTCCGTGACCGCCTGCCCGCGGAAGCGCGCGGGCAGCGCCTGCGGCCGCATGTCCTGGGGATACTGCGATGGCAGCAGCGCCGCGGCGCGGTCGAGGCGCCCCAGCAGGATCATCGGGACGGGACGCTGCTCGTCCGGCGGCATGCGCTGCCCGGCGCGCGTCGCGAGCGTCATGGTCCGCATCAGCCCCGGCGCGAACTGCTCGAAGAGGCCGACGCCTTGCGCGCCGCCGAACAGCATGACGACGCCCGCGGGCCCCATCGGGATGAGCCGCTGCAGGCGCAGCGAGAGCCCTTCCGTTCCCTCGAGCTGGCGGCGCGTGGCCTCATCCGCCCCCGCCGGTGCCCCCATGATGACGACGACGATCTTGCCCCGCAGGTTGAGGCTCGCGAGGTCGTCGCGGCCCGTGGCGGGATCCGGCACGCCGTACCCGGCGAAGACCACGTCCCCCTCCGCCTTCTGCCGCGCGAACACCCCTTCGCCGAGGCTGATCAGCGGCACCAACGCGTCGCCGACCCGCAGGGAGTCGGTGCGGCCGCCGCGGGTGACCGTGAACGTCGAGGCCTCCGTCACGCGCTCGGTGGCCATGGGCACGCGGTGGAAGTAGCCGCTGTCGCCGGCCGGCCGGAGCCCGAGCGCCTGAAGCCTGCCCGCGATGAACCGCGCGCTCGTCATCTCGGCCGGGGTGCCTGCTTCCCGGCCGCGGAAGGCGTCGGAGGCGAACTGGGTGAGGTCCTCGCGAAGCGCAGCCGCATCGATCGCGGAGCCGGCTCCGGCCCCGGCGCTCGGGGATGGCGGCGTCGCGCCGGTGTCGACGCGGGGCGCACACGCGACGGTGACGGCCAGGAGGAGCAGGGGAACCCGACGTGTGACGAGCATGAGTCCTCGGAGGTGTGTGCTTGGGTGACGGCTCTCAGGCTATCCGACCGACCGGCGGCCGGCAACCGCGGACGGTGCGAAACGCCCATGCCCCCCTCGGGGTATGCAGCCGGGACGAGGCCGCCGTAGTAGCGAGCCCGGGCCGCTCGCCCCTAGGTTACGGGAGGTCGGCCGTCCTCTCGCACGAGGCTATCTGGTGTTCTACATCTGCATTCCGGTTCACAACGAAGCGCCAACCATCGGGCTCCTGCTGTGGCGGATCCGGAAGGTCTTCCAGGACCTATCCCGGGACTACGAGGTGCTCGTCTATGACGACGGCAGCACCGACGCCACGCGTGAGACGCTCGAGCCCTATACCCAGGTCCTCCCCCTGACGATCCTCGGGAGCAGGGAGCGCGTCGGCTACGCCGGCGCCATGGACGCCCTGCTGCGGGAGGCCTCGCGCCGCACCCGCTACCCGCGCCGCGACGCCGTGATCTCGCTGCAGGGCGACTTCACGGATCCTCCGGAGCACCTCAACGAGCTCATCAAGCGATTCGAGGGCGGCGCGGACGTGGTGGTGGCCGAGCGACCGGTGGACGAGCGCACGCCGCAGGCGGTGCGGCGGATGCAGCGGGTCGCCCCCTGGATCCTGCGCCCGTTCGCGAGCGTGCCCGGCGTCGGTGATGCGTTCGGCGCGCTCCGGCTGTATCGGGTGTCGCTGCTCCGCGACCTTGCGAAGGCGGACGCGGACGCGCCCTTCGCCCAGGGTCCGGTGTGGGCGGCCAACGCGGACCTCCTGATGCGCGTCGCGCCGTTCGCCCGCCGCCTCGAGACGGTGGAGCTGGCCCCGCGGTACGACCTGCGGCCGCGCGAGACGCGGATCCGGCCGCTCCGCGATGCGGTGGATCTCTTCAAGTTCGGGCGCGCGTCGCGTGCCCGATGGTCGGCCGCACGCGCATCGTGATGCCGGGCCGGGCTGCACACCTCGTGGGCTTCGTGGCCGCCGCAGTGTCACTGTCGGCAGCTTCGGTTGCGCCGCCCCCCATCGCGGCTGCCGGCATCGTGCAGGCAGCTGCGCAGACACCGATCGCCTCCCCGCCCTCGCTGGCCGCTGACCCAGCACCGCGTCGAATCCCCTTCGGACTCGGCGAGCGGGCGGATTACGACGTGCGATTCGGTGGCGTCGGCATGGGGAAGGGGCACATGGAGGTGCTCACGGCGGACGTCATCCGCGGGCGCGACGTGATCCACACGCGCTTTCACATCCGCGGCGGCCCGTTCTTCTTCAAGGTCGACGACCGGCTCGAGAGCTGGATCGATCCGCAGACGATGTCGGCGATGCGCTTCCGCCAGGAGCTCAACGAGGGCTCGCGCGAACGGGAGCGGATCTACGAGTTCTTCCCCGACCGGGCGACCTATCTCGAGGTCGGCAAGGACGAGGAGCAGCCGAGCGTCAGCGCGCCGCTCGACGATGCATCGTTCATCTACTTCGTCCGGACCGTCCCGCTCGAGGTCGGGCAGGAGTACTCGTTCAACCGGTACTTCATCCCCGATCGCAACCCGGTGCGCGTGCGCGTGCTGCGTCGCGAGCGCATTCGGGTGCCCGCGGGCGAGTTCGACGCGGTCGTCGTGCAGCCGATCATCACGACGCGCGGACTCTTCTCGGAGAACGGGCGCGCCGAGGTCTGGCTTTCCGACGACGACCGGCGCATCATCCTCCAGATGAAGACGAAGTTCGCGCGATTCACCCTCAGCCTGCACCTCAAATCGTACCGCCCGCCGACGACCACGCTCCAGGGACTCCCCGCGTCCCCGTAGACGCCCAGCGCGCCGCCTCTCCGCCGGTCTACGGCGAGGTGGCGCTCGAGCAGGTGCGGACGGTGCCCGTCTCGCGTCGCCCGAACAAGGTTCGCGCCGAAGAGTTCTCCCGGCCGCCGGGAGCCGACCGCTCGTTCGCCGCGTTTCTCGACGCATTGCCCGACGTCCTGGTCGCGCGCGACTTCCTCCGCGTGGTCGATGCCATCGTCGCGGCGACGGGAAAAGGCCGCGCCGTCGTCGTGATGCTCGGTGGGCATGTCGTGAAGACCGGCCTCGCGCCGGTGTTGATCGACCTGATGCGCCGGGGCGTCATCACGCACGTCGGGATGAACGGCTCGGCGGCGATCCACGACTACGAGATCGCGCGCTTCGGTGCGACCTCCGAGGATGTCGCGGCGGGCCTCAAGGACGGCACCTTCGGCATGGCCGAGGAGACCGGCCGCGGATTGAACGAGGCCTTCACACGCGGCATGCAGGCCGGGCACGGCATGGGAGAATCCGTCGCGCGCGACCTGCTCGCGCGGGACGACCTCGCGAACCCGGAGCTGTCGGTCCTGCTCAACGCCTACCGGCTCGGCGTCCCGGCCACCGTGCACGCGGCCCTCGGCGCGGAGATCATCCATCAGCATCCGGCGGCGAACGGCGCGGCCATCGGCGACACGAGCCACCGCGATTTCAGGCGCCTGGCGCACGCCCTGCCGGCCCTGCACGACGGCGGGGTCGTGCTCAACCTCGGGAGCGCCGTGATCATGCCGGAGGTGTTCCTCAAGGCGCTGACCATCGCCCGCAATCTCACGCAGGGACGCCCCACGGATTTCGTGTCGTGCGACCTCGACATGCAGCGGCACTACCGCCCGCGCATGAACGTCGTGCAGCGCCCCACGCTGCATGGCGGCAAGGGCTACGAGATCACGGGGCACCACGAGATCATGGTGCCGCTGCTGGCGTGGAGCGTCGTGACGCGGCTGGGGTGACGCGCTGAACGCGGGGGGAATGCGAGAGGGGAGCGTGGCAGGCTGCCACGCTCCCCTCTCGTCCGTCACGACCGACCGCGGCGGGCAATCCCAGCCAGGCGGTTCACCCCTGCCGAGTCACGCCCGACGCCGCCGAGCCGTTCAGGCGTTCCCCCACTTCGAGCGCCAGCGGCGCGCCGTGTCGGGGCTGACGACCCGGACCGCGAAGTAGATCAGTGCGCCCACGATCAGCATCCAGACCGCAAGCTTGAGCAGCGGGCCGAGGATCGCGAACAGCAGGCCGAACACCCCGAAGACGAGCTTCAGGGCGAACAGGCCCAGGAACGCGAAGAGGCCGATCATGAAGATGGTGCGCAGCATGGCAAAGGGCTCCGAAGAACAGGTCTGGCGTCCCTACGCCGGGGGGACACCGAAGTTTCAGCCGGGCGCCGGAAGATATTGGCGCGGGCGCCCGGGTGAGCCAGCCGGCGCGGGCGATGCCGGTCCGCGGCCGCGGGGGCGCCATCGGCCGCAACCATCTAACCACGGATTCACCGGTTACGTGCCGCTACTCCCCGGGGGACGGCCGGACTAGATTCCCGGCGTCGCGCGGGCTTCCCCGTGGCGCGCACGCGCCCGGACAGCCCGCCCCTCAGTTGAATGATGGCCGAGACTCTCTATCAGATCATCGGGCGCAAGCGCCATGAACCGCTTCCGGAGCGCAAGCCGAACTGGCTGAAGGTTCGCGCGCCGGGCGGCCCGAACTACCTCCGGCTCAAGCAGATGATGCGGGAGCTGGACCTCCATACGGTCTGCGAGGAGGCGCACTGCCCGAACGTCGGGGAGTGCTGGGAGCACGGCACCGCCACGTTCATGATCCTGGGCGACGTGTGCACGCGCAACTGCGCCTACTGCGCCGTCAGCCACGGGCGTCCGCCGAAGTTCGATCCGGCCGAGCCGGAGCGCGTCGCGGAGGCCTGCTTCCAGATGCAGCTCCGCCACGTGGTCCTCACCTCCGTGGACCGCGACGACCTGCCGGACTTCGGCGCCTGGGCCTTCGCCGAGACCATCCGCCAGATCAAGGCGCGCCTGCCCGAGGCCTCCGTCGAGGTGCTCGTCCCCGATTTCCAGGGGAAGGAGGCGTCGATCCGCGCCGTGCTCGAGGCCGGGCCGGACATCTACAACCACAACACCGAGACGGTGCCGCGCCTGTACAAGAAGGCGCGCCCCGGCGGTCGGTACGAGCGGGTGATGAACATCTTCCGCACCGCCAAGCGCCTCGCCCCGCACATCCCCACGAAGTCGGGGATGATCCTGGGGCTCGGCGAGACGATCGAGGAAGTGAAGCTCGTCATGCAGGACCTGCGGGATGTCGACGTCGACATCCTGACGCTGGGCCAGTACCTGCGCCCATCGGGGAGCCACATCGCCCTCGACCGCTACGTGACGCCGGACGAGTTCCGCCACCTGTACGACGTGGGCATGGCGATGGGCTTCCGGCACGTCGAATCCGCGCCGCTCGTCCGATCCAGCTATCACGCCTGGGAGCAGGTCCAGGCGGCGGGCGTGTAATCCACGCGTCGGGCGTCGGGCGTCGGGCCGCTTCATGCGCCCGCGGCCGGCGCCCGACGCCCGACGAACCATCAATGGCCAAGAAGAAATCTGACTCTGCCGCGCCAGCCAGGGGCGGCGCGCGCGCCACGGACGAACAGGGCGCCGCCCTGAACCGCGACCTGCTGCGGTCCATGCTCCTCCAGCGCCGCTTCGAGGAGCGCGTCGCCGAGGCGTACGCGCTCGGCAAGATCGGCGGTTTCTGCCACCTGTACATCGGGCAGGAAGCGGTGAGCACGGGGTCCATCTCGCTGCTGCGCCCCGACGACTACATCATCACGACGTATCGTGACCATGGGCAGGCGCTGGCGCGCGGCATGTCGCCGCGCGCGGCCATGGCCGAGCTGTTCGGGCGCGTGGACGGCTGCGCGCGCGGCAAGGGCGGCTCGATGCACTTCTTCGATCGGGAGCGGAACTTCCTCGGCGGTCACGGGATCGTCGGCGGGCACGTGCCGCTGGCGACCGGCGTCGGCTTCGCCATCAAGTACCGCGGCGGCGACCAGGTCATGATCTGCTTCATGGGCGAGTCGGTGGTGAACACCGGCGCGTTCCACGAGGCGCTCAACATGGCGGGCCTCTGGAAGCTGCCCGTCGTGTACATCATCGAGAACAACCGCTACGGCATGGGGACGGCGCTCGAGCGCGCCTCCGCCATCCACGACATCTACGAGCGCGGCGCGGCCTACAACATCCACCGTGAGCAGTGCGACGGCCAGGATGTGCATGCCGTCCGCGCGACGGTGGGCGAGGCGATCGAGCGGGCGCGCAAGGAGTCGCTGCCGACGCTGCTCGAGGTGCGGACCTACCGCTTCATGGGCCACTCGATGAGCGACGCGGTCAGCGGCACCTACCGCTCGAAGGCGGAGCTCGAGGAGCACATGAAGCGCGATCCCATCGTGCTCCTGCGCGTGCAGATGCAGGAACGCGGGGAGATCTCCGATGAGGAGCTCGCGAAGCTCGACGAGGACGTGAAGGCCGTGGTGCAGGACGCGTGGGATTTCGCGGACCAGAGCCCGGAGCCGCCCCTCGAAGCCCTGTTCGAAGACGTCCTCGTCGACACCACGACCTGACCATCATGCCAGTCATCACTTACCGCGACGCCCTCAACCAGGCGCTCCGCGAAGAAATGCAGCGCGACGACCGCGTCTTCATCATGGGCGAGGAAGTCGCCGTCTATCAGGGCGCGTACAAGGTCTCCAAGGGCCTGCTCCAGGAGTTCGGGGAGATGCGCGTCGTGGACACCCCGATCACCGAGCTCGGATTCGCGGGCGTCGGCGTCGGCGCCGCGATGGTGGGGCTGCGCCCCGTCATCGAGTTCATGACGTGGAACTTCGCGCTCCTCGCGCTGGACCAGGTCGTGAACGCCGCCGCGAAGATGCTCTACATGTCCGGCGGCCAGTACAACGTCCCGATCGTCTTCCGCGGCCCGAACGGCGCGGCGCTCCAGCTCTCGGCGCAGCACTCGCAGGCGTGGGAGTCATGGCTCGCCCACATCCCTGGACTCAAGGTCGTCGCCCCCGGCACGCCGTACGACGCGAAGGGGCTGCTGAAGGCCGCCATCCGCGACGACAACCCGGTGTGCATCCTCGAAGGGGAGATGCTCTACAACACCAAGGGCGAGGTGCCCGAGGAAGAGTACATCGTGCCGCTCGGCAAGGCCGACCTGAAGCGCGAGGGCGAGCACTGCACGATCGTGACGTGGGGGAAGATGGTGCTCGTCGCGATGCAGGTGGCCGACCAGCTGGCGAAGGACGGGATCCGGGTCGACGTCGTCGACCTGCGCACCCTCCGCCCGATCGACATGGAGGCGGTGACGGCGTCCGTTCGCAAGACGAACCGCGCGGTGGTGCTCGAGGAAGGCTGGGAGATCGCCGGCATGGGCGCGCAGCTCGTGGCCTCGATCCAGCAGGAGTGCTTCGACGACCTCGACGCGCCGGTGGTGCGGGTGCACCAGGCCGACGTGCCGATGCCGTACGCGAAGAATCTCGAGAAGGCCGCGAAGCCCGACGCCGCGAAGACGATCGCGGCCGTTCGGAAAGTCATGTACCTCGACTGAGCCCCGGCATGGCGACGAAAGTATTCATGGAAGCGCTCTCCCCCACGATGGAGGAAGGGCGGCTGGTGAAGTGGCTCAAGAACGAGGGCGACGCCGTGAAGAGCGGCGACGTCCTCGCCGAAGTGGAAACCGACAAGGCGGTCATGGAGCTCGTCGCGCGCGGCGACGGCGTGCTCCGGAAGCGCCTCCTCGCCGAGGAGAGCACCGCGGCCGTCGGCTCGCTGATCGGCGTCATCGCCGCGGCCGATGAGAACATCGACGCGCTCGTCGCGTCGGCCGGTGGCGGTGCGGCGCCAGCGGCGGGCGCCCCGGCGCCCGAGAAGGTCGTCGCGACCGCCCAGGAGACCGCGGGCGTCAGCCCGGTTCCCCGCGCGGCGGGAGAAGCGCAGGGCGAGGCCTCGATGCCGCCGCAGGAGAAGGCGGCGCCGGCGCCGGGTGCGCCCCAGCCCCGACCGGGCGGCGCCGGCGCGCGCCCCGCGAGCCCGGCGCCCGGCGGCGACGGCGGCGGGAGCAACGGCGGCCGGGCGAAGAGCAGCCCGCTCGCCCGCCGCATCGCCTCCGAGCAGGGGCTCGACATC
>DASTYL010000134.1:0-6108 GCA_035764975.1 Gemmatimonadaceae bacterium | reverse complement strand
ACCCGTCGTCGAGGAGCAGCCCGCAGTACTCCGTCGCCCGCAGCCGGCGGTGATAGTCGCACGCCGGACAGACGTTGCTGTTGCGGACGAACTTCTCACGGATGTCCGTGTGCCCGCACGCCTCGCACTTCTCCCAGGCGTCAGCCGGGATCTCGAGACGTTCGCGCTGCGGCTTGCGGGGCTTCTTCTCCTTCCGGAACCAGGCCATGCGGTAAATGTGATCGGATGGGTGCGGTGGCGCAACGACGCCCGGGTGCCGCCGCTACGCGACGGAGAGGGCCGCCGCTACGCGACGGAGGAGGCGCGTCGGCGGCTTTGCCGCCTCGCGCGGCGGAACTGCCCCACCTGAGATTGTCAGCGCAGCGCCCCCTCGCGCAGCGCCCCCTCGCGCAGCGCCCCCTCGCGCAGCGCGCCGTCTAGATCGCGAGCCCCGTCGACCGGCCGCGCCCTTCGTTCGAGATCCGCAACAGCACGCCGATCGCGAGCCAGCTGGCGAGCAGGAAGGAGCCGCCGTAGCTGAAGAACGGCAGCGGGATCCCCGTGATCGGCATGAGGCTCAGCGTCATGCCGACGTTGACCAGGACGTGGACGAACCATCCCGCCAGCACGCCGAACGCCACCAGGCTGCCGAACGAATCGGTGGCCCGCTCCGCGATGCGGATGATGCGGAGGAACAGGATGAAGAACAGGGTCAGCGCGACGGTGACGCCGAGGAAGCCGAGCTCCTCGCCGACGACCGAGAAGATGAAGTCCGTGTGCTGCTCCGGGAGGAACGCGAGCCGCTTCTGCGTGCCGAGCGTGTATCCCTTCCCGAACAGCCCACCCGAGCCGATCGCGATCTTGGACTGGGTGACGTGATAGCCCGCTTCGCGTGGATCGAGTGAGGGATCCAGGAAGACGGTGAGGCGTTTCTGCTGATACGGCTTGAGCCGCTCCCACAGCAGCGGCGCGATGACGCCGAACGCCACGTTCGCCACCACGACGGCGATGCCCTCGTGGATGTAGGGCTTGTACCAGAGGACGAGCGCCAGCAGGAGCAGGAACCAGATCGCCCAATAGACCGAGCTGAAGGCGAGGACCAGGCTGATCGCAGGGCTTGCAACCAGGAGGAGCAGCGGCCAGGGCGCCCCGAACCAGAACAGCATCCCGAACAGGATGCCGATGAACACCAGCCCGGTCCCGAGGTCGGGCTGCGCCATGATCAGCAGCCAGGGCACGCCCACGACGAGCGCGGGCTTCCAGAGATCCAGCAGCGACCGCGGCGCCTCCCGGCGATTGGCGAGCACGCGCGCGAGCATCAGGACGACCGTGATCTTGGCGAGCTCCGACGGCTGGCCGAGTCGCACCCCGCCGATGGCGATCCAGCTCTTGGTGCTCGCGGCCGTGCCTGCCCCCGTGCCGATGACGAGCGTCGCCATCAGGAGCAGCACGCTCAACACGTACAGGGGCACCGTGAGCCACTCGAGCATGCGGACGGACGCGCGGCTCATGGCGTAGGCGCCGACGAGTGCGATGCCGAACCACATGATCTGCGAGCGGTAGGCGGTCGCCGCATACGTCCGGACTTCGGTCTGCCCCGCCGAGTACACCGTGAGGATCCCGAACACGGACAGCGCGAGCGCCGTCAGCAGCAACGGCAGATCGATACGAACCTTGCCGGCGGGCATCAGTCCCCCACGGGGGGCCGCGGGGTGGTATCGACCGGCGGCCGCGGTGGCGCCGCAAGCGGCGTGGCCGCCTGCATGATGACCGGCGGCCGGACGCCGAGATACTTGGCCATGATCGCCGTCGCATAGCGCGCGGCGGTGTAGCCGTGGTCGCCGAACTCCACCATGACGGCGACGACGATCTTGGGATCGTGCGCCGGCGCGAACCCGACGAACCACGCATGCGCGAGGTCGCTTCGGGTGTTCTGGGCCGTCCCCGTCTTGCCCGCGACGACGACGTCGGGGAGTCGTGCGCTGTTGGCGGTACCGCGCTCGGTCAGCACTTCGGTGAGGGCCTCGCGAACGGCGGCGGTCTGCGCCTGCGTGAGGTGCAGCAGCTTCTCGCGCTTCGGGGGCTGCCCGTTGGCCACGAGGCGCGGCTCCACGGCATAGCCGTCGCTGGACGCGAACGCCGTGTAGAAGCGCGCCATGCTCAGGATGGTCTGGTCGTTGTCGCCCTGTCCGATCGCCTGGTTCAGGACGAGCGTCCGCGTCCACTTCCCCTTGCCGAAGCGCTTGTCGAAGTAGGCCTCGCTGTCCGGCCAGCGCGGCTTCTTCTCTTCCGGCAGGTCGATGCCGGTCTTGCGGTTCATCCCCATCTTCACGCCGCCGGCGAGCAGGCGCGACATGGTGAGCTTCAGGCCGAGCTGATAGAAGTACACGTTGCAGGACTTCGCGATGGCACCCGCGAGATCCACGGCGCCGTGGCCGTTCTTGTCCCAGCAGCGGAAGTACCGGCCGTACGTGAACCCGCCGGTGCACGGCACCGGCATCCGATCGTCGAGCGCCACCGCCTTCTCCTCGAGTCCGACCGCCGCCGTCAGCAGCTTCCACGTCGACGCCGGCGGATAGAGCCCCTGCAGCGCCTTGTTGTAGAGCGGCTGCCTGGGATCCTCGCGGAGCTGCTTCCAGTAGTCGGCCGGGATCCCGCCGACGAAGCGGTTGGGGTCGTAGCCGGGAGAGCTGTGGAGCGCGAGCACGTCGCCCGTCATCGGATCCATCGCGACGGCGCCCGCGATGATGGAATCCCGGGTGAACAGCGTGTCGATGTATCGCTGCAGCCGGAGGTCGATCGAAGAGCGCAGATCCTTGCCCGGGCGCGGCTGGAGGTCGGCGCGGGCCGCGCCCGCCTCGCGGACGATGCGTCCGCGCGCATCGACCTCGACGAAGCGGCTGCCCTCCCGTCCGCGCAGCACGGCCTCGTACTGCTTCTCGAGGCCCTGCTTCCCGATGAGCTGTCCCGCCTTGTATGCGCTGTCGCGATACACGGGCTTGGCGAGCTCCGATTCGTTGATCTCCGCGATGTACCCCACGAACGCCGACAGCGCGGCGCCGTCGGGGTACGAGCGCTTCGGCGCCGACTGGATGATCAACCCGGGGAATTCACTGCGGCGCTCCTCGAGCACCGCGACGACGTCGTACGACGCGTCGGGCAGCAGCACGGCGGGGCGCGAGGGTCCGTCGCGCCGGAACCGACGGATGGCCGCGTCCACCTGCCCGTCCGAGATCGGGATGATCCGACGCAGCCGCTCGAGCACGCCCTTGAGCGTATCGGACCGCTGCGCCATGACGGAGATGGAGTAGCCGACGACGTTCTCCGCGATCGGCTCGCCCCGCCGGTCATAGATGATCCCGCGCGGCGCCGGCAGCGGAATCTCCTGCAGCCGGTTCTCCTCCGAACGCATCGTGTACTGCTCGTGCTCGATGATCTGCGTGCGGAAGAACCCGCTCAGCAGAAAGATGAGCACGCCCGCGACCAGCACGGTCGCCGCGCGGGACCGTCGCACGATCTCGTTCGGATGGAAGCTCACGTCGTTCTCGCCTCCAGGACGGGGCGGAGCAGCGTCAGCGAGAGCACGCCCGCAATCGCCGTCACCGCCGCCGAGAGCGACGACCAGACCAGCAATTGCATGACCAGCTCCGCGCCGCCCAGCTGCCCCGCCATCAGGAAGAAGATCACGTCGAACACCCACTTCCCGATGAAGAGGAAGAACCCGTTCAACGCCACGTTGTCGGCGAAGAACACGGCCTTGAGGTACGACGCAGCATACCCCACGACGGTCATTCCGAGCCCGCTCGCGCCGAAGCTGTTCACCGTCAGGGAGTCCGCAGCCAGCCCCAGCAGCAGCCCGAAGATCGCCGCCAGCCCCGGCCGCATGCGCACGGCGCCGAAGACGAGCGCGATGAGGATGAAGTCGATCCCCGCGCGCCACCCGAGTAGCGGGCGGAGCGTGAAGTGCAGCACGATGAGGATCGCGCAGACGAGCGCGGTCCGGATCACGACGCCCCAGTTCATCGCGGCCTCACGGTGTCGGCGAGCGGCGGCGCCGCCGGGCTGGCGGTGTCCCGCGGCGCGACCGGCTGGCTCGGCCGCGGGGCGGCCGGGCGCGGGACCACCCGCGCAGGCGCCGGGGCCGGCCGCTGTCCTGCGGCCGCCGCCGTGTCCACCCGCGTCGTGTCGACGGGTCGCGGCAGCCGGGCGGCCGAATCGATCACTGCCCGCCGGGCCGCGGCAGCGCGCGCGGCCGAGTCGGCACGGGCGATCGAGTCCCCGGCGACGGCCACGCCGCGGACGGCGGAGTCGAGCGCGGTGGTCATCTGCCAGACGCCGTCCATGCCGGAGTTGGCGCGCCGCTGGCTCATGATCATCACGGAGCTCACCAGCCCCGGGTTCACCGCCGGCCGGACGAGGTACGTGCGGGACCAGGAGCCTTCGGGCGTCTGGATCTCCTGCAGGATCGTTCCGATCGGGATACCGCGGGAGAACACGCCGCCGATCCCGGCCGCGTAGACGACCGTGCCGGGCTTGATCTGGCTCCGGTACGGGACGCCGCGCATCTCGAGCAGGTAGCGCGTGGAGTCGCTGCCCTCGCCGAGGTGCGGGGAGACGATCCCGAACGCGCTCTCGTCGGCGGTCATTGCGCTCGTCCGGAAGTCGACGTGGGAGAACGTGATCGCGATGCTCATCGTGGGATCGACGGTCACGACCTTCCCGACCATGCCTTCGGGGGCGACGACCGGAGATCCCACCGTCACCCCGGCCCTCGAGCCGGCGGTGAGCGTCAGCGTGAAGGGCTCCGCGCGGCCGGCGGCGTGGATGGCCTCCGCGGGTACGAAGCCCCACTCGAGCCGGCTCCCCAGCCCCAGGAGGCGCCGAAGCTGCGCGTTCTCGGCCTCGAGCGAGGCCGCGCTGAACGCCCGCAGGGCCAGCGTGTCGCGAGTGGCGGCGTTGCGCTCGGCGGCGACCCAGGCCGCACGCCAGCGCTCCGCGCCCCGCTGCAGGCGGACGAGGGGGGCCATGACGCTCCGGCGCAGCGACTTCGCGATCGGCTCGCGCGCCGGCCCGGGAACGACCGCGATGACGAGCGCGGTGAACAGGCAGACCACGAAGATCGTGAGGTCCACCTTGCTGCTGAAGCGGGACGTTCGGGCCACCCGCTCCTCAGGCGCTCAGCACGGACCAGTACTTCTCCTCGTCATCGAGGATTCGCCCCGTCCCGCGCACGACGCACGTCAGCGGATCTTCATCCACGTGGATGGGCAGGTTCGTCTCCTGGCTGAGCAGGAGGTCGAGCCCGCGGATCAGCGCGCCCCCGCCCGTCATCACGATGCCCCGGTCGACGATGTCGCTGGCAAGCTCCGGCGGCGTGATCTCGAGCGCACGGCGCACGGCGTCCACGATCTGCTGCACCGGCTCCTGGATGGCCTCGCGGATCTCGCTCGAGTGCACGCGCACCGTCTTGGGAATGCCGCTCACGAGGTCGCGTCCCTTCACGTCCACCTCGCGCTCGTCGCCCACGGGGGCCGCGCTGCCGATCTGGATCTTCACCTGCTCGGCGGTCGCCTCGCCGATGAGCAGGTTGTAGTTCTTGCGCAGGAACTGCAGGATCGCGGTGTCGAGCTCGTCGCCGCCGACGCGGATCGACGTATCGCTCACGATGCCCGACAGGGCGATGACGGCGATCTCCGTCGTGCCGCCGCCGATGTCGATCACCATGTTGCCGGTCGGCGTCTCCACCGGCAGGCCGACGCCGATCGCCGCCGCCATGGGCTCGGCGACCATGAAGACTTCCTTCGCGCCAGCGCCGAGCGCGGAGTCGCGCACCGCGCGCTTCTCCACCTCGGTGATGCCCGACGGCACGCACACGATCACGCGCGGCTTCACCTTGAAGACGTGGTTCTCGATGATGAGCGTGAGGAAGTAGCGCAGCATCTTCTCGGTGACGTCGAAGTCGGCGATGACGCCGTCCTTCATCGGCCGCACCGCGATCACGCCCTCCGGCGTGCGCCCGAGCATGCGCTTCGCCTCGAGGCCGACGCCCTTGATCTTCTTCGTCTCGCGGTCGATCGCGACCACGGACGGCTCGTTGAGGACGATGCCTTCGCCCTTCACGTAGACCAG
>DASTYL010000133.1:0-2692 GCA_035764975.1 Gemmatimonadaceae bacterium | reverse complement strand
GCGTGGACGGCGTGGAGGCGTACACCGTGCGCCCGCTCTCCACGGCGAAGCGCGTGCCGGGGGGGAGCACGCTCGCCACGAGCTCCACGTCCGACGGATACAACCGCGGCCGGCGCTGCCACGCCCGCCACTCCTCCTCCGTGGTGTTGTCGGCGAACCGCGGCGTCCGGCGCAGCGTGAAGGTGTTGGCGCCGAGGAACCGCCCGATGAAATCCTCCTCCACGTACTTGCTCATGCCTTCCACGATCGACACCACGGCGATCAGGAACATCACGCCGATGGTGACGCCCAGCAGCGTGAAGAAGCTCTTGAGCTTCTGCACGCGGATCGTCGCGAGCGCGAGACGAATGGCTTCGATCAGGGGCATGGGCGGGGACAGGGAGAGGGGAGCGTCTACTCGTACCGTAATGCTTCCACCGGATCGAGCCGCGCGGCCCGTGCCGCGGGCAGCAGCCCGAAGACGATGCCCGCGAACGCGCTGCCGGTGAGCGCCGCCGCCACCGCGAGCGGCGGGATGCTGGCTTCGATCGGCGTCGCGGTCCGGATGAGGAACGTGAGCCCGCCGCCCACCACGAGCCCGACGATCGCGCCGACGGACGTGAGGGTCGACGCTTCGACGAGGAACTGCCAGAGGATGGTCCCGCGCGTCGCGCCCAGCGCCTTGCGGACGCCGATCTCGCGCGTGCGCTCCGTGACGCTGATCATCATGATGGCGACGACTCCCACCCCGCCCACGAGGAGGCCGATGGCGGACAGCACCATCATCACGAGGAAGAACACGCCGACGATGCGGTTGTAGAGCTCGAGGATCTTCTCGGGCGTCGCCGTGAAGAAGTCGTTCTGCTGCGCGGGCCGCAGGTGCCGCATGGCGCGCAGCGTGGCGATCGTCTCGTCCATGGCGAGGTCGCGCGCCACGCCTTCCTTCGGCTTCACCGTGAGATCGAGCCACCAGAGCCCGACGTTGAGCTTGCGCTGGGCCGTCTGGAGCGGCACGAACACGCGGCCACGGCTGCCCGCGTCGAACGCATTGGCGATCGGCTTGTAGACGCCGACGACGGTGAACAGCTGGCCGTTGACGCGGACCTCCTTGCCGACCGCCTCGCCGCCCATGAACAGCCGCTCGTGCACCTTGTCGTTGATGAGCACGACCGGTGCGGCGGCCTCGTACTCGTTCGGGGTGAAGTTCCGCCCCTGGAGGATGTCGCCGCCGCTGACGTCGATCCAGCCGTCGGTGTAGCCCTCCAGCCCGACGCCCGGCAGCTCGCGGTCGGCGAACTTGATGCTGGCGGAGGTGCCGATGTGCGCGGTGACGTCCTGGATGATCGGCAGCCGCTCGATCTCCTGCGCCTGCGCGAGCGTCAGCGGCGGATTCCGGCGCCAGGGACAGCTGTCGGCGGACCCATTGCAGCTCGTGATCTCGGCCGGCCAGCGCGAGACGAAGAACGTCGTCGGGCCGGCGGCGGCGATCGAGCTCGCGACGCCGGCGTTGATCCCGTGGACCGCGGCCGCCATGACGGTCACGACGAACACGCCGACCGCGATCCCGAGGATCGTCAGGCCCGCGCGGACCTTGTTGGTCCGGATCGAATCGAAGGCGATGAGGACGCCCTCGAGCAACGAGTACAGTCGCGTTCCGATCGCCATGCTACTCCGACCTCATGGCGAGGATGGGGTCCAGTCGCGCCGCCCGGCTCGCCGGATAGGCGCCGGCAATGATGCCGACGCCGCCGCCGATGAGCACCGAGACCGCGATCGACCAGGGCGCGACCGCCGCCGGAAGCGGTGAGAGCGCCGCCACCAGCTGCGACAGCGCGATCCCGAGCGCGACGCCGATGATCGCGCCGAACGCGGCGAGCGTCGCGCTTTCCACGAGGAACTGGGCCAGGATGTCGCGCCGCCGCGCGCCGAGCGACTTCCGGATCCCGATCTCGCGCGTCCGCTCCGCCACCGCCACGAGCATGATGTTCATGATCACGATCGCGCCCACCACGAGCCCGATCGCCGGCAGCACGATGCCGGCGAGCACCAGGTAGCGCTTGATCGTCTGCCACGAGCTGAGCGCCGATTCCGAGCTCTCGAGCGTGAAGTCGTCAGGCTCGGCCGGGCGCAGCTTGTGGCGCTTGCGCATGACCTCGCGCACGATCTCCTCGAGCCCGTTGAACTCGGCCGGCGTCGGCGACTTCACGACCACGCCGTACAGGTTTTGGCGCGCCCTCGTGATGCGCGACATCTGCGAGTGGAAGGGCGCGATGACCTGGCGGTCGAGCGACATGCCGAACACGGTGCCCTGCTTCTCGAGCACGCCGATCACCTGGAACGGGAACCGGTTGATGCGCAGCTCGCGCCCCAGGGGATCGAGGTTCGGGAAGTAGCGCTCCGCGATCTCGTCGCCGATCACCACCACCGGCGTGCCGAGCAGGTCCTCCTGCTCGGTGAACACGCGTCCGTGGGCGACGTTCAGGTCCTTGATGGCGAAGAACCCCGGTGTCACCGCCTGCGCCATCACCTGGGGGCCGCCCTGCAGGAACGTCGAGCCGGCCGTACCCCACGTGATGTCGTGCATGGCCCAGCGCGCGCCGGCGGGGAGGGCTTCGCGCACGGCCTGCGCGTCGTCGACGGTGATGCGCGGACGCCGCTGCCAGGCGCGCCAGTCCGCCTCCGTCACGTCGGTCTGGATGTCGGGAAAGCGCCG
>DASTYL010000132.1:0-17870 GCA_035764975.1 Gemmatimonadaceae bacterium | reverse complement strand
TCGTACGTGGTACGAGAGCGACGGAAGTACACGGCGTCGAATGCGGTACGTCGGCAGCTGAGCCCCGACGCGCACTCGCCCGGCAGACGCTGTCTGCCGGGCGAGTGTGGTTTTCAGGCCGTTTCCGGGAAGGACTCCCCCACGCATTAGCGGGGGCAGCCCGTCGGTCTCCGTACCAGGTACTCCGTACTTCAGTACTGCGGTGGCGGTTCACCGCCCTAGAATGCCGTCTGCCACCCTAGCCCGATGCCGCGCTGCGGGTCGTTGACGAGATAGAGCCCGTCGCGGGGGCTCGTCGGGATGGCCGGAGCCGCGGCACCCCCTTCCGCGGCGCGACGGCGCTCCTCGCGCTTCCGTTGACGCAGGGCGACCTCGCGCCCGATGGCATAGCCGAACACGACGCCGAGCACCTGGTCGGACGTCCAGTGGGCGCGGTCGGCGATGCGGCCGACGCCGACACCGGCGACCAGGGCCCACAGCACCGGCTCGGCGTAGCCCATCTCGAAGCGGTGACGGAAGAACGACGCGCAGGCAGCGACGTTGGCCACGTGCCCGCCAGGCCAGGAGTTGTGCCCCCATGAGGTATCGCCGGCGGAGAGCCCCCAGTCGTACTGGTCACCCTCGACGGCCGGCGGGGTCGTGCCGTCCTTGTGGGGATTGGGCCGCTCGCGTCGAACGAACCGGTACAGGACCTGATGCCGGAGCATGTTGTTCGAGAGCCAGGAGGTCGCGCATCCGTACATGCCGTCGCGGATGTCCTGGTTCTTGAAGGCGTAGCCGGCGATCAGTGCCGCGCCGGCGAAGGGGACCAGGCTCTTCCCCTGGAACAGCACCCCGTGGCGTCGGAACGGCTTGAGCGACTTGAACAGCGCGCTGGCGGAGTCGCGCACGGCCCAACGATCGATGTCGTCGTCGATGGGCATGAGCGCGTGCGAGCCGGCGATCAGTCCGGCCGCGAGCAGCCAGTCCTGGCCGCTGCCGTCGAAGGGGGCGGTCCACACGGCCCACATGTCCTGGCCGGCGTACTTGAAGTCATCGACGACCATGCGACCGACGCTCTGGGCAGAGGCGGCCTGGACGGTACCAAGCAGGAAGGCACTGGCGAGCAGTGCAGTACGGAAACGCATCGAGCTGGGACTCCTGAAGGATCGGATTTCGCGAGCTGTTCGAGAGGCAGCCGCAGGCGCGCGGGGCACCCGAGCCCAAGCGAAGGCAAGAGCCAGGCCCATCGCCCCGTCTCCGGGGGTCGGTGGCCTGGCCCCCGCGCACCGAGCTACGAACGCGCGATCACGGCTCCCCGAACGGATCCCCGGGAGGCGCCACCAGCGCCGGCGTCGGCTTCGGCAGCTCTCGGCGGTCGAGCCATCGGGCGACGTCGCCCGCCATCGCGAAGTAATGCGCGCGGGCGGCGGCGTTGCGGCCGGCCGCGGAGGCCCGGCCTTCGGCGGAGGCGCGGACGAGCCGGAGGTGCAGCTCCGCCATTCCCCGGACCTCCGGGCTCGCGGCATCGTCCGCGGCGAGACGCAGGAGGCCGTCCACGACCGCCCGCTGGGCGACACGACGCAGTGCGGCCTGCCTGCCGGTTGCCTGCGCCCGTTCATCCCACGTTGCCGCGCGCACCGTCGTCATCACCTCGTTCAGCGACGGCTCGTGACCGCGGGCGTCCTGCTGCGCGAGGCGCGCCGCGCGCTCCCGCTGGAGGATCGCGTCCACGATCATCTGGGCGAGCGTGCGCGCCGCGCCCAGTTCATCGAACGCCGGCTGGGTCCGGCTCCCGAACAGCTCGACCGGCGGCGTCACCGACGACGCATTCGGCACCATCAGCGTCAGCACCGAATCGGGGATCGCAAGCTCGGCGGGCGAGAGCGCGGCGACCAGCAGGCGGAGCGCCTCGCGCTGTTCCGCGGCGGGGATGGGGCGCGTGGCCTGCTGCCCATCGCCTCGCAGCGGATTGCTGTATTCCATCCCGCCCACCGCCTTCGCGAGCGAGTTGATCGCGAACCGGTGCATGAAGTACACGGGGGCGAACCGCTCCTGCAGCAGCGCAACCGGATCGCCCGGGCGGATGTTGCGAAGGCCGAATCGCTGCATCGCCACGCGGCGGACGTCCATCTGGTGCTTCAGGAACTCCGCCGCCGTGGCGGCGTCGTCCCAGAGGTTGGTCCGCGGGTCGCTGGCGTAGTCCGGCCGCGCATCGGCATCGCCGAGGTAAAGGAAGCCCTTCCGCAGCCCCTCCCGGACGATCGCATCCAGCGAGTCGCGCTCGGTCGCGGGCGGAAAGATCCCGTAGCCCCAGCGAATCGCCCACACGTCGTATTCTCCCGGACCGACGTCGTAGGCCTGGCTGATGTCGATCTCGCCGTTCACCAGCCGCACGCGCGGCGGCGGGTAATCCATGAGCGAGCCGCGCTCGTAGGTGCTGGCGATGTAGTTGTGCGCGAGTCCCAGCGTGTGGCCGATCTCGTGGGCCGTGACCTGCCGCACGCGTGCGAGGACGAACGCCGTGTCCGCGGCCGCGGCATCCGCCCCCATGAGCCCTGCATAGAGGTTGTAGTCGGTGCGCGCGCGATGCGAATCCATGCGCGCCATGCCCTTGAGGATCTCGCCGGTGCGCGGATCGCCGAGCGATCCGCCGACCGACCAGCCGCGCTCGTGGCGGTTGATCCACTGGACGACATTATAGCGCGCGTCGATGGGGTCGACGCCCTCCGGGAGGAGCTCCACGCGGAAGCCGCCGCTGAGCCCTGCCCTGTCGAACGCCTCCGTCCACCAGCGCGCGCCCTCGAGCGTCGCGGTGCGCAGCGGCTCCGGGATCCCCCGGTCCACATAGTAGACGATCGGCCTCGCGATCGGCGAGCGGGGGTCATCGGGGTTCGTCCGCTCGAGCCGATGGCGCGCGATCCACTGCTGGATGAGCGGCCGCTGGATCGGCTGGGCGTAGTCGCGGAAGCTGATCCCGAAGTAGCCGACACGCGGGTCGCGGGCGCGGGGCTCGTAACCGCCATCGGGGAGCCGCACGAGCGAGATGTGCTGGCGAAGCGTGAGCGCGCGCGCATCCGGAAGCACCTGGTTCACGATGGCGCCCGGACGGCCCCCGTTCAGCGTGAATCCCAGGGCGACGGCGATCTCCGTGTTGTCCGGATAGGCAGCAGTGCGTGCCTGCACGATGCTCGAGCGATCGCGCGCGATGCCGTAGGTGCCCTGGTTGCTCCGCGTGAGCGTGCCCGCGACGTCGTTCCAGTCGCGGTAGGCGAGATCGGTCGCATCCACGAGCAGCTTCCCATTCTCCGCCGCGAGCAGCGGCAGCGAGGCCACGGGGCTCGATGGGAACGCCTCGGCGACGGTCCGCTGATGATCCGCATTCGCTGCATCCGAGCTGCGATACGCCCAGTTCTCGAAGACGACGATGACGCGGTCTCCGGCGCGGTCGAACCGCGCGACCTGCTCGAAGCCCGATGCGCCGCGGTCGATGCCGACGGGGTTCGAGCCGAGTCCGGTCGCCTGCGACACGAAGAACAGCATGCGCGTCGAATCGCGCGGGATCTCGAGCAGGAGGCGGCCCTGCCGCGCGTCCGTGTAGACGGGGATGAAGCCGTCCCGCCGATCGAAGCCACCGGTCCGCGCACTGATGGAGGAGGCGACTTCCCGTTCGGCGCTGCCCGGCGTGGGCTGCTGTGCGGCAAGCGTGACCGGCAGGGCAAGCAGGAGGACGAGGTGTCGCATCAGAGGTTGTCCTTGAGGTCGACCGGCACGCCCTTGGCGCGAAGCCGGAGGTTGAGCATCTCGACCGCGACGGAGAAGGCCATCGCGAAATAGGTGTAGCCCTTCGAGATGTGCTGCCCGAGGCCTTCGGCCACGAGGTTGGTGCCGATCAGCACCAGGAAGGACAGCGCCAGCATCTTCACCGTCGGGTGGCGATCCACGAACGCCGAGATCGGCGTGGCCGCCATGAGCATGATCCCGAGCGCGATGACGTTGGCGACGACCATGATCCAGACGCTGTCGACCATGCCGACCGCCGTGATGACGGAGTCCAGCGAGAACACGATGTCGATGACCATGATCTGCGCGACGACGGCGGCCATGGAGGCTGCGACCTTCGTTGCGCCGCCGTGGGTATCCTCGCCCTCGAGCTTCCCGTGGATCTCGAAGGTCGCCTTGCCGATGAGGAAGAGGCCACCGACGAGGAGGATCAGCGACCGGCCGCTGATGGGGTGCCCGAGCACCTCGAACAACGGTTGCGTGAGCCGGACGATCCAGGCGATGCTGAGCAGCAGCAGGAGGCGCGTGAGGAACGCGCCGAAGAGTCCGAGCCGCCGCGCCCTGGGCTGCTGCTCCCGCGGGAGCTTACCCGCCAGGATCGAGATGAAGATGATGTTGTCGATCCCGAGGACGATCTCGAGCACCGTGAGGGTGAGGAGTCCAATCCAGGCGTTCGGGTCGCTGAGCCATTCCATGGAAGTCGGGGAGACTGGTACGGGGCGGCCGCTGCGTCGGGCCGTACGGTGGCTTCGAGGGGAGATCGTCGGTCGGAACCGATCTGCGATCTCGAGCGGCGCAAAAGGTAATCAGCGGACGGAGCGGGTGCGGGGAGCGTCCGCGTGGGGGGACGCGGAATTCGCGGTTTGCGCGCCCGAGTGGACACCCACAGCGGACGTGATATTGATCACATTTCGTAACCCCGTTATCTACATGGGGTTACGTTGCAGGCACGACCGGGGCCGCGCGGCACCGGGCCTGCATTGGAAGGGGGCGTAACCGGAGCAACGCGGCTGATCCGCGAGGAGGATACTGAACATGAGCATCAAGACACTGGCCCTCGGGGCGATTGCAGCGGCCGCGTTCGCGGTGCCGGCCCAGGCGCAGGTCTGGAAGCGCGCGGGTGACGTCATCGTGCGCTCGGACGAACGGGTGGTCACCCGCTCGGGTTCGCGGACCGTCAGCGGCGTGACGTGCGTCGACGTGCGGCTCGAGCGTTCGGGCAGCCGCCGCACGGAGCGGGTCTGCGACTACGATCGCGATGGGGTGTACGGTGACACCGACGACCGCCGCATCTACGATCAGCGCCGTCGCGACGACCGGTACGAGTACGACCGCGGCGTCTACCGCAACCGGGGTCAGGCCCGCTCGGCCGAGGTGCATGCCCGCAACGAGGCGCGGAAGCGTGAGCGCGACTACGAGAAGCGCGAGCGGGAACGCCTCAAGGAGCACCAGAAGCGCGAGCGCGAGGAGCTGAAGCGCCGCCAGCGCGGCAACGACGGGCGCTGGTAGTCCGGGTTACGGCAACGGCAGTACTCGGTACTTCGTACCAGGTACCTGGACCGACATCCGGCCTTCGCTAAGGCGTAATTGAGCGACAACGGCAGTACTTAGTACCCAGTACCGGGTACTGAGTACTGCCGTTGTCGTTCAGGCGTTCACAGGTCCCACCATGCCTTTGCGTGGGCAGCCCGTCGGTCCCCGTACCCTGTACTGAGTACCGGGTACTAGTACCTGTAGTGCTCCGGCTTGTACGGCCCCTGCTGGCTGACGCCGATGTAGGCCGCCTGCTCCGGGGTGAGCGTCGTCAGCTTCACGCCGAGCTTGTCGAGGTGCAGCCGTGCGACCTTCTCATCGAGATGCTTCGGCAGGATGTACACCTTCCTCTCGTACGCGCTGGTGTTCGTGAAGATCTCGATCTGCGCCATCACCTGGTTGGTGAACGACGCCGACATCACGAAGCTCGGGTGGCCGGTCGCGCAGCCGAGGTTCATCAGGCGGCCTTCGGCGAGGATGAGCACCGAGTGGCCGTCGGCGAAGATGTACTCGTCGTACTGCGGCTTGATGTTGCGGTGCTTCAGCCCCTTCACCTTCTTGAGGCCGGCCATGTCGATCTCGTTGTCGAAGTGGCCGATGTTCGCGACGATGGCCTTGTCCTTCATCTTCGCCATGTGGTCGGCGGTGATGATGTTGAAGTTGCCCGTCGCGGTGATGAAGATGTCGGCCGTCCCGATCACGTCGTCGACGGTCTTCACCTCGTAGCCCTCCATCGCCGCCTGGAGCGCGCAGATCGGGTCGATCTCCGTGACGACGACGCGCGCGCCCTGGCCGCGCAGTGCGTCCGCGCAGCCTTTGCCGACCTCGCCGTAGCCGCAGACGACGGCGACCTTGCCGGCGAGCATGACGTCCGTTGCGCGATTCAGGCCGTCGATCACCGAGTGCCGGCAGCCGTACAGGTTGTCGAACTTCGACTTCGTGACCGAGTCGTTGACGTTGATCGCGGGGAAGAGCAGGGTGCCCGCCTTCATCATCTCGTACAGGCGGTGCACGCCGGTCGTCGTCTCCTCGGTCACGCCCTTGATGGCGGCGGCGACCTTCGTCCAGCGGCCGGGATTGCGCTTCGCCTCCTGATTGAGGAGGTCGAGGATGACGCCCCACTCTTCCGGGTCGTTCTTCGGATCGAATGCCGGGATCTTCCCGGCCTTCTCGAACTCGGCGCCCTTGTGCACGAGCAGCGTCGCGTCGCCGCCGTCGTCGAGCAGCATGTTCGGGCCGGTGCCGTCGGGCCACATCAGCGCCTGCTCGGTGCACCACCAGTACTCCTCGAGCGTCTCACCCTTCCAGGCGAAGACCGGCACGCCCGACGGCTTCGCGACCGTGCCGTTCGGGCCGACGACGACGGCCGCGGCGGCGTGATCCTGCGTCGAGAAGATGTTGCACGACACCCAGCGCACGTCGGCGCCGAGGTCGACGAGCGTCTCGATGAGGACGGCGGTCTGGATGGTCATGTGCAGCGAGCCCATGACCTTCGCGCCCTTCAGGGGGAACTTCCCCTTGTATTCGGCACGAAGCGACATGAGGCCGGGCATCTCGTGCTCGGCGAGCTGGATCTCCTTGCGGCCCCACTCGGCGAGGGCGAGATCGGCGACCTTGAAGGCGGGGCGAGCGGTGTCGTTGCTCGCGAGTTCGGGGGCAGTGAGCGTAGCCATGGGCGGGTGAGTCGTGAATCGTGAGTCGTCTATGGATTACCCGACCTTCGTCGCCGAGGCGACGAAGAGGCCGGGGCCTTTCGCGTGCGGGTCCGACGGCAGCGGACGATAACGGATGTCGGTGAAGCTGGAAGCTTCGAGCCACCCGGTGATGGTGTCCGCGTCGAATCCCTGCCAGAGATGCTCCATCTGCAGGGTGAAATCGTCGCGGTCGTGCGGGAGCAGGTCCACGAGGACGAAGCGACCACCATCCCGAAGCGAACGGGATGCCTCCCCGATCGCGCGGGCGGGCTCGGCCAGGTAATGGGCGACGAGCACCATCACGGCGGCGTCGAGCTCCTCGTCGGCCACCGGCAGCGTCTCGAGTGATCCCGGACGCAGCTCGACGTTCGCGAGCCCGTCGAGGCGCTCGCGCGCGGCGTCGAGCATCGGTCCGGACTCGTCGACCGCGACCACCCGGGCCACGCAGGGGGCGAGCGCTTCGCTCAGGTGCCCGGCGCCGCAGCCCAGGTCACCGACGACCAGCGAGGGATCGAGGAGGGTGAGAAGGGCGAGCAGGTCCGTGCGTTCACCGATGAGCTCCGTGCGCGTCCGGTCCCAGCCCGCGGCGGCGCTGTCGAAATACGCGGTCCGGCGGGACTGCCGCTGCGCGAGCACGCCCTCGAGCCGGTGCCGGTCCTGCGCGGCCTGCGGTGTAGCCTCGACCTCAGACCGAACGAGGTGCCAGAGTCCGCGGGCGGAATCGTCAAGTCTCGACGCCGCAACACGATAGCGCCGGCTCGTCCCTTCTGCGCGGGCGACCAGCCAGCCCTCGTCCGAGAGGATCCGGAGGTGGCGGCTGGTGGTGGACTGGGGCAGCTGGAGCGCGGCGCCAAGCTCGCCGACGGTGAGCTCGTGCCGCTCCAGGAGGAGCAGGATCCTGCTCCGGGTGGAGTCGGCGAGCGCCGTGAGGCGGTCGTAAATGGAAGGGCCGCGGCTGGTTATCATTTCATCCGGATTGACGGATGAAAGATCGCCACTGCGGCCCTGTTACGTCAACCCGCCAACAACGGGTCGGAATGAAAAAGCCCGGCGAGATGCGTCTCGCCGGGCCCCGAACTGCCTGCCACACCTGTGACTCACGGCGTGATGGGCACCCTGCTGTTGCGGATCACGTCGTCGACGCTCCGCCACCCGCCCGGAGGCGGAGCACCGGCGCCCTGGGGTGCCGCACTCGGAGCCGGCGCGGGCGCTTCCATCTCGACTTCGTCGGCCGCGGCGCGGGCCGGCTCTGGCGCCGGAGCAGGGGTCGGTGCACGGTCCACGGCACGCGGCTTCGGCGACGGTGCGCGGGCGACCTGCTGCTTCGGACGGGGTGCCGGCCGGGGCGCCCGTGCCTTGGCGGGTGCCGGCGCGGGCGCTGCCGTTGGAGCCTTCGGGGACAGCTCGATCGCCGACATCACCTGCGTTCCGTTCGCGGTCGGGGCGAGCTCGATGGAGCCTCCACCGACCTGCTCGAGATCGCGCGCGAGATCCTCGTCCAGCGGCGCGGTCTTGTTGCCGCACGCGGCCAGCACTGCGCCGAGCGCGAGCGTGCCGAACAGTCTGAGTGGTGTCTGCATGTCGGGGCCCCCTTGGGTATCCGCGCTACTACCCCGCCCAACCCTGCCGGTGCCACGAAAAACCGGGTCTAATTGCCCATCGCAAGCGCGGAGTCGAGCGCGGCCGCGAGCACCGGATCCCCGTGCTTCACCTCGCCCGTCTTTCGCCAGATCACGCGTCCATCGCGGCCGATCAGGAAGGTCGTCGGCACCCCGACGACGCTGAACGACGGCATGACGCGCTGATCGGGGTCGTGCCACACCGTGTAGGTCATCCCGAACTCCTTCGCGAAGCTCTGGATGTCGTCCTCGCTTCCCGCATCGTCGATCGTGACGCCCACGATCCTGAGCCCGCGGGGGGCGTACTGCTCGTGGAGTGCCTGGAGCACCGGGATCTCATCGCGGCAGGGATGGCACCACGTCGCCCAGATGTTGAGGAGCACCGGCGTGCCGCGCAGGGAGTCGAGCGCCACCGGCTTTCCATCGAGCGTCTGCGATTCCAGCACGGGGGCGAAGGCACCCGTCTGTCCGGAGCGGCGCTCCTCCCCCTCGCTCCCGGCGGCGGAGTCGCCAGCGGGCGCGCATGCGGCGAGCGCTGCCGTCAGCGCGAGGGTCATCGTCGTGCGGCCAATCATCGGGCGAGCCTCGCGGCGGCGAGGCGGATGCCGGAGGGGTCCTCACGCGTGGCGCCGGGAACCGTCCATGCGAACACCACCTCGTCCTTCGTCGCGACCATGCGCGGGAACCCGCTGGCCCTCGCGGCGGTGGACTGCGCGATCGTGACCGCGGGCTCCCGGGCGCCGCCGCGCTCCGCGCCTTCGCGCACGCGGCGGACGCGCACCTCCGCGCGGTCGCCGAGGTTCTCGACCCACGACACGACGGCGGCGCCGTCTTCGACGAGGATCACGTCCACACGCCCGGCGGGATTGCCATCGTCGACCCGCACCGGCGCGCCGAAGGTCGCGCCCCCGTCATCGGAGAAGGCAAGGTTCACGCGCGCGGTATCGCCGGCACCGGTGAACCACGCCACCACAACCCGGCGATCCTGGGCGGCGACTGCCGGCCCGTTCACGGGGCAGGCGGCGATCTTCCACTCGTCCGCGTGCACGCGCGCCGGCTCCGTCCAGACACGTCCGACCTGGCGGACGACGTAGATGTCACGGATCTCGTCTTCGGTGCGATCGCGGTAGGCGATGACGGGACCATCGGCCGCGCGCGCCACCGCGGTCTTGCAGCAGTCGCAGATCCGCATGTCGAGCGGCGTCTCCTGCCCGAGCTTCATGTCACGACCGATGGTCGTGTGCATGAGCATCGTCTCCTGCGGCCCCGAATCGCTGCGCGCGTACTTGCGCCCGTCGAGCCACGTGATCCCCACCTGGCCATCGCCATCCGGCCACATCGAGACGAACCCGTGCTCCGCCTGCGTGCCATCGCGATGCGGGACGACGCCGGCGCTCCACGTCCTGCCGCCGTCCGCCGACTGCGCGACGCGGACGTCGTACGCATAGCGCCCCTCGCCGCTGCGCTGCAGCCAGTGCGCGGCGAGGCGATCGTCCTCGAGGGCCAGCACGGAGGGGAAGTCCGCCCAGTTCACGAAGAACTCGCGCCCCGCGGCGACGACGGCGGGCTGCGCCCACGTCGCTCCTTCGCGCCGTGCGACCTTCAACGCGTACGAGGAGTCCGGCTGGCGCTCGAGCCAGCTGAGGTAGACGTCGCCGTCGGGCGAGGCCGCGAGATTCGGCTCCGCGGCCCACATCGGCGCCGGCGTCGCGATCGAGTCGACCCGCGAGAAGAGGGGCAGCTCGGCGGGCGGGGTTCGCTGCGTGTCGCAGGCGGCGAGCGCCGGGACGAGCGCCAGCGCGAGGCGGGCGCGCCGCACAGGGGGGAGTGTGATCATCGGGGAAAAGTTTGCCCGCGGACGCATCGCTGTCCAGCGGCGCTCGCGTCTTTGCCGCGAATCCTCCATCATCCGGCATGGCTCCCAACATCGAGATCGAGCGGAAGTATCTCCTGCGGGCGCTGCCGCCTGCCGCCGCCGGCGCCCGCAGCGTGTTGATCGACCAGGGGTACGTGCCGGGCGAGACGGTCCGGGAGCGCATCCGCCGCGTCAGCGAGGGCGGCGACGAACGGTTCGTCCGCACCGTGAAGCTCGGCCGCGGCATCGCGCGCCAGGAGTTCGAGGAGGAGACGACGCGCGGGATCTTCGAGGCCCTGTGGTCGGTGACGTCGGGGCGGCGGCTGCAGAAGCGCAGATACTTCATCCCCGACGGCGACCTGACGTGGGAGGTCGACGCGTTCACCGACCGTGAGCTGTTCCTCGCGGAGCTCGAGATCCCGTCGGAGGACCATCCGGTGCGGATCCCGGAGTGGCTCGCTCCGTATGTCGTGCGGGAGGTGACGCACGAGGCGGCGTACGGGAACTATCGGCTGGCGCGGTAGCTCGCCGCTCGTCGCGAGACGACACCGCGACGCGGCGCAACTCCTGCGCATCGCGGTGGCGACCCCACCCGCGAATCATGGCCCTGCCTGCCCGAGTCCTGCTGGAGTTCGATCCCTCGAAGGGTGACGAAGCGCACCCCGTGCGTGCCGACCTCTCGGTCGCCGTTCGCACCGGCGACGACCTGTGGCTCGCGTCCGACGAGACGGCGACGCTTGAGCGGCTCTCCCGCGTGGGGCCGCACCACTTCGCGGCGCATGAACGCTTCGCGCTCCACGACTTCCTCGACCTGCCGGCCGACGAGGACGAGGAGGTCGACATCGAGGGGCTCGGGTTCGACGGCCAGTACCTCTGGGTGGCCGGCTCGCACGGGCTGAAGCGGAAGAAGCCCAAGAAGCGGCTCGAGGAGGCGGAGCAGATCGAGCGCCTCGCCGACGTGGTGCGTGAACGGAATCGCTACCTCCTTGCGCGGATCCCGTGCGTGCCGGCGAAGGACGGACGGTACGAGCTGAAGCGCAAGGCGGACGCGCCGCGTCGCGTCCCGATCGGCGACAAGCGCCCGCTCACGGCCGCGCACCTCGCCTTCGACGGCAAGGGCAACGAGCTCACCCAGGAGCTGAAGGACGACGAGCACCTGGCGCCATTTCTCGGCATTCCGGGCAAGGACAACGGCTTCGACGTCGAAGGGCTCGCGGTCAGCGATGGGCGTCTGTACCTCGGACTCCGTGGGCCGGTCCTGCGCGGATTCGCCGTCGTGCTGTCGATGGAGCTGGAGGAGGACGACGACGACGAGCACGTGCTCCGGCTCGTGCGCCGGAGGGTGGCGAAGGACACCGCGGGCGACCGCGTGAAGCGCTCGTACGCGAAGCACTTTCTCGACCTGAAGGGGATGGGCATCCGCGAGTTGCGCACGCACGGCAAGGACCTGCTGATCCTCGCCGGGCCGACGATGGTGCTTGACGGTACGATCGCGGTGTTCCGGTGGCTCGGCGGCGCCGGCGCGGAGTGCGACGAAGTCGTGCACGACGACCGCCTGGTGCGCCTGTTCGACGTGCCGCACGGCGCCGGCGTCGATCGCGCCGAAGGGATGACGGTCTGGGACTCGGCGGGTGGAGCCTCGCAGCTTCTCGTCGTATACGACGGGCCGAGCGACCGCCGGAAGGCGGGGGAGGCGGGGGTGTACGCGGATCTGTTTCCGCTGGGGTAGCCGGTGCGGGTGCCGACAACTTCCGTACAGCCGCACCGTCTGGCGTAGCCGCGGGCCACGCGCGACTATAGGGAAGTCTCCACCTTCCAGGATTCCCGAATGACATCCAGGCGTGACTTCCTGCGGCACGGCGCCATGGCCGCCGGTGCCGCGGCCGCGGGGCAGCTGCTGTTGCCGGACACCTTGTTCGCCCGGCTCGCGAGCCTGCCGGCCCACGATGGCCGGCCGCTCGAGGAGCTCGACATCGATGCCCTCCTCATGGCGGCGTTGAACGCCGCGAAGAGCGCGGGCGCCTCGTACGCGGACGCGCGCATCGGGCGCTACCGCAACAACTTCGTCGTCACCCGCGAGCAGCAGATCGTCAACGTCGTGGATACCGATTCCGTCGGCCTCGGCGTGCGCGCGCTCGTGGATGGCCAGTGGGGCTTCGCGGCGACGCAGATGCTGACGGCGGACGGCGTCGCACGCGCGGCGCGTGAGGCGGCGGCCATCGCGAAGGCCAACAGGATCCCCGGCGCGCGGCCGGTGGAGCTCGCGCCGGCGGAGACGCATCGCAACGTCACCTGGAAGAGCGCCTACACGACCGACCCGTTCGAGATCCCGATCGAGCAGAAGGTGGAGCTGCTCCTCAAGGCCAACGCCGAGGCGGCGAAGGTGCCGGGGGTCCGGTTCGTCAACAGCTCGATGTTCTTCGTGAAGGAAGAGAAGCACTTCGCCAACACCGACGACTCGCTCATCCACCAGACGCTGATCCGGAGCTGGCTGCCGTTCGCCGCCACCGCGGTCGCGCCGGACATGAGCGACTTCCAGGTGCGCACCAACGTCATCCCGCCGGCCGGGCGTGGCTACGAGTACCTCCTCGATCGGGATCCCGTGGGCAACGCGCGCAAGTGGGGCGAGGAGGCCGCGGAGAAGCTCAAGGCGAAGCCGGTCGACGTGGGGCGCTACGACCTGATCCTGCACCCCAGCCACCTCTGGCTCACGATCCATGAATCCGTCGCGCACCCGACGGAGCTCGATCGGGCGATGGGCTACGAGGCGAACTACGCGGGCACGAGCTTCGTCGCGCCGCCGGAGAAGCAGCTCGGAAAGCTCAAGTACGGGCCGGCGCTCATGAACATCCAGGGCGACCGCTCACAGGCCGGCGGCTGCTCGACGGTGGGCTACGACGACGAGGGGATCAAGCCGAAGGACTTCCTCATCATCAAGGATGGGATGTTCGTCGACTATCAGCAGACTCGCGAGCAGGCGCCGTGGCTCGCCGACTGGTATCGGTCGCAGGGCAAGCCGGTGCAGTCGTACGGCTGTTCCTACGCCGACAACTGGAGCAGCGTGCAGTTCCAGCGGATGCCCAACGTCTCGCTCCTGCCCGGGAAGGACGACACGACGTGGGAGGACCTCATCGCGGCCACGGATCGCGGCATCGCGATCGTCGGCGACGGCTCCTTCTCCATCGACCAGCAGCGCTACAACGCGCAGTTCGGCGGGCAGGTGTTCTATGAAGTGCGCGGCGGCAAGATCGTCGGCCAGCTCAAGGACGTCGCGTACCAGATGCGCACTCCCGACTTCTGGAACTCGATGGACATGATCGGCGGCAAGCGCAGCTACGAGCCGGGGGCGAGCTTCTTCGACGGCAAGGGGCAGCCGGGCCAGATCAACGCCGTGAGCCACTGGTGCGTGCCGGCGCGGTTCCGCAACCAGAACGTCATCAACACCGGCCGCAAGAGCTGAGGAGACGGCGACCATGACGACCTATCCCAAGCGTCTCCTCGAGACGACCACCGATGCCCCGCAACAGGGCGGCGGCAAGATCATGAGCCGCGACGAGGCGCAGCGACTCGTCCAGCGGATCACCGCGATGTCGCGCGCCGACGAGATCCAGGTGGGGATCAACTCCGGCACGCAGACGAACATCCGGTTCGCGGACAACCGCATCTCCACGGCGGGCAGCGTCCAGAACGACAGCCTCCAGATCCAGAGCGCCTTTGGCCCGAAGAGCGCGGTCGTGAGCACCAACGACATGAGCGACGCGGGGCTCGAGCGCGCCGTGCGGCAGTCGGAGGCGCTCGCGAAGCTGGCGCCGGACAACCCGGAAGCGATGCCCGCGCTCCCGGCGCAGGAGTATTCGGCGCCGCGGAGCTTCTTCACCTCGGTGTCGGAGCTCAGCGCAAGCGCCCGCGCCGAGGCGGCCCGGATCGCCATCGATCTCGCCAAGGCCGGGGGCGACCTCAAGGCGGCCGGCTTCATCCAGGCCGACGCCAGCGCGACGGCGCTCGGCAACAACAAGGGCCTGTTCGCCTACCATCCCGAGACGCAGGTCAACTATACGCTGACCGTCCGCACCGCCGACGGCACCGGTTCGGGATGGGCGGGCGTGGACGAGCGGGACTGGAACACGATCGACTTCCGCGCGGTCGCCGAGACGGCGATCCGGAAGGCGCGGCTGTCGCAGAACCCCGTGGCGATCGAGCCGGGCCGCTACACGGTGATCCTCGAGCCGCAGGCCGTCGCGGACCTCGTATCGCTGCTGGCGTTCGCGCTCGATGCCCGCTCGGCGGACGAAGGCCGCAGCGCCTTCAGCAAGCAGGGGGGCGGGACGAAGATCGGCGAGAAGATCGCCGATGAGCGCGTGACGATCATCTCCGATCCCATGGACTCCGCGCTGCTCACCCAGCCGTTCGACGGCCAGGGGCTGCCGCTGGGCCGGCAGGTCTGGGTCGAGAACGGCGTGCTGAAGAACCTGTTCTACTCGCGCTTCTGGGCGAAGAAGCAGAACAGGCCCGTCACGGGATTCCCGACGTCGGTGAAGATGCTCGGCGGCGATGCATCGATCGACGAGATGATCGCCGCGACGCCGCGCGGCATCCTCGTGACGCGCCTCTGGTACCTGCGACAGGTGGATCCCCGGACGATCCTCTACACGGGCCTCACGCGCGACGGGACGTTCCTCGTCGAGAACGGGAAGATCTCGAAGTCGGTGCGGAACTTCCGTTTCAACGAGAGCCCGCTGTTCATGCTGAACAACGTCGAGATGCTCGGCAGGCCGATGCGGATCGCGGGCGCCGAGGGGGGCGGGGCGATGGTGATGCCGGCGCTGAAGGTGAAGGACTTCAACTTCACGTCCCTGTCGGAAGCGGTCTGAGTCGGCGGCCAGACCCTCCGGCGGCGCCGGAGGGTTTGGTTCTTGCCTTTGGGCCGACAAATGAGCTATCGCGTCCTGGTCACCGACGAAATCGACGCTGAAGGTGTCGCGGTGCTCACGGCGGAGCCGGCGTTGCAGGTGGACGTCGTGCCGACCCTGCCCGTGCCCGAGCTGCTGCAGCGCGTCCCGGACTACGACGCGCTCATCGGTCGCAGCGCGACGCGCATCTCGCCCGAGCTGCTGCGCGCGGGCAAACGGCTGCGTGTGATCGGGCGCGCGGGGGTCGGGGTGGACAACGTCGCCATGGACGTTGCCACCGAGCTCGGCATTGCGGTCATCAATGCGCCGGCAGGGAACACGGTCGCGGTCGCCGAGCTGTTCTTCGGGGTGATGCTCGGGCTGCTCCGGCACATCCCGCGCGCGGCAACCTCGATGCGTGAGGGTCGGTGGGATCGGTCCGCGCTGCTCGGGACGGAGCTGCGCGGCAAGGCGCTCGGCATCGTCGGCGTCGGGCGCATCGGCAGCGAGATCGCCGTACGGGCTCACGCATTCGGCATGACGCTGCTCGGCTACGATCCATACGTGGATGACGAGCGGTTCACCGCCCTCCGCGTGCGCCGCGAGGATACGCTCGACGCCCTGCTCGCGGAGTCGGATATCGTCACGATCCACACGCCGCTCACGGAGGAGACGACCGGGCTCATCGGGCGGCGTGAGCTCGCGCGCATGACGCCTGGCGCGTACCTCGCCAATCTCGCGCGCGGTGGCATCGTGGACGACGGGGCGCTCGCTCAGGCGCTGGAGAGCGGTCACCTGCGCGGCGCAGCGCTGGACGTCTACGCGGTGGAGCCGCTGCCGGCGGACCACCCGATCCGCAGCGCACCGAACGTGCTGCTCACCCCGCACCTCGGCGCATCGACGGTGGAAGGACAGCGCAACGTGGCGGTGGATGCATGTGTCGGCGTCCGTGACGCCCTGATTCGCGGCGACGTCTCGCGCTCGATCAACGTCGCCGCCGTGAGCGGGGCGGAGTGGGGCGAGCTGCAGGGGGCGATGCTCATCGCGCGCCGGTCCGCGGCGCTCGCCCGCGCGGTGCTCGCGGCGCAGGGGCTGCGCGCGATCCGCCGCGTCACGCTCCGTTGCGGACCGTCGCTGGTCGGGGGCAGCGCTGCCCTGCTGAGCGCGGCTGCGCTCGGGCTGCTCGAGGGCGTGGTCGAGAGCGAGCGGCTCAACATGATCAACGCGCGTGCACTCGCCGAGCAGCGGGGGATCGAGCTCGCGGTGCTGGAGACGTCGCAGCTCGAGTCCGCGTACGGGCTCGAGGTGGCACTCGCCGGCGGGATGCAGGAGCTCGCGGTCGGGGGGGTCGCGACGCCGGGCGCCACGCCGCGCGTCACCCGCATCGGCAGCTTCCACGTGGATGTGGCGCCGCGCAAGACGCTCATCGTGCTGACGAACAACGACGTCCCCGGCGTGATCGGGCGTGTCGGCACCCTGCTGGGCGACGCCGGGGTCAACATCGCCGAATGGCACCAGGCGCGCCTGGCGCAGGGCGGTGAGGCGCTGGCGGCGATCAGTGTGGACTCGATCGTGCCGCCCGAAGTCTGCAAGGCGTTGCTGGAGGTTCCCGACGTCCTCTCGGCGACGGTGGTCAACTTCCGATGATTGCTGCGACGACCAGCCGCTGAATGCACCCGAGCATCTCCACCGATCCTGACGTCCGACAGGCATTCTCGACTGATGCGTCGGGGCTCGCGCTCGTGCCGGAGGGCGTCGCGCGGCCGGGCGGGGTCGAGGAGGTCGTGGCGCTCGTGCGCGCGGCCGCGCGCGACCGGACGCCGATCACCGCGGCGGGCGGACAGACCAGCACCACGGGCGCCTCGATCACCGACGCGGGAGTCATTCTCTCGCTGCGCGGGTTGGACCGCGTTCTCGATGTGGATCGCGCCGCGGAGACCGCCTGGGTGCAGGCGGGGGTGCCGCTGGGCGAATTCAAGCGGCTGGTCGCGGCGGAGGGACTCATGTTCGCCCCGGATCCCACGAGCGAGGAGGACGTCACCATCGGCGGCGCGATCGCCTGCAACGCGTCCGGCGCACGCTCGCTCCGCTACGGCGCGACGCGCGCGCACGTCACGGCGCTCCGCGTCGTGCTCGCGAGTGGAGAGCTGATCGAGGTACGGCGGCCGGGGCTCGAGAAGAACACGGCCGGCTATGCGCTCGCCCAGGATCCAGTGGACTGGTTCGTCGGCAGCGAGGGAACGCTCGGCGTCATCGTCGAGGCACAGGTACGGCTGCTGCCGCGACCCGTGCGCGTGACGGGCCTGGCGATTCCGTTTGCCGGCGAGATCGGCGCGTTGGGGTTCGTGGTGGCCGCGCGGGAGTCCCGCGCGGTGGATCCACGCTGTCTCGAGTACTTCGACGGGCTCGCGCTCGAGATCGCCCGGAGCGTTCACTCGGATCAGCGTTGGGCGGTGAGCGCGGCCGGCATGGTGTACGTAGAGGAGGCGTCGACGGATGGCGGCGAGCCGCCGCTCGA
>DASTYL010000131.1:0-23602 GCA_035764975.1 Gemmatimonadaceae bacterium | reverse complement strand
GCGCCGGCATGAGCACGACGCTCAGGAGGACGATCCATGGCCACCGGCGGCGCCGGCGCGGACGAGGCTCGTCGGATGATTCGGGGATGTCTTCGCTGTCGGTCATCGCGTTCGGGTTCGGTCGTGGATGGCGCCGGCGATGGTTCCGGCTCGCCGGACGTGTGGGCGAATATGGGGCCGCGAGGCGCACGGGACCATGCGGGGCACCCGGGCTGATGCGGCGCGCTCACTGCCCGGGCCCCCGCCCGCCCGGTATTTTTCATTCATGATCTTCAGTCCCCGCCGCCCGACAGTCACCGCCCGCGTCGGCAACGTTCCCGTCGGCTCGGCGCACCCGGTCGTCGTGCAGTCGATGACCAACACCGACACCGCGGACGCGATGTCCACCGCGGATCAGGTCGTTCACCTGGCCAACGCGGGCTCGCAGCTCGTGCGGGTCACGGTGAACAACGATGAAGCCGCCGCCGCGGTCCCGGAAATGATCCGGCGGGTCGCCGACGCCGGCGTCAGCGTGCCGATCGTCGGGGACTTCCACTACAACGGCCACCTGCTGCTCGCGCGCTTTCCGGAGACGGCGAGGGCGCTGGCGAAGTACCGCATCAACCCCGGCAACGTCGGGGGCAAGCGGCGCGACGAGAACTTCCGGACGATCGTCCGGATCGCGGTGGACAACGACAAGCCCGTGCGCATCGGCGTGAACTGGGGCTCGCTCGACCAGGACCTGCTCACCGAGATGATGGACGCGAACGCGCGCGCCGCCGATCCGCGTGCGGCGCGCGACGTGTACGTCGAGGCCATGCTCGCGAGCGCGCTCCGCTCCGCCGAGCTGGCGGAGGAGGTCGGGCTTCCGCACGACCACATCCTCATCTCCGCCAAGGTCTCGCAGGTCCACGACCTGGTCGACGTCTACCGCCGGCTCGCGACGCGCTGCGACTATCCGCTCCATCTCGGGCTCACGGAGGCGGGGCTCGGCACCAAGGGCGTCGTCGCGAGCACTGCCGGTCTCTCGATCCTGCTCGCGGAGGGGATCGGCGACACCATTCGCGTATCGCTGACGCCGCGGCCCGGGGGCGATCGCGCCGAGGAGGTCTACGTCGCGCAGCAGATCCTGCAGTCGCTCGGGCTGCGCAGCTTCGCGCCGCAGGTCACGTCATGCCCGGGCTGCGGGCGCACGACGTCGACGTTCTTCCAGCGGATGGCCGAGGACATCACGGGCTACATCCGCGAGCAGATGCCCGTGTGGCGAACCCGGCATCCTGGTGTGGAGACGATGAACGTCGCGGTGATGGGCTGCGTCGTGAACGGCCCGGGGGAGTCGAAGCACGCCAATCTCGGGATCTCGCTCCCGGGCACCTTCGAGGAACCCAAGGCGCCGGTGTATGTGGACGGCAGCCTGTACACGACGCTGAAGGGCGATGCGATCGTCGCGGAGTTTCTCGAGATTCTCGAGAAGTACGTCGCGAGCCACTATCCGGCGCAGGAGACGGAGCGGCTGCAGCTGACGACCGCGGACTGACTCCGCGGCGACGGTCGTCGCTTACCGCGCGCGGAGCGCCGGCGCCGCGATCACGCCCGGCTCGCCAGCTCCAGCTCGTCGACTGCCGCCTGCAGCTCCGTCATGATGGCCGCGTCGAAGCCGAGGGCGGCGAGCCGGTCGTGTACCGCGCGATACCAGCGCACCGTGCCTTCACGCCCCACCGCAAAGCGGGACCATACGGTGTCAGTGTCGATCGTCCGGCGCAGGTCGCTCACGATGCTTCGAATGTTGTGCACCTTGTCCGCGGCGCAGACCCAGCGTGCGGACTCCCCGGCCTGCGCGAGGCGCTCGAGATAGTCCGCCTTGCGCTCCTCGGTGCTGAACTCCATCCCCTCGTCGTCCTTCCGGCGATGCGTCACCGAGAGGACGCTCTGCAGCACGTCGTCACCGAACTTCTCGGCGATCCGCTGCTCGAGATCCCTCCGCGAGTAGTCCTCGCGCACGCAGTCCTCGATCACGTCGTGCAGGATCCCCGCGACGACGGTGCTCTCGTCGCGCCCGTAGCGGGTGAGGATGATCGCCACGTTGGCCGGGTGCGTGAGGTAGGGGAGCCGTGTCCCCTTCCGCACCTGCCGGTCGTGGTGCTTCGCGGCGAACGCGAGCGCGTGGTTGATGCGATCCGAGTATCCGACGATGCTGTTCATGCTGCAACCAAGGTACGTACCGGGAGGCCGGGGCGCATCCGTCAGGCCGAAGCCGCGACCGGGGTGCCGGCAAGAAACCGGGCGACGATCCGCTCGAGCGCCGTGCGGTCGGCGTCGTCGAAGGTGGCGGGATGCTCCGAATCGATGTCGAGCACCGCCGTCAGGGTCCCGTCCGCGCGCAGCACGGGGACGACGATCTCGGAGCGTGAGCGTCCATCGCACGAGATGTGGCCCGGGAACGCCTCGACGTCCGGGACCACCACCGTCCGTCGCTCGGCGGCCGCCGTGCCGCACACCCCGCGGCCAAAGGCGATGTCGAGGCACCCGAGCGTGCCCTGATAGGGGCCAACGCGAAGGAGACGGCCGGGCTCCACGACGCGGTAGAATCCCGTCCAGAGGTGCCCGAACCCGTGGTGCAGCAGGCAGCTCAGCGTCGCCATCACCGCGATCTCGTCGTCGACCCCGGCCAGCACGCTCGCCATGTGGCGCTCGAGCTCCGCATAGGCCTCGGCTTTCGGAAGGTGACGGACGTCGAGCGTGATCTCTGACATGGCGGGCGAAGGGTGCCTGGTGGGCGGCTAACGGGCGATCTGCTGGGCGAATGCGAAGTCGAGCATGGCCAGCACGCTTCCCTGGACGATGATCGCCACGCCGGCACCGATGAGACCGGGCCGTCGCGATCCGAATCGACCGAGCAGCGCAAGGGCGAGCCCCACGGCGACGTACCCGAGGGAGAGCCCGATGTTCAGCCAGACCATGCGATCGAGCCGCACCGCGGCGGCGTGGTCACGGATGGCGAGCTGGCGCCAGGCCACGATGGCGACGATCAGGATGACCCCGCCCCAGGCTGCCGTCTGCATCGCGAAATGCCGGAGCATGGGCCACTCGAGCCGGCGCCAGAGGAGGACGGCGAGCATCAAGCCACCGACGAGGATGCTGGCCTCGCTCCAGACGAACAGTCGAAAGAGGTGCTGTTGCTCGGCGAGCTGGAGACTGTCTGCCCACATGCGCGAAAGATAGCAGCCTCCGCGCTGCGGACCCGGACGTGCCGCGAGCGCCGTCTAGGCGGCCCCGGCGGGGACCCGGTGCTCGCTCGTCCGCTGCGGCCGACGGGTACGCGACGCGAGCTCCTCGGGTGTCGGGAGCGATGGGTGCGCATCGTCCCAGACGACCAGGCCCGCCGGCTGGCCGCCCGCCTCGCGGACGGACGCCAGGAAGTCGCGCAGGGCGCTCATGCGGGTATGCCCCAGCCTGACGCAGCAGATGACCAGGGGGATCGGGAGGGCGGTGGGCAAACCCGCCATCACGTGCTCCGCGGAGGCCACGACGACGATGGTGTCGTAGTTCCGCTCGAGCCGGGGAGCGCTCTCGCGCAGCAGCGCCGCGAGCTCGTCGGAGTCGGGGAGGGGTGTCGCCGTCCCGCTCGCGATGACGTCGATGGTACTGTTGCGGCCGATGCGGACGGTCTGTGTCGCCTGCGCCCACCCCGCCGCTTCGTCGATGAGGTCGACCACGCCGGGCTCTGCGTGAATGTTCAGCGTCGCCGCCACGTCGCACGACGCCGCATCGGTGTCGAGGACGATCGTGCCGCGTGCTTCCTCGGCGCTCACGGCGGCCAGGTTGACCGCCACCACGGATGCGATCGTGGGTTCGTCGCCCGTCACCGTCACCGAGAGCATCCCTTGTGAGGCCGTCGCGATGTGGAGATAGGCGAGCTGATAGCCGTCGTTGTAGGGATCGACGTACTGCGGCAGCGCACGGTCGACCGCCCGCCGCATCCGGTCGGTGTTCGTCCGCTGCGCATGTACGACGCCGAGCACGCGGAGTCCGGTGACACGCTCGGCCTCCGACGGGTCGGCGAGGCGCGGGCGTCGCAGCTCGTCGGCGAACGCTGATGCGAAGCCGAGGGCCGCGCCGATCACGAGTGCGGCCGCCAGGAGGGCGAGTGGCGAGGCGCCGCCGCCCGTATCCGCCTCGATCGCCCGACGCCGCCGCTCGAGCTCCATGGCGCTCGTGCGTGCCCGCTGCAACGCGGTCTGTGCCGTGTTGAACACGACCTGCGCTTCCTGTCGCTGTGCCACGGCGGGCGCGGTGTCCACCTGCACGACGGCCACCCGACTCACCGGCGCGGCGGGGACGAGTGCCGCGAGCTCGCCGCGCATGTTCGCGAGGCGTTCCTCCGCCACCGCCTGGATGCCGCGCCCGAGGTCGTTCACGCGGGAGGTGAGCGCCACGAATATGGGATCCACGCCGCCTACCGCGCCGAAGGCGTCCCGCTCCCGCTCCACTTCGGTGAGGGTGTCCAGCAGCGCCGCCACTCGGCCGTCGCCCCGGATCTCTGGCGACTCCGCGAGCGCCCGGTAGGAGATCGGGAGCGGCGCGTTCTCCGCCCGGTCGATGAGCGCGCCGAGGGCGACCACGCGGCCGGCGAGGGCCTCCCGCTGCGCATCGCTTGCCATCGCCACGGAATCCGGCACCACGGCGCGCACTTGCGCCGCGGCCACCCGGGCGGCGCCGAGCGCGGAGTCGGCCACGGCGACGTTGCGCATGGCGGCCTGCAGCGCCTCGACGTAGGGCATGGTGTCGATGGACGTATTGAGGCCGGCCGCTTCGAGACGGGCTTCCCGCTCGGCCTCCTGCGGAACGGCAATGAGCGCCACCAGGGCCGTCGCGAACGCGCCGATGCTGACGGCGGCGATGAAGACGGGGCGGTGAAGCGCGTTGCGCGCGCGGGCACTCATCCACGCCGCTCGCGTGGCACCGAAGAAGGTGCGGCGCGTGTTGGCGCGGCGGGCGTTGCGCCGGAATGTCGGGCGTGGGGCCATGCTGTGGGAGAATCTCGTCAGAGGGCGTCGTGGTGGCCAGCGCATGGGTCAGGCCACGCGTGTCGCAGCGATCGGCCCCGGAAAAAAAAGAGCCCCGGCGGTTGCCGGGGCCCTTCCTCATCGCTCGTGGGGATGCCGATCGCGCGTTGCCGCGGATCGGCTGTCCCCGAGGAGGCTACTGCGTGACCGTGACCTTGCCCGTCATGCCGAGGGCGAGGTGCGGGGTGCAGACGTAGTCGTACGTGCCGGCCGGGATGCCCGCGAACGAGACGGTGTACTCCTCGTTCGGGTTCATGAACATCGGGCTGGAGAGCTCGCTGGCCTGGTTCGGCATGTTGGCGAGGAGCTGGGCCTTGGCGGCCTCGGGGACGTTCTGGAAGGCGACGTTGTGTGGGCCGCCGGACACCATCACCCACTTGATGGCGTCGCCCTGCTTGATCGTGATCTCCGAGGGCTCGAACTTGTACTGGCCCTGGGCATCGACGAGCATGTTGACGGTGTGGGTGGTGCCGGTCGCGGGCATGGCCGTGGCGGCGCCAGCAGCCGGGGCGGCCGGAGCGGCCTGGGCCGTGGTGTCGACAGCGGACGCGGCCGTGTCGGTGGTGGCGTTGTCGCCGCCGCCGCAGGCACCGAGGACGAACGCGCTCGCGATGAGCGCAAGAGCCTTGAACTTCATTTCTTGGAAGCCTCCGAATGGTCGTGCTGCGAGGTGCGAGCGCCGCAGCGGCGCGACCCGCCTGAATCGGGGCGGATACTCGTGAAATTATTCACAAGCCGCAGTCATCGCAAAGGGGCCACTGCAAAAGTGGCGCCCGGCGTGTGGTTGCATTGCCACAAACCCGCGTTACCGTTCGAGACATGACGCTCCGCCAGTCCCACCATCGCGCGCATCGCCACGGCCCCACGGGTCGGGGAGGCGCGTGCATGCTCGGATAGCCGGAGTCGAAACCCGGCAGCAGAGCCTGAAACGCACCGGCCCGTCCCTCATGGACGGGCCGGTTTTTTTGTTTTTCCCGGTCCCCTGGACCCACCGAGTAACCGATGCTGAGAATCGCACTGCCGAACAAGGGACGCCTCGCGGAGGATGCACGCGAGCTGTTCAACGATGCCGGGCTGGAAGTCCGGTCGAGTGGAGCGCGCGCGCTGACGGCGTCGCTCGGAGGTGAATTCCAGGCGATCTTCGTCCGGGCAGCCGACATCCCGGAGTTCGTGGCGGACGGTGCCGCGGACGCCGGGATCACCGGCCTGGATCTTATCCAGGAATCCGGCCGCGACCTCGTCGAGCTGCTCGACCTCGGATTCGGGCGGTGCCGCCTGGCGATCGCGGCCACCGAGGAGGCGGGCATCACTTCGGCGGACGGCATCCCCACCGGCGCGCGGGTGGCAACCTGCTTCCCCCGCATGACCTCGCGCTTCTTCGAAGCCGTGGGGCGCCAGGTGGAGATCGTACCGATCACCGGAGCCGCGGAGATCGCTCCCCACCTCGGCATCGCCGACGTGATCGTCGACCTGGTCTCCACCGGTTCGACGCTCCGGGTAAACGGCCTCCGCGAAGTCACGACGGTGCTGGAATCGAGCGCTCGCCTCGTCGTGGCGAGCGCGCCGGCGGGCCGGCGGGACGCCGCCGCGGCGCGTGCGCTCGAGGAACTGACGGCCGCCCTCGGCTCCGTCCTCCGTGCCCGTGGCAAGCGGTACCTGATGGCGAACGTTCCGAAGCGCGAACTCGATGCCGTCAAGCGCGTGCTGCCCGGGCTCAACGGTCCGACGGTGATCGACATCCTGAACGGCGGAGAGCACGTCGCCGTGCACGCCGTGTGCGACGCGAGCACCATTTACCGCACGATCGCCGACCTCAAGGCGCTGGGCGCGCAGGGCATTCTCGTCACCCGCATCGAGAGGCTGATGGCATGACGGCACCCAGCCATGACGGGCTCCGGGTCGCCGCTGGCACGTCCCGCCTCCGATTCACGGGGGACGTCGTCGCCCTTGCCGCGGCAGAGCGCCACGCGCTGTTCGACCGCTCGACGTCGAGCGACGCTGCCGTGCGAGACCGAACGCGCACGATCATCGAACGGGTGCGGCGGGACGGCGACGACGCGCTGCGCGCACTGGCAGTGGAGCTCGACGGCGTCACGCTCGACGACCTCGAGGTCCCGCACGCGCGCTGGGAAGAGGCGCTCGACCGCCTGCCTGCCGACCTACGGCGTGCGCTGGAGCGGGCCGCAGCGAACATCGAGGCGGTGCACCGCGCGTTCCTGCCGGAGACGATGGAGACATCGCCGGAGCCGGGGATCGTCATCGGCCGCCGCGCGGACCCGCTTGGCTCCGTCGGGATCTACGCGCCGGGCGGCCGCGCGGCGTACCCCAGCAGCGTCCTGATGGGCGCCGTGCCCGCACGGGTGGCAGGGGTGGGAGCCGTGATCCTCTGCTCGCCGCCGAACACGCCATCCGGGGTGCCGTCCGACGTCGTGCTGGCGGCTGCGGCACTCGCTCGGGTCGATCGCGTGTTCGCGGTCGGCGGCGCGGGGGCGATCGCAGCCATGGCGTACGGCACGAGCACCATCCCCCGAGTCGACCGTGTCATCGGCCCCGGGAACGCCTACGTCGCCGAGGCGAAGCTCCAGGTCGCGGGGGCGGTGGGGATCGATGCGCCCGCCGGGCCGAGTGAGCTCCTCGTGCTGGCGGACAGCGCGGCGGATCCCGACGTGATCGCGCGTGAGCTGCTCGGGCAGGCGGAGCACGATCCGCTCGCGTGTGCGCTGGCCGTGGTGTTTCCCGCGCCCGGCGAGCTTGCCGAGGACGTGGAGCAGGCGGCGCTCGCGCTCGAAGGCGCGATCGACGCGCTCGTCGGCACGCAGGATCGGCGCGCCATCATCGCCGAATCGCTGTCGACGCGTGGAGGCGTTCTCCGCGCGGCGGATCGTGCGGAAGCCGTGGCGTTCGCCAACGCGTACGCTCCGGAGCATCTCATCGTCGCCGCGGCGGAGGCCGACGCGGTGCTGGCGGAGGTGCGCAACGCGGGGACCGTGTTCGTCGGCGCGACCAGCTCGAATGCCTTCGGCGACTACATGACCGGCGCAAACCACGTCCTGCCCACCGGAGGGCTGGCCCGATCGTACTCCGGGCTCTCCGTGCTCGACTTTCTCCGCTGGACCACGTACCAGCGAGTGAGCGCGGATGCCGCTGCACGCCTCGCCGGCGACGTGGCCGCGATCGCGCTTGCCGAGGGCTTGCCAGGACACGCGGCGGCCGCGCTGCAGTGGCACCCCGTACCGGGGAGGGCATCCGCATGAGCGTGCGCCCTGCGCTCGCTCCGCGGCCGGGCTACGAGCTGCTCCGCGCGTACAGCCCCGGCGTGGACACGACGTGCGCGATCGACCTCAGCGACAACACGAACCTCTGGGGGACGTCTCCTGCCGCCGAGCGGGCACTTCGCGAGTTCTCGTCCGCCCGGGTGACCCGATACCCGTCGCGGTATGGGGACGCGCTCAAGGCCGCCATCGCATCCCGGCTCGGCGTGCCGGCGGAGATGATCGTCACGGGTCCGGGCTCCGACGGGGTGCTCGACCCCGCGATCCGCGCGTTCGGCATGCCCGGCGACACGATGGCGCTATCGGAACCCACCTTCGTCATGGCGGCGCCGTTCGGCGTGATGAACGGGCTCTCGCCGGTGCAGGTGCCTCTCCTCCAGGACTACGATGTCGATGCCGACGCGTTGCTCTCGGCCGAGGCGCGCATCACGTATCTCTGCTCGCCCAACAACCCCACTGGGCGGTCGATCGCGCCCGAGACGATCCGTCGGGTCGTGGACGGAGCCGCAGGGCTGGTGATCGTCGACGAGGCCTACGCCGAATTCGCCGCCAGCGATGCGCTCCAGCTCGTTCGTGAGAGCGATCGCGTGCTCGTGACGCGGACGTTCAGCAAGGCATACGGGCTGGCCGGATTACGTGTCGGTTACGGCATCGCGGCCCCGGAGGTGATCGCGGCGATCGAAAAGGCGCGTGGCCCGTATGCCGTCGGAGCCCCGGGCGAGGCGGCCGCCGTGGCCGCGTTGCACGAGGGGCAGGATTGGATGATGGAGCGGGTGATCGAGGCGCGCGCCGCACGGTCCCGTTTGCAGGACGCCCTGGGCTCGCTCGGGCTGGAGCCGGTGCCGTCCGACGCCAATTTCGTGTTCGTTCCGGTATGCGACGCCGCAGCGATCGCGCGCGCACTGGCGGAGCGCGGGATCTCCGTCCGGGCGTTCACCGGCCTGCGCGCGGTGAGCCCGGCGCTTGCCGCGAGCGGAGGGAATGCGCTCCGCATCACCGTGGCGCCGCCCGACATGCTCGATTCGGCGGTGGCGGCCCTCGCCGACATCCTTCGAGAGAGAGAGGCCGCATGACGGCATCTTCAATCGCGCGGCTCCTGCGGGTCGCGATCTTCGACTACGGCGCGGGCAACCTGCATTCCCTGGCCAAGGCACTCGTCGCACCTGATGTGGCGGTTACCATCGAGCCGGACCCGCGCGCCGCGGTCGCGAGCGCCGACGTGCTGGTGCTGCCCGGCGTCGGCGCGTACGGCGCGGCGACGGAGGCCATCGGGCCGCACCGCGATGTCATGCGCGAGGCGATCGCCGGTGGGCTTCCGACCCTCGGCATCTGCCTCGGAATGCAGCTGCTGTTCGAGGAGAGTGAGGAGGGGGGTAGCCGCGGACTTGGCGTGATCCCGGGCCGCGTCACGCGGATCGACGCCGACCGGATCCCGCAGATCGGCTGGAACGCCCTCGAGGAGGTCGGGGATCCGTTGTTCGCCGGGGCGGGCCTCACGGAGGTGTACTATGCGAACGGCTATGCGTGCCGCCCGATGCAGCAGGATCTCGTGACAGCCTGGAGCACGCACGGGCGCGACCGCTTTCCCGCCGCCGTACGTGCGGGCAGCGCCGTCGGTGTACAGTTTCATCCGGAGAAGAGCAGCACCGCGGGCGTCCGGTTCGTCCGCGCATTCCTTCAGCAGGCGCGCCTGTCGCGCCGCTCACCAGGGCCGGCACGATGATCGTCATTCCCGCCATCGATCTCCGCGAAGGAGCATGTGTGCAACTCGTCGGCGGCTCCTACGCCGACGAACGGGTGCGCCGCGACGATCCCACCGAGGTCGCCCGGGAGTGGAACCAGTTCGGGTTCCGCCGCATCCACTTGATCGACCTCGACGCCGCCACGGGTCGCGGCGCGAATCGCGTGCTGGTTCGCGCAGTACTGCGCGAGTGCGACGTGCCCGTGCAGGTCGGTGGGGGAGTCAGGGATCTCGACCGGCTCGAGGAGCTGCTGGATGATGGCGCCGAGTGGGTGATCGTCGGCACCCGTGCGATCGAGGAGCCTGAGTGGCTGGCGGACGTTGCATCGAGTCATCCCGGCCGGATCATCGTCGCCGCCGACGTGCGTGAGCGCCGGGTCGTCACGCGCGGGTGGTCGAAGACGCTGCCGGAGCACATCGCGGACGTCGTGGACGAGCTGAACGCGCTACCGCTGGCCGGCCTGCTGGTGACCGCCGTGCACAAGGAAGGGCAACTCGCCGGCACCGACCTTCCGCTCATGGAGGATGTGGCCGAAGCATCGCGTTTTCCGGTATTCGCCTCCGGCGGCATCACGACGGTCGAGGATCTGCGCGCGCTCGAGCACCGCGGCGTCGCCGGTGCCGTGATCGGTATGGCGCTGTACACCGGAGCCCTGGATCCCTGGGCGGTCGCTCAGGAATTCGCCTGATCGTAACCGCCACCTTCTCTGGAAACGTCGTCGGATGCCCGTCGTGAATCGCAGGACCAGGGAGACGCAGATCCGGGTGGAGATCACCCGCGGCAGTGGCCGCGGGTCGGCCGACACCGGGATCCCGTTTCTCGATCACATGCTGGTCACGCTCGCCCGGTACGCTGGCGTCGACCTGTCGGTGCAGGGCCGGGGCGATCTCCCGCATCACCTGCTGGAGGATGTCGCGATCTGCGTCGGGGCCGCCGTCCACGCGCTGCTGCCGTCGACCGCGGCGCGGTTCGGCGACCGGACGGTGCCCATGGACGACGCGCTGGTCCACTGTGCCCTCGATCTCGGCGGTCGCATCTACTACGAAGGTCCTCTCCCGAGCAGCCTGTACGACCACTGGATGCGATCCTTCGCCGAGCATGCGCGCGCCACGCTGCATCTCCGGGTGCTTCGCGGCCGCGACCGGCACCACGTGGTGGAAGCGGCGTTCAAGGCACTCGGGCTCGCCCTGCGAGAGGCTCTCGTCGAGGAAGGCTCCGGGGTGTTCAGCACGAAAGGCGCGATCGCACTGGACGTGGAGCCCTGATGCTGACCAACCGTCTCATCGTGTGTCTCGACGTGGCCGGCGGCCGGGTCGTCAAGGGCACCCGGTTCATCGACCTCCGTGACGTCGGCGATCCGGTGTCGCTCGCCGCGCGCTATGAAGCCGAGGGAGCGGACGAGATCTGCTTCCTCGACATCTCCGCAAGCGCGGAGGAGCGCGGCACGCTGCTGGATCTCGCTCGTCGCACCGCGGAGCAGCTCTTCATCCCGCTCACGATCGGGGGCGGGGTTCGCTCTGCGGACGATGTTGCCGCGGTGCTTCGAGCCGGGGCGGACAAGGTGAGCATCAACTCGGTGGCCGTGCGCGACCCGTCGGTCCTCACGCGCGCGGCGGATCGCTTCGGCGCACAGTGCGTGGTCGCCAGCATCGACGCCCGGGGGCGTCGCGGCGGCGGGTGGGAGGTGTGGGTCAAAGGGGGCCGGGAAGCGACGGGACTCGATGCCGTCGAATGGGCGCAGGAGTGCGTGGCGCGCGGCGCAGGGGAGATCCTCCTTACGAGCATCGATCGCGATGGCGCCCGTTCCGGGTACGATCTCGGGCTCACCCGCGCAGTCGCCGGCGCGGTCGGCGTCCCGGTGATCGCATCGGGCGGCGCGGGCCAGCCCTCGCATGTCGCTGAAGTCCTTCAGCAAACGGGAGCCGATGCGGCGCTCGTCGCCGGCATGCTGCACGACGGAACGACGACCGTGGCGGCAATCAAGACGGCGATGCGCGCTTCCCGCCTTCCGACGCGGGGGGCCGCGTGATGGGCTCCGTGGGTGGATCCGCAGCGGCGCTCGATGGTGCAGCGCTCCTCGAGGCCGTCACTGAGGTCGCGCGGCTCGCCGGCGACGCCGCGATGCGGCACTTCAAGCAGGCGATCGCCGTCGAGACGAAGGCGGACGGCTCGCCGGTGACGATCGCTGACCGCGCGGCGGAAGGTGCTGCGCGGGAGTGGATCCGGGCGCGCTTTCCGCGTGACGGGATCCTGGGGGAGGAATTCGGCATCGAGGGCGAGGACGCGCCGTGCCGATGGATCCTCGATCCGATCGACGGCACGAAGTCGTTCGTGCACGGCGTGCCGCTCTGGGGGACGCTGGTCGCGGTGGCATCGGGCGACCGCGTGCTCGCTGGAGGAGCGTACTTTCCGCCGGTCGGCGAGATGCTCGTCGCGGCGCCGGGGGCGGGATGCTGGTGGAACGGCGCGCGTTGCAGCGTCTCCGGCGTCGCCACCATCGCCGAGGCGACGGTGCTCTCGACCGACCACCGCTTTCTCGATCATCCGGTGCACGGCGAGCGGTGGAACGCGCTCTCGCAGGGCGCGCGACTGGCCCGCACGTGGGGCGACTGCTACGGCTACCTGCTGGTCGCCACCGGTCGCGCGGAGGTGATGGTCGACCCGGTGCTGTCCCCGTGGGACTCGGCGGCGCTGTACCCGTTGATCACGGAGGCCGGCGGCGTCTTCACTGATTGGGAAGGCCGCGCCTCCGGCTTCGGGGGCAGTGCCGTGGCGACGAACGCCGCGCTCGCAACAGAGGTTCGAGAGGCGCTGGGATGCTCGACCTGAACTCGTTGGACTTCGGGAAGGGCGGCGGTTTCGTCACCGTCGTGGCCCAGGACGCGCTCACCGGTGCCGTCCTGATGGTCGCGCGCGCGGACCGCGAGGCGCTCGAGCGGACCGTCGCGACCGGAGAGATGCACTACCACTCGCGGACGCGCGGACTCTGGCACAAGGGTGCCACGAGCGGCAACGTCCAACGGGTCGTCTCGCTCAGCCCGGACTGCGACGGCGATGCGGTGCTCGCGCGAGTGCGCCCAGCCGGCCCCTCGTGTCATACCGGCGCCGTCTCATGCTTCGGCCAGGAGGCACTTGGCGCGGACGCACTGGGGGTGCTCGACCGGACGATCGCGGCGCGCGCGGCCGGCACACCGGCCGGAACCACGACAGACCTGAGTTACACGCAGCGGCTGCTCGGCGACCGCAACCTGCGCCTGAAGAAGATCGGCGAGGAGGCGGCGGAGCTGGTGCTCGCCTGCGGTGACGAGGATCCCTCCCGTGCGGCGGACGAGGGGCTCGATCTCGTGTACCACCTGCTCGTTGCGCTTCGCGCGATCGGCGTCACGCTCGACGACGTTCGTCGCGTGGCCGACGCCCGATCGCGCTGACGCGTCAGAACCGCTCGAGCCGGCGGACCTGGACGCGCGCCGGATCGCCGAGATAGACGAACGTGAAGTCGCGCATGTATTCCCGCGTCACCCGGCGGATGTCCTGGGGCGTGACCTGGCGCAGTGCATTCACGAAGTCCGCCGCGGTGCGGTAGTCGCCGCCGTAGAGCTCCGCACGCGCCAGGAAGCTCGCCTGGTCGGCGTTCGTCTCATTGCGCAGGAAGTAGTCGGTGATGAATCGCTGCACGAGCTGCGTCAGCGCGGCGGGATCCAGCAGCTCGGTGCGCATGAGATCGAGCTCCTGCCGCATGAGCGCGAGCGTGGTGTCCGGCGCCACGGTCGTCACGTACACGCCGCCCGTGGCGAACGCGCGCTCGATGAACGGCGCGTCCACCGCGTAGGTGAGCTTGTGGCGGGACCGGATCTCGCCGAAGAGCGTCCCGGAGAGCACGGCCGACGCGACGCGCAACGCTGCATAGTCGCGATGGGTCGCCGCCGGCCCCGTGTAGTACCCGAGGATGTAATTGGTCGGCAGCCCGCGGGCGACGACGGTCGCGCCGCCGTCCACGCGGCGCGGCGCCGGCGGCCGCCACTGGTAGTCCCCCCGCGGCAACCGGCCGAGGGTCGGCCGTACGAGCCGCTCCACGTCGCCCGGCGTGACGTTCCCCACCACGACCAGCAGCAGGCGCGATCTCACCATCTGCCCGGCGTGATAGCGGCGCAGGTCGCCGACGGTGATCCCGCTCAGCGATGCGGGACTGCCCTCGGGGAACAACGCGTACGGGTGCCCGGCGAACAGCACGCTGTCCGCCGTGCGCGCCAGCTGCGCATCGGGGGTGGCCTGCTGCTGGCGCGCCGCATTCACGAGCTGCGTGCGCACGAGCTCCACCTCGGTGGAATCGAGGCGCGGCGCGAGGAGCCTGTCCGCGAGCACGCTCCAGCTCGAGTCGAGCTCCGACCGCACGGTGCGCAGGCTCACGAGCGTCCAGTCCTTCTCGGGATCGATCGTGATCGTGCTCCCGGTCCGTGCCAGCGCGCGCCGCAACGCATCACGCGAGTAGCGCGCGGTGCCCCGTTCGGACGCGGCGAGCAGCAGGGCCTCGATTCCCTGGGTCGCCGGTGTGAGCTGCTGGGTACCGCCAAGCAGATACAGGTTGGCGGCGACGACGTCGTTCGCCGGGTTCTGCCGGACGATGACGCGCAGGCCATCGATGTCGAACGCGGTCGTCGCTGCGTCGCGACCCGCGGCGGCGGCGGCGCCGCGCACCGCGAGGGTGTCCGTCGCACGGACGTTGAAGGGGACCCGCGCCGGCGATGGCGCCGCCTGCGCGAAGCCGGCGGCCGGCGCAGCCAGCCACGCCGCGGCAAGCAGGGGAAGCAGCGTCGAGTTTCTCATTGCGACGCTCCGCGGCGCACGAGGGACGACTCGGTGAGTGCGAGTGCGCGGCGTGTCTCGGGCGCGAGGAGGACACCGGTCACGCTGGGCTTGCCCACGATGTAGCGCCGGGCATACGCCTGCAGGTCGGCCGGCGTCTGGCGCGCCATCGCGTCCACGTAACCGAGGAAGTACTCGAGCCCCGTCACGCTCCACCAGAACCCGAGCTGGTGCGCAAAGCCGGAAGGCCGCTCGAGACTGAAGATCGTGCCAGCCGTGCGCTGGCGCTTGACGGGCTCCAGCTCGTCCGAGGTGATGTACCCCGGCTGCGCGACCAGGCGGAGCTCCGCGTCGAGCCCCGCGATCGCGTCGCGCAGCCGCTCGGGCGTGGTTTCCCCCAGGATGGTGATGGGGCCCGCCTGGTTCAGCGTGTAGTAGTTCACCTGGATGGACTGGAACAAGCCGCTGTCCACGAGCCGGCGGCGGAAGCGCGAGCCATTCTGGTTCATCACGTCGGAGAACACATCTGCCGCGTACGTCGCGGCGACGTCGCCCCGCGCCGACGGGCCATGCCACTGGCGCATCACGAGCACCGTCCCGATGGGCTGCTCGACGATGACGGCCGTGTCTCCCGCCAGTGGCGGAATCGGGGCGATCGGGCGGTCCGCGAAGGGATCGGCCGCGCGCGGCCAGTCGCCGAACACCGCACGCGCGAGCTGCATCGCGCGCCGCGCATCGACGTCGCCGGCGATGAGCAGCGCGGTGTTGTTGGGGACGTAGTAGCGCTGCTGAATGGCGCGCATCTTCTCGGGCGTCGCGCCAAGGATCACGTCGCGCTCGCCGAGCGGGTTCTTCCGGCTCCAGGCGTCGCGATAGAGCGTCCGCCCCATGGCCCGCTGGAAATGATAGAACGGATCCGACTCGTTGCGGTCGTACTCGCCGATGACGACCTGACGTTCGCGTTCCATCTCGTCGAGGCGGAAGAGCGGTGCGCGCAGCGCGGCGGCCAGGGCGCGCATCCCCGCTTCCAGCGAGTCGCTGGACAGCGTGAGGTAGTAGTTGACCCGCTCTTCGCTGGTCGTCCCGTTGAAGTCCGCCCCGAGCTCGCTCAGGCGCCCCATGAACGCTCCGGGGGAGGGCCACCGGGAGTTCGCGCCGAAGATCATGTGCTCGTAGAGGTGCGCGAGCCCCTGGTCCGCGGGCGTCTGCGTGAAGGAGCCATTCCGGACGATCGCCTCCACGGTGACCAGGGGCACCCCGGAATTCTCGACGACGATGATCTCCAGCCCGTTGGGAAGCGTGTCGCGCCGGATGCGCTTCTCGAGCTCGGCGCGCTGCGCACCAGCCGGGGACGCGGCCGTGAGCGTCGCGAGGGACAGCACGATTGCTGCAACGACGGGGCGCCGTAGCGCCCTGATGAGTTCCACCGTTATTTCCTCCCCATGACCACGACCGTTCCGACGCAGGCGACCGCGGGGTCGCTCGAGCGCCTTGCCGCGAAGCTCGACCCGCTCCGGCTCAAGCGTGACGAGCCCCTCGCCCCATACACGACCTTCAAGATCGGCGGCCCCGCCGACCTGTTCTTCGAGGCCACTTCCGCCGACGAGCTTGCCGGTGCCGTGCTCGCGGCGCGTGAGCTCGGAGTGCCGTACTTCGTGCTTGGCCTCGGCGCCAACATCCTGGTCGGCGACAAGGGCTTCCGGGGCCTCGTCATACGGAACACGGCGAGCCACTTCGAGTTCCACGACGAGGGCGAGAGCTGCCGCCTCTGGGTCGAGTCCGGCGCGGTGATGAAGGACCTGATCCAGGAATCCGTCCGGCGCAGCTGGTCCGGCCTGGAGCATTACGTCGGCATCCCGAGCACCGTTGGCGGCGCCGTCTGGCAGAACCTCCACTTCCTCTCGCCGGCGCCCGAGCGCGAGCGGACGATGTTCATCGCCGAGGTGTTCGAGCGCGCCGAGATCCTCAGCGAGGAGAACGAGCGCAAGGTCGTGGACGCCGAGTACGTGCAGTTCGGCTACGACGACACGGTGTTCCACCATCGTCGTGACATCGCGCTCTCGGTGACCTTCCGGCTCCGGAAGGGCGACCAGAACGCGATGCATCGCATCATGCAGGAGAACCTGTCCTGGCGCGGCTCACGCCACCCCTGGCTCGACTGGCATCCGAGCGCCGGTTCGATCTTCAAGAAGATCGAGGGGGTCGGCGCAGGGCGCCTGGTGGATCAGTGCGGCCTCAAGGGGTACCGCCACGGCAACGTCCAGATCTCCCACAACCACGCGAACATCCTCGTCAACCTCGGCGGCGCCACGGCGAGGGACGTGCGCGAGCTCATCGCCCATGCGCAGAAGGCGGTGAAGGACAAGTTCGGCTACGAGCTGGAGCCGGAGATCGGGTTCATCGGCGAGTTCTGAACACAGATGCGGGATGCGGGATGCGGGATGCGGGATCGGATGCGGGATACGGGATGCGGAATACGGGAGCGCCAGGCCGTTTCCCTCATCCCGCATCCGGTATCCCGCATCCGTTCCCGCAGCTCTCAGGTGATCTTCTCTTTCCGCTCCACCGCCTCCGTCCACCTCGCCATCGCGTCGTCCAGCTTCGCCCGGGCTTCCTCGAGCGACTTTCCGATGGTGACCGATTCCGCGACCCCGCCGGGCCTCGTGTAGAGCGAGGGATCCTCGAGCGTGGCGGTGAGGCGGCCGACCGCGGCCTCGTGCTGGGCGATCGCCGCCTCGAGGGACTCGATCTCGCGCGTCAACTTGCGAAGCTCGTTCCGGGTATCGCGGTCGCCCGAGGGTGCCGTGTCCTTTCGCGTCATCTTCTGCTTCTCCTTGACGCGACGAAGCGACTCCTCTTCGGCGGCGCGGACCGAGGCGGCATGCGCGCGCTCCTTGCTCACGTCCTCCCACTCGGTGAAGCTGCCGTCGTAGTCGGTGATGCGGGCGTGGTCGAGCACCCAGACGCGGTCCACGACGGAGCGGAGCAGGGCGCGGTCGTGGCTCACGAGCACGATCGTCCCCTCGTAGTTCTCGATCGCATCCTCCAGCGCCTCGATCGATTCGACGTCGAGGTGGTTGGTCGGCTCGTCGAGCACGAGGAGGTTCGGCTGTGACAGCACCAGCATCGCGAGCGCGACGCGCGCCCGTTCGCCTCCGGACAGCGTCTCCGGCCTCCGCTGCGCCTCGTCACCCGAGAATCCGAACCGGCCGAGGTGCCCCTGGATCAGCCGCCGCTCCCAGGCCGGGCGGAGGTCCTGGATGATGTCGTACAGCGTCTTGTCGAGCGGGACCTGGGCGAGGTCCTGCCGGTAGTAGGCCACGCTGATGCCGCCGCCGACCCGGGCGACGCCGGCCTGCGGTTCGCGCTCACCGACGATCGTCTTGAGCAGGGTGGACTTGCCCGCCCCGTTCGGCCCGATCAACCCGATGCGGTCCCCGCGGATCACGCGGTTGGAGAACTCCTCGAGCAGCACCCGGTCGCCGACGCCGACCCGGAGCTTCTCGGTCACGACGACCTGATCACCGCCGCGGCCGCCGGACTCGAAGCGGAGGGCCATCACGCCATCCTCGCCGATGGGCGCGGACAGGCGGGGCATCCGCTCCAGCCGCTTGCGGCGCCCCTTCGCCTGGGCGCTGTTCTGCCCGGCGATGTTCCTGGCGATGTAGTCCTTCTCCGCGGCGATGACCTTCTGCTGCTTGTCGAACTGGCGCAGCTGGGTGAGCCGGCGCTCCTCGCGCTGCTGCACGAAGGCTTCGTACCCCCCGGTGTAGGCGGATGCAGTTCCCCCCTCAAAATGCAGCATGTGATCGGTTACTGCCGCCAGAAAGGCGCGATCATGGCTGATGATGAGGAAGGTCTGCGACGCCGTCCGGAGGTACTGCTCGAGCCAGGCGCTGGTCTCGAGATCGAGATGGTTCGTCGGCTCGTCGAGCAGGAGGATGTCCGCGGGGCTGACGAGCTGGCGCACGAGACCCAGCCGCCCGCGCTCGCCGCCGGAGAGCTCCTGCACCTTCCGGGTGCGGGCCTGCTCGGGGTCGAAGCCGAGGCCGTGGAGGACGGCGTCGACGCGGGGGGCGTAGGTGTACCCGCCCTCCCGCTCGAACCGCTCGAGGTCGCGCGCGTACCGATCCATCGCGGCCTCGCTCGAGTCTTCGGCGAGGGCGACGGCCTGTTCGGCGAGCGACGCCTCGAGGCGCATGAGCTCGGCGAACGGGCCGGCGGCAACCTCCCAGAGCGTCGTGGCTCCGTGGAACTCGCGGTGCTGCTCCAGCAACGAGACACGCACGTTCGGCTGTCGCGACACCTGGCCACGGGTGGGACGGCGCTCTCCGGTGATGAGCGAGAACAGCGTCGTCTTCCCGGTCCCGTTGCGACCGACGATTCCCCAGCGATCGCCAGAGCCGACCGTGAAGGTGATGTCCTCGAAGATCCTCGTGGCGCCGAATTCGACGGCAACCTGGCTCACGGCAATCAGCGTCACTTCGCGATCCAATCCTTCCACTCGCTCTCGGCGAGGCCAACAGTGAGTCCGCTGCCGGCGATCTGACGGACGAGCGGCATGCGGAGGAGCCGCGGCTCGTCCATCACCTTCTCGAACATGCGCTGCTCGGTGTAGCTCGCGTACCGCAGCCCCGCCTCGGCGTACACCTTCCCGTCGCGATCGAGGAGGGCGTCGAGCCCGAACTTCTGGACGAACCGCTTCAGCTCGCCGAGGGCGACCGTGCGTTCATCGAAGTCCACGAAGTGCGTCTTGATGCGCCGCTCCGCAAAGAATCGGAGGGCCTTTCTGGTGTCGGCGCTCTTCTTCACGCCGAAGATCTGGACTTCCACGAACGCTCCGTATCTTCAATTCGATGCCTCGCCAACATACCTATGCCCCGGCGTGGTGGGTACCGGGCCGCCACCTGCGCACGCTGTATGGGCGCCTCACGCGACCGCTGCGTCGCCGGCGGCCGCAGCGGGACTTGCGGGTGGAGCGCTGGGCCACTCCCGACGATGACGTGCTCGAGCTGCGGCGAATGGATGCGCCGCCGGGGGCGGGAACGACCCACCTCCTGTTGCTGCACGGCCTCGAGGGCGGGCTGCATTCGCACTACGTGCACAACGTCTTCGACGAGGCGGCCGCCCGCGGCTGGAGTGCGGACCTCATCCTCTTTCGAGGCTGCGGCGGGACGGCGAACAACGCCCGGCGCTTCTACCACTCGGGCGAGACGAGCGACCTGGCCTTCGCGCTGGACCGCATCATCGCGGAATCGCCGTCGCGGTCCATCGTCCTGGCGGGAGTGTCCCTGGGCGGCAATGTCCTGCTCAAGTACCTCGGGGAGCGCGGGGCGGAGGTGCCGCGGCAGATCCGCGCGGCGGCCGCCATGTCGGTTCCGTTCGACCTGGCTCGCGGCTGCCGGCACATCCAGCGGGGGTTTTCCAGGGTTTACGAGCGCCACTTCCTGAAGACGCTCACGGCCAAGGCGCGGGCGAAGATCGCCCGCTACCCCGACCTGCTGGAGGACCCGGCCGTCCTCGACCGGGTGAGGACGCTCTGGGACTTCGACGACGTCGTGACCGCCCCCGTGCACGGATTTGCGAATGCGGCCGACTACTACGCGCGGTCGAGCTCCATCGGCTTCCTGCACGGCATCCGCGTCCCGACGCTGCTGCTGAGCGCGGAAGATGACCCCTTCCTGCCGCCGGAGGTGCTCGCGGAGGTGCGCGAGATCGCGCAGGACGTCCCCGACATCGAGGTGGAATTCGTGAAGCAAGGAGGGCACGTTGGTTTCGTGAGCGGCTGGCGCCCCTGGCGGGCGATCAATTACGGAGAGTGGCGGATGGTGAACTTCCTGGAGACGGCGGCGGGCAAGGCCGCGCGGTCCGGACCGGAGGACCAGTGATGAGGTGGACCGAGCGGATCATGGCGGCCCGCCTCGTCGGCGTGGGACGCGGTGTCGCGGCCGTGGCGGTGTGGGCGATGGCCCTCGCCTGCTCGTCCGCGCCGCGCGCGACGCCACCGACTGCGTCGCCCGCCGGCGCGCCGGTCCGCGAAGCCGATATCGTGGGGGACAGTGTCGCATCGACGATGCTCGTGGACGTCCAGCACGTGGACTCCACGATCCGCGTCGAGGCCCGCTATGCGACGCCGAACAATTTCACCGGTGCGCCCCTCCCGGGGTACGAGGCCAACAGGGCGCTGCTGCTGCGAGAAGCCGCCGAGGCCCTCGGCCGCGTGCAGCGCCGTGCGCTCGCGCAAGGCTACTCCCTCAAGGTGTTCGATGGGTACCGGCCGGTTCGCGCCACCCGCGCAATGGTGGAGTGGACGGAGCGCGTGGGCCGGCAGGACCTCATTCGCGACGGGTACATCGCGGCGCGAAGTCGCCACAACCTGGGGCTTGCGATCGACCTCACGCTGATCCGGAACCCCGGCGGCGACGAGCTTGCGATGGGCACGCCCTACGACACCTTCTCCGAAGCTGCACACACCGCGAACGCGACGGGCGAGGCCGCGCGGAACCGCGCGCTGCTCGTGCAGTTGATGGAATCAGAAGGGTTCACGAACTACGACCAGGAGTGGTGGCATTTCAGCTACCCTGCATCCAGCGCGCTGCGGTTCGATGTGGTCATTCGATGATCACCGTCATGCGCGCCACGGGCGTCGCAGCCCGCTAGCTTGACCAGGCCATCACCTTCATCCGCAGACCCTCGGGCGCATGACCGTTCTGTTCCTCGTGGCCTTCACCGCTGGCCTCCTGCTCGCCGTTCGGGCGATGCTCTTCGGCGTCGAGCGCGGCACACACCGCTTCGGCGAACCCGTGCCGTCTCCGGCCCCGGTCCGCATGTGGGAGCCGGTCGCCTCGGCGTTCGCCGTCGTCTTCGGCGTGACGGGCTACCTGGCCTCGCGTCCCGGGCGGCTCGACCCCTTCGCGGGTACGCTGCTGGCCGCCGTGCTGGGGCTCGTCGCCGTCGCAGTGGCCGTGCGGACGGTCCGCAAGGCGGTCGCGTTCGTCCCGGAGCACGACCCCGACGACCCGCGCTACGTGCTGCAGGGCCACGTCGGGACCGTCACGGCGCCGATCGACGGAACCAACGCGGGTGAAATTGTCTACGATGTAGATGGAGAGCGACGCTCGGCCCCTGCGGTGGGGCTCGACGGCGCTGCCGCCGGGGTGGGAAGCGAAGTCGTCATCGAGCGCATCGACGAGGCGGGCGTGGCGCACGTGGAGCCCTGGGCCGAGGTCGAGAAGCGCATCTGAGGCAGGCATGGTGGAAGCCGTCGTCTTCACAATCGTCTTTGTCGGCTTCTTCGTGCTGCGCTTCGTCGCGGCCACCGTCTTCTTCTTCTACCTGCTCCCCGAAGGCGTGCGGTGTCCGATCTGCGACGCAGAGACCTTGCACGTGGAGTCGCGGCTGTGGCGGCCCCTCGGCCGCCGTTTCCGTCCGAGCTGGTGCCCACGGTGCAACTGGGACGGCCTGTTGAAGCGGAGCGGTCAGCCGCCCGCGAACACCGTCATCCATTCGGGCCAGTTGCCGGTGAGCTCGAAGAAGTCGTCGAAGTAGGCGAGGCCCGCCTCCTCGAGCTCCGCGACGAGGGAGGCGATGTCCTCGCCGTGAATGGGGCCGACGACGATCAGGTCGCGCTCGAGCCGGAACTCGTCAGCAGTGAGGTTGAGCCGCTCATCGAGCTGTGCCCGGGAGAGCCCGGCCCGCTCGAGCGCGGCGCGGCGAATGAGGAGCGTCGGTGCTCCGGCAGAGATCTTCAGAGGCATGGCAGGAAGCCGTGAGGCGTGATCCGTGATCCGTGAACGAGCGGGCAGGCAAACGCGAATGCAGCACCGCATATCATAAGAAGTATGGCATCAGCGCGGATGGAAGCAGAATTCGACGTCCTGGTCGTGGGGGCGGGGCACGCGGGTACCGAAGCCGCCGTCGCTGCCGCCCGCAGCGGTGCGCGCGTCGCGATCGTGACGAGCGCGCTCGAGACGATCGGCCAGATGTCGTGCAATCCCGCCATCGGCGGCGTGGCCAAGGGCACGGTGGTGCGCGAAGTCGATGCCCTGGGCGGCATCATGGGTCGCGCCACGGACCTGGCGACGCTGCAGTTCCGGATGCTCAACCGGGGGAAGGGACCGGCGGTGTGGGCGCCGCGCGCGCAGTGCGACCGCGGGCTGTATCGGCGTGCGGTGCGGGTGCTGCTCGAAGCACACCCGAACCTGCAGACAATCCAGGGGACGGTAGCCCGGCTCATTCTCGCCGAGGAAGGCAGGCGCGCCGTCGGGGTGGAAACCCTCGAGGGGCGGCGCTTCGGTGCCGGTGCCGTCGTGATCACGACGGGCACGTTCCTGCGCGGACGCATCCACATCGGGACGGACACCGCGCTGGCGGGCGGGCGAGCCGGGGAGTCCTCGGTCACGCATCTCGCCGAGCAGCTCGAACGTGCGGGGCTGGAGGTTGCCCGGTTCAAGACGGGCACGCCGCCGCGCATCGACGGCCGGTCGGTGGATGCGTCGCGGCTCGCGGTCCAGGAGAGCGAGCTCGAAGCGACGGGGTATCGGTGGTCGCACTTCTGGGAGCGGGGCGAGGGAGGGGAGAGAGCGGGTGACGCAGCCGCGGGGGCCCCCCCCCACGTGCAATATCCCGCTGCCGCGCCCTTTGACCGTCACCAGATCGCCGCCGGCATCGCCCCGCCGTCGCTCCCGCAGCTTGCCTGCCTCATCACGTGGCTCGAGGCACCGGGCAAGCAGGTGATCCA
>DASTYL010000130.1:0-2331 GCA_035764975.1 Gemmatimonadaceae bacterium | reverse complement strand
CACCTCGGCGACGAGCGTCGAGAGCACCGGCGGCCCCGGCGGAATCTCGGCGACCTTCGCCGATGCGCCGTAGCGGCGGGCGATCGAGTCGATCCCGGGGCGGACGGCGACGGCGATGTCGTGGCTCTGCCGGTCGCGATCGTGCTTCGGCAGCAGGTTCACCTGCACGTCGGCGACGTTGGCGCCTTCACGCATGAAGTAGTGGCGCACCAGGCCGTTGAAGTTGAAGGGTGCGGCCGTGCCGGCGTACACCTCGGTGCTCTGCACCTCGGGGAATCGCCGCAGATACCCCGCCACATCCTGGCCGAGTGTGTTCGTGGTCTCGAGCGTCGTGCCTTCCGGCAGGTCCAGCACCACCTGGAACTCGCTCTTGTTGTCGAAGGGCAGCATCTTCACCTGCACCGCCTTCACCAGCAGCAGGCCGACGCTCACGAAGAGCAGTCCGGCCACGCCGCCGTAGAACGCGAGGCGCCGGCGCGGCTGGTCCATGAGGGGCGTCATCAGGCGCGTATAGAGGCGGCCGATGCGTCCCGTCTCCTCCGCCTCGTGGCCCTGGTGATGCGCCTCGCCCGCGGCGGGTGCTGGCTTCACGTGCCCCTTCAGCAGGCGGTACGCGAGATACGGCGTCACGATGAACGCGACGGCGAGCGACGCGAGCATCGCCACGCTGGCGCCGACCGGAATCGGGCGCATGTACGGTCCCATCATGCCACTGACGAACGCCATCGGCAGGATGGCGGCGATGACCGTGAAGGTCGCGAGGATCGTTGGATTGCCGACCTCGTCCACCGCCTCGACTGCCGCCACCTCCGGTGTGCGGTCGCCCATCCTGAGGTGGCGATAGATGTTCTCCACGACGACAATTGCGTCGTCCACGAGGATGCCGATGGAGAAGATCAGCGCGAACAGCGTGATGCGGTTGAGCGTGTAGCCGAGCGCGTAGTACACGAACAGCGTGAGCGCGAGCGTGACGGGGACCGCCACCAGCACCACGACCGCCTCGCGCCACCCCAGGAACATCCAGATCAGCGCGGTCACGGAGAGCGTCGCGATCAGCAGGTGCAGGATGAGCTCCTGCGCCTTCTCGCCGGCCGTCTCGCCATAGTCGCGCGTCACGGCCAGCGATACGTCGCTGGGGAGCAGGCGACCCTTCGCCGCATTCACGCGCTCCATCGCGGCGTGGGTGACGTGCGTCGCGTTGGCCCCCTTCCGCTTGGCGACCGCGATCGTCACGGCGCGCTCCGGCGCACCGGTCTTGCCCTGGTGCGAGACGTAGCTCACCGTCTCCCCGAACTCCTCGCGGACGTCGGCGACGTTGCGGACGTAGACCGGGGCGCCGCCCCGCGCCGCCACGACGACGCTCCCTACCTCCGCCGCGTTGGTAAGGGGCGCGCCGACGTCGATGCGATAGACCGTATCGGCGGCGGCGAGCTCGCCGGCCTGCAGCCGGGAGTTGGCCCCCTTGAGCGCCATCGCCACCTCACCCGGGGTGACGCCGCTCGCGGCGAGCCGCGCGGCATCGAGCGTCACGCGAATCTGCCGGGGCTGCCCGCCGACCACGAACGTCTCGGCGACGTCGGGCACCGTCCGGATCTCGTCCTCGAGGTGCACGGCGAGCTGGCGAAGCTGGTTCGCGTCGTAGGTCCGGGAGTGCAGCGTCAGCGTGAGCACCGGCACGTCGTCGATGGAGTGCGGCTTGACGATCGGTGGCAAAGCTCCCGCCGGCGCCTTGTCCATCGCCCCGGCGAGCTTCGCCTGCACCTTCGTCACGCTGCGCTCCTGATCCTCGCCGACCTTGAACCGCACGGTGACCATCGCGTAGCCGTCGCCGCTCATCGAATAGACGTGGTCGACGCCGGGAATCTCGAGCATGCGCTGCTCGATGCCGCGCGCGAGCAGGTTCTCCGCCTCGCGCGGGGATGCCCCGGGCATTGCGGCGATGACGTCGATCATCGGCACCGAGATCTGCGGCTCCTCCTCCCGCGGTGTTGCCATCAGGCCGAGCAGGCCGACGACGAGCGACGCGACGGTGACGAGCGGGGTGAGCTTGCTGCGCAGGAACCCCCGCGCGACGCGCCCGGAAATACCCATCGATGCCATGTTCACTCCCTCCCGGTGGCGATCGCGGCGACGGTTTCGGTGGCGGCCGGGACGACGATCCGGTCACCACTGCGCAGGCCACCGGTGACTTCCACGAAGGCGCCGCGGTCGGCGCCGAGCCGGATCCAGCGGATCTCGTCGCCTTCGGCGGTCCGCACGGTCACGCCGGTGAGATCGCCCTCGCGGGTGACCGCGGCGGCGGGGATGACGACGGCGGACCGGTTACCCAGC
>DASTYL010000129.1:0-6280 GCA_035764975.1 Gemmatimonadaceae bacterium | reverse complement strand
CCGCTCACTGTCCTCTCCGACGACGAGACCGCGTTCCGCGATGCCGTCGCCGCCTTCGCCGCCGATGAAGTGAAGCCGCGCGTGCAGGCGATGGAGCGCGCCGGCAAGATCGACCCCGCCCTCGTGAAGCAGTACTTCGAGATGGGCCTCATGGGGATCGAGGTCGCGGAGGAGCACGGCGGCGCGGCCGGATCGCTGATGATGGTGACGCTCGCGGTCGAGGAGATCTCCAAGGTGGATCCCGCGGCGGCGATCCAGGTGGACGTGCAGAACACACTCGCCATCTACCCGATCATGACGTACGGCAGCGAGGCGCAGAAGGCGAAGTACCTGCCCCAGCTCACCGGCGCCTCGGCGACGAAGATCGGCGCCTACGCGCTCAGCGAGGGGGGATCGGGCTCGGATGCCTTCGCCCTGGCGACCCGCGCGGAGCAGCGGGACGGCAAGTGGATCCTCGACGGCCGGAAGATGTGGATCACCAACGGCGCGGAAGCGGAGATCTTCGTGATCTTCGCCAACGCGAATCCGGCGGCGGGCTACAAGGGCATCACGGGCTTCATCGTGGAGCGCGGCTTCCCCGGCTTCAGCGTCGGGAAGAAGGAGGACAAGCTCGGCATCCGCGCCTCGAGCACGACGGAGCTCATCCTCGACGGCGTCGAGGTGCCCGAGGAGAACGTGCTCGGCCCGGTGGGCCAGGGCTACAAGATCGCCATCGACACGCTGAACGGCGGCCGGGTCGGCATCGGCGCGCAGATGATCGGCGTGGCGCAGGGGGCGATCGCCGCCGCCACGGCGTACATCAAGGAGCGGAAGCAGTTCGGCAAGCCGCTCGCCGACTTCCAGGGGATCCAGTTCCAGCTCGCGCAGGCGGCGACGGAGACCGAAGCGGCGCGGCTGATGGTCTACAACGCGGCGCGCATGAAGGACGCGGGCGAGGACATCGTGACCATCGGCGCGATGGCGAAGCTCTTCTCGTCGCAGGTCGCGGAGCGCACGACGTCGATCTGCCTGGAGCTGTTCGGCGGCTACGGCTACACCAAGGACTACCCGGCGGAGAAGTTCTACCGCGACGCCAAGATCGGGACGATCTACGAGGGGACGTCCAACATGCAGCTCCAGACGATCGCCAAGCAGATCCTCCGCTGACCGGCGGGCCCGGATCCGCCGCGCATGACACGCGTCGCGATGCTCGCCTGGAGCGCCGGCATGGGGCTGCTGCTCGGCTTCTTCGGCGGGCTCGCGGTGCTCGCCGTGCTGGTCATCGCGCGTGAGCTGGGCCTGGTGCCGGCGCGATTCGCCGAGCGATATCAGCAAGCGGCGCTGATCGCCCTGCTGGTCGTCGTGCCGGTCCTCGGGGCCGTGCTGGGGTTTCTCGAGGGGCGGGCGAAGCTGGACTGACGCCGGGTTCGCGCCCGGCGCGTGCCGCGTTCAGAGCAGCCGCTTCCCGCGCTTCCGCCGCCGGGACTTGCCGGAGCGCCGGTGCTCGGGCGCGGCGTCCCGCGCCATGGACAGCGCCGCAATCGCCATCTCGGCCGTCTCGCGGGACATCGTCCAGCGGACTTTCTTGTGACGCCGCAGGTCGCGCAGGCGCGCCTCGACTTCGTCGACGTTGGGTTCCGGCTCGCTGTCGTGGTCGCTCATCTCTGGGCCCTCGAGTGCATATCCGCATGCAATCTATGGGCGGACGATGGGGGGCCGCCATGCGGGCTCTTCCGGAACCTGCGCTCGTGCACGCAACGTGCTCCAGTCGGCGGCCATGCGTACCAGACCCCTTCTCCTGACGGCCGTCGCCGCGTTGGTGATGGCCGCGGGTTGCGACACCCGCAGCAACCCGCTCATCACCAGCATCGGCGGGACAGGCGGCACCGGGACGGCGACGTTCAACATCACGCCGTCGAGCGTGACGTTGAACACCGGGCAATCGGCGCAGCTCACGCTGAACAGCTCGCGCGCGATCGGCCCGTACAACTGGTCGTCGAATCAGACCGGGGTGGCCACGGTGACCAGCGAGGGACTCGTGACGGCCGTCGGCACCGGTGTGGCGACGGTCACGGTGACCTCCTCGGTCGACCGCACCGCGTCGGCCAGCGCCAGCGTGACGGTGCGGTCGTCGGGGCCCTGACAAGATCGCCCGGCTGCGAACAGCAGCCGGGCGATCTCGAACCGGAGCCCCGATGCGCCCTCCCTACTGCGTCAGCGAACGAAGCGCATTGACGCGGCCGTGGCCGTACGCTTCATCCTGGCCCGGCTTGCCCAGGTCGTCCGCACCCCGGCGCAATGCGGCCTCGACGAGGGCGGGAGTCGCCATCGAGCCGTACTTGCCGGCGATCAGCGCAGCCACGCCGGAGACGTGCGGCGCTGCCATGCTCGTCCCGAACTTCCAGCCCCAGCCGCCGACGGTGGTGCTGATCACGCCATCGAAGGCATAACACCGACTCGTGACCTTCCGTAGCACGCCCGCGCTGAAGTAGCTCTTGCTGCACACGGCGGTCCTGTCGGGCAGATCGTAGTTGCCGCCCGGAGCGGCGAGGTCGATGCCGCTCTTCCCGAAGTTCGAATACGATGCCAGCACGTCGAGGCTGGTCGACGAGTTGGTCGCCCACCCGATTGGCCCGAGCGCAGACACGGAGACGACGCCGGGGAGCTCCGCGGGCAGCTTGATCGCCGCGCCGAGATACTGCATGTCGATGCTCTCGTTCCCGGCCGAGGCGATGACGACTGCGCCCTTGTCACGCGCATAGTTCACCGCGTCCTGGTAGAGATTGACGAATCCGGCATATGCGGCCGCGGGGAAGTGGACCTGGACGTCATCCTCGGGATCGGAAGTGCCCCTGGTGTCCGTCACCCAGCCATCCCGCGGAAATGGTACACTGATGCCTAGGCTCATGTTGATGACCTTCGCACCGATGTCGCCGGCGTAGACCAGGGCGGCCATCGTGTTGTAGCTCGATCCACTGCCGGTCAGGGCAGAAAGGACCTTGACCATGACGATCTCCGCATCGGGCGCGATGCCGATCACGCCAGTGCCGTTGTCGGCCGCACCGATCGTCCCGGAGGTGTGCGTACCGTGCTTGTCCGGCGGGGTGTTGTACAACTCACCCGGAACGAAGGACTTGCTGAGCGTGCGATTGACCTTGGTGCTCAGATCCGGATGGTTGGGATTGATGCCGTCATCAAGGACGGCGACGCGCACACCCGCACCGCGGTAGCCGAGGTTCCACGCCGAAGGGGCCTGCACGGCGGTGTGTCCCCACTGGAGATCGAAAAAGAAGTCGTTGTCGCCGCTGTTCGGCGGGTTGCCGACCGCGTCGCCGAATTGCAGGTCGTCCATCGGGACCTCTGCCATCGGTCGGATGGCAACCGCCGCGAAGTCGGGCGCGACAGCACTGACCCCACTGATGGCCGAGATCGCACTCAGGGCGGCGGGGTCGCTGGTGCGTACGAGCGCCATACCCAGCTGCGGGGTGACATGCTCTACCGTGCCCCCAAGCGCCGAGACCCGTTCGGCGAGATCGGCGGGAAGCTGGCCCCCGCGACCGATCACGATGTAATCCGTTCCCACGGCCGACGCGACGGAGAACGCTGCTGTCGAGCCCCAATCGGCGGAGGCTGCTGGCGACGTAACGGTGTCGCCACAGGCGCCGAGGGCGACGAATGCAGCGGACGAGAGCGCGGTGAGACGATGCCGCATGTGGTAGAGCTCCAGATTGGGCGGGTACGATCGGCGGCGGGGGAAGCGCAGCCGACGGGGGAGGAAGCCGAGGATCGGCGGAAGGTCGAGTTCCTGGAGGGCGGGTGCGTGCGTGGGGCGCAGGAGCTCGCCAGGTGCGGGATATGTGACGCCCATCACCAACGAGCGGGGACACAGATACCGGGGACGTCGTACTCCCGCCAGATACAGTTTCTGAACAGCACGACGCGACGGCAGCCGTTCAGGACAGGCTGACCGACATTTGTTTATCGGGAGCGGATTCGCGTGCCAAACGAAAACGGCCCCTCGCATTTGCGAGGGGCCGTTCGAGTTAGTCGAATCCGCGTCAGCGCCCTGTCGCTCGGCGCTACTCCGCCGAGAAGCTCAGGCCGCTTGCAATCACGAGGGCCAGCGTCACGGCGAGGGAGATCGCGAGGCTTCGCCAGAGGATCCGTTTCGCCTCCCGCCGGGCCTCGGTGCGTTCCGGCTCGTCCACGCGCCGCAGCCCGCCTCCCTCGACCTCGGCGGCTCCCTTGAAGCCGAGGATGACGCACGTCTTCTGGCGCGCCTCCAGCAGCGCGAAGGCAGCGCCGAAGGCGAACGGGAAGACGGCGAAGTAGGCCATGGAGGGCGCGCCCCTGTACATCAGGCCGCCCAAGACGATGGCACCTGCGAGCAGCGCCGCCCAGCCGCTCAGGCGGCGACGGCGCTCCCCCTCGTTCGTGATGTTGACGCAACGCGGAGCCGCGGACATGCGCGAAAGCTACTCGCGTTCCTCCGGTAGCGGCTGCTGTCCCCCGAGTACGCCGTCCGGGTCGCCCGGTGCGATGGGGTCGGAGAAGCTCGCGCGCCGGTGCGATGCCGAGCCGCCCATGTCCAGGTCGACGACGCGGCGACCCGGCTCATGCTCGTCGTGCGTCTCGTCGGTGCGATGCCGCTCGCGATCGCGCTCGGCATCGGGACGTCTGTCTGGCATTGCTGCTCCGTGGCTGTTGTCTTCGACAACAGCGGGCAATTCCGGGGCCCCGGACTACCGCCCGCGCTTCCTTACCAGGATCGTCCCCCGGCAGCCCGCCGCGCCGCAGTGGCAGGGATACCGTCGCTTGGCCGCGGGCGTGTGCCGCTCCTTCAGCTCGTACGCATAGTCGTACGCGAGCTCCTCGCCCGGCTCGATGTCGCGCATCGTCTCGATCCAGATACGGCCGTCCTCCACCACGGCGTCGCAGTTGGGATCGCACGAATGGTTGATCCACCGGGCGTCGTTCCCCCCGACCCCGGCATCGATCACGACGTCGTCGTCGATCGCGAAGAGGAAGGTGTGGTGCGGCCCCGGGGTGCCGTCCGGATCGCGCCGATCGGCCTCCTCCGGGGTAATACGCTCACCGGCATATTCGATGAGACGTGTCCCGGCGGGGATCCTGATCGTCGCAAAGACACCGCGCCCGTGGACGCCGGACTCGCGCACCTCGTAGGGAGGCGCCGCTTCGGGGACGGGGGCGTGACGGGATCGGGACATGCGTGCAACTTATACCACATGACACTCCGCACGATGAGATGGTCCGCGCTGGCGCTGCTCGCGCTGGCATCCGCTGCCTGCTCGGTGAGTGAGGACGAGGAAGTCCAGCTCGGGCAGGAGACGTCCGCGCAGATCGAGGAACAGGTTCCGCTCATCACGGATCCGGCGATCACGCGCTACGTCGAGGATCTTGGGAAGGACATCGCGTCGCGGTCGAGCCGGCCGGACCTGCCCTGGCAGTTCCGCGTCGTGAACTCGAGCGACGTCAACGCGTTCGCGGTACCCGGTGGGTTCATCTACATCAACCGGGGGCTCATCGAGCGCGCACAGCGGATGGACGAGCTGGCCGGCGTGCTCGGCCACGAGATCGGCCACGTCGTACTGCGGCACAGCGCGGAGCAGATCGAGAGCCGCAACCGGACGTCCGGCGTGGTGACGGCGGTGTGCGTCCTCACGAGCCTCTGCGACGGCGGCATCGCGCAGGTGGCGATCAACGTGGCAGGGAGCGCCTGGTTCGCGCGCCACAGCCGCGCCGACGAGGCGGAGGCCGACAGCGCCGGCGTGTACGCCGTGATCGCTTCGGGCATCTCGCCCGAGGGCATCCCCTCCTTCTTCGGGACGCTCCTCCGCGAGCGGCAGCAGCAGCCGACCGTCCTCGACGACTGGTTCTCTTCTCACCCGCTCGAGGAAGAGCGGGTGGCGCGGACCCGCGCGCTCATCGAGTCGATTCCGTCGCAGCAGCTCGATGGCCTGGCGTCGGACAGCGATGATTTCCAGGCGCTCAAGGCGCGGCTGGAAATGCTTCCACCCGCTCCGCGCACGGGTCCGCCGACGCAGTAAGCAGCAGGCGCATGCAGTCGGCCTTGCGAGGCCGGGAGTGACCATGGACGCGACGCTCCACATCACGAACGGCGACAGCGCGATGTCCGCCCTGCGGGCGGGCGGTGTCACGGGGGCGATCGTGCCGTGGCGGGACGTCCTGCACGACGGGCCGGTCCCCAACCTGCCCTGGCCGGAGCTGCGGAAGGTGCGGGCACGGTTCATCGCATCGCGCGGGTGGAGCACCTACCCGG
>DASTYL010000128.1:0-11115 GCA_035764975.1 Gemmatimonadaceae bacterium | reverse complement strand
CGCGAGCCCCTCACAGAGCGATAAATCTTTCCTCCCCCGGGGACTCCCCCGAAGGATCGTATGCGGTATTACCCGGCCGTTGGGCCGGCTATCCCCCACTCCGTGGCAGGTTGCTCACGTGTTACGCACCCGTTCGCCGGTCGGGACACATCGCTGCGCCCCGCCCTCGACTTGCATGTGTTAAGCACGCCGCCAGCGTTCGTCCTGAGCCAGGATCAAACTCTCCAATGGATTGTTCGATGAAGACTCTCCCGAACGCGACCATCAGATGTGACATCTGATCGTCACATCCGGAATCACTTGATAGATCGGATTAAAAACTCTCCCCACCAGAGCTCCGAGCCCCAGTGGATCAGCGAGTTCGCCTCGCACATCCATCTTCCCAATTCGATTGTCAAATAGCTTGGCGTCACGTAATCAGTGACAGCCTTTAATCTTACCAAGTTTTCACCAGTTCGTCAAGGCCGCGCCGACCACTTTCTCGAACCGCCGCGCCCGCCTTCCGAACCCCCAGCCCGTCAGTCCCACATCAGGGCCAGCACCTAAAGATAACCAAGCTCATCGTATTCGCAACCCCTTCGGCTTAACTCGACCGCCGACCGGGCCGACACCCGCGCCATCCATCCACGACTGCAACTTCCGCGCGGGCTGGTCTCTACTCCGGAAATCCCGCAGGGTTCCCGATCGAGATCCGCCACCCCTCCATAAAACGGGGACCCGTCTCCGGGTCCCCGTTCGGCGCCCTGGCGGACGCCGCGAAATGGGCCGTGTAGGAATCGAACCTACAACCTAGCGATTAAGAGTCGCTTGCTCTGCCAGTTGAGCTAACGGCCCGCAAACCCGCACCTTCAACAGCTGACCTCGTCTGGCGCGCCAGGAGGGATTCGAACCCCCGACCCACAGCTTAGAAGGCTGTTGCTCTATCCACCTGAGCTACTGGCGCTTCGTTTCCTGCGCTGCGGCCTGCCGAACCATCACCCGGCACTCCGCGAGGTCGGGGCGCCCGGATTTGAACCGGGGACCTCCTGCTCCCAAAGCAGGCGCGATACCAGGCTACGCTACGCCCCGAGTCCGAGCCACCCATAATACAGCGATAACCCCTGACAGGTCAATACCTAACGAGAACCCCCGAGATCATCCAGCAGCGCCGCGAACGCGCGCCCGCGATGCGAAAGCTGCTCCTTCTCCTCCCGGCTCAGCTCGGCGAACGTCCGCCCATCCCCCGCCGCCGGCACGAAGTACGGATCGTACCCGAATCCACCGGCCCCGGCCGGCGCCTCGAGCAGCCGCCCCTCCACTTCCCCCCTGGCGAACAACTCGCCCCGGGCATCGACGTACGCAGCGATGCAAACATACCGGGCGCGACGGTCCGTGACGCCCTGGAGCTGCTCGAGCAGGCGGCGATTGTTCGCGGCGTCGAGTGCCGCTCCCTCGAGGTCGTCGCGCCCGCTCCACCGCTTGCTGCGCACGCCGGGGGCGCCCCCGAGGACGGCCACTTCCAGTCCCGAATCGTCGGCGACCGTCGGGCGCCCCGTGAGACGGAAGAAATGCCGCGCTTTCGCCAGCGCATTCTCCTCGAAGGAGTCGAACGCTTCGATGGCCTCTTCGGCCGGGTCGTACGGCAGGCCGGCCGCCGTGAGATCCGCCACGGGAATACCGGCGGCCTCGAACATCGGCAGGAGCTCGCGCAGCTTGCCCGTGCTGCGTGACGCCAGCAGCACCGGCTCCCGCGAGGTCACCGCGCCAACGCGTCCCGCTGGACGCGATCGAGTCGCAGCACCGCGGCTTCCGCCAGCCCGAGCAGGACGTCGAGCTCCTCGCGCGCGAACGTCCCGCGCTCCCCCGTGCCCTGGACTTCCACGAAGCGCCCTTCGCTGCTCATCACGACGTTCATGTCCACGTCGGCGACGACGTCTTCCTCGTAGTCAAGGTCGACCCGCGGCTCACCGCCCACGACGCCCACGCTCACCGCGGCCACGCGCCGACGCACTGGCGTCGCCGGCAGGCGCCCGGTACGCACCATCCAGTCGAACGCGTCCACGACCGCCATGCACGCGCCGGTGATGGCAGCGGTCCGCGTGCCGCCATCCGCCTCGAGGACGTCACAGTCGACCTTCACCGTGTACTCGCCGAAGCGGAAATCATCGAGCATCGCGCGGACGCTGCGGCCGATGAGGCGCTGGATCTCCTGCGTGCGGCCGCCCAGCTGCGAGCGCTCCCGCGACGTGCGGGTCCGCGTCGCCCGCGGCAGCATCGCATACTCGGCGGTGATCCACCCTTCTCCGCGGCCGCGCCGCCACCCCGGTACGCCCTCCTCGACGGAGGCGCTGCAGAGCACGCGCGTGCCGCCGAAGCTGATGAGACAGGATCCTTCCGGGTGGCGTGCGACGCCGCGCTCGAGCGTGACCGGCCGCATCTCGCTCGGGGTGCGGCCGGTTCGGACCGGCGCCGGGCGTCGTTCAGGAGTGTCCACGAAGTCGCTGGATGATGGATGTCGTCGATTGGCCCGGCGTCAGCGGAATGACCGCCACCCGCCCGCCCCATGATTGTACCTCCGGGGCGCCGACGATTGTACCGACGGTGTAGTCGCCACCCTTCACGAGCACGTCCGGGCGGAGCCGCAGGATGAGCTCGAGTGGCGTGTCCTGCTCGAAGATCACCACACGATCCACCATCCCGAGCGCCGCGAGCACGTAACTGCGCTCCGCCTCGGTGCGAACGGGGCGTTCCGGCCCCTTCAGTCGCTTGACCGATGCGTCGCTGTTCAGGCCCACGACCAGCGCGTCACCCTGTCGCCGCGCCCCGAGCAGCACGTCGACGTGGCCGGGATGCAGCAGGTCGAACACGCCGTTCGTGAAGACGAGCCGTCCCGGCACGGTCGCGCGCCATGCGACGGCTTCGTCCCAGGCGAGGACCCGTGCCGCCGGATCTCCCGCGTCGCTCAATACCGTCCCTCGACGCGAATCGTGAACGTGTGGAAGCGCACCGTCCCCGGGAGTTCGAACGCCTCCACGTACTGGGACCCGATCGCGATCCGATCCCCGGGCATGCGGCGGATGTCGAGGTCTCTCGCCTCCGCGGGGAGGCCGAGCGAATCGGCGACCGCCACGAGCCGGTTGCGGATGACGGCGTCGGAGTTGATCGCCGCGAACCGCGCCGACTGCCGCATCGCATCCTCGAACCGGTAGTAGCGGAAGACCGCCTCGCCCACGGGAATCCCGAAATAGGCGACGGCGGCGACGACCATCAACATGAAGAGACAGCCGAGCGATCCGGCACCACGACGGGCGATCACCATTGCGATTGCGCTCCCTCGACGATGTCGTTGATGATCCTGGTGATGGCGTTGCGACGCCCTTCCCCTTCCGAGCGCTCAGCGTAATCGGCATCGGCGCGAAGGCCGTTCCGCTGCCACAGCACCTTGCCGTTCGTCTGGTCGACGATCGCGACGTCGAGCGTGATCTGCAGGCGCCGGCGCGCCGTCACGGACTGGTCGCGGTCCGCGCTGTAGGCGACCGGCACGTCGACGTCGTACGCGCGGATGGTGCCGCGCACGATCGCGTCCGCCCGATCCTCCGACGCATCGCGCACGCCGAGGCGATCGCGAAGCTCTCGCCGGAGCGCCTCGTGCAGTTCGAGCTGCAGCTCCGCCGACGGCGTCTCGTTCTCGAAGGGCAGCACGGCCATCGTCTTCACGTGCGGCGGAAGGCCGCCGCCCGCGAACCCGTACGGGAAGCTGCAGCCCGCGAGGACGAGGAACAGCGCCGAGCAGAGGAGGTTACGGACGCCAGATGGATGCATCGAAGCTCGGAGAGGGCAGCGATCTCGTGACGGTCAGCTGGAGCTCGCGACGTGACGATTCGTGCCGGTATCGCACGCGGGCATCCGCCCGGTCGACCCATTCGACGACCCGGCCGTCCGCCACTCGCTCCACACGGACGAGCGAGTCACCGCGGAAGGTAACGCGCCACGCGACGGGGTTGCCGAGATCCGCCCGCAACACGTCGCCGTCCACCCGGAGGACGGTATCCGCCAGCGCCGGCAGCGCGAGCCGGCCCAGTGCCGCCCAGAGCAACGGTGCCGGCGGAACGATCCTGTCCACGAACGCGCCGCCAGGGGTGCGGAGGGAGTCCCCGAGCAGGACCGCCCATCCGCTCCCCATTCCGCCGCCGACGAAGAAATCCAGCCGTCCGCTGTCGGGTGAGGCGAGACGCGCGACTCCTTCGCCCCGGACGGTGAGGTCCGGGTCGGAGAGGGTCCAGTCGAAGACGGTCTGGTGATGTCCCGGCGGCAGCGATGCCGCAGGCAGCCGTCCAGCCGGGGCCGGCGATCCCTCGAGCGGCGCCAGTCGCGGTGCGCATGCGCCGAGACTTCCCAGCGCCAGAAGTGTGACGAGTGCCAGCGAGCGAAAACGCATGGTCGGATTGCACTCCGGGATCATGTGGGCGCGTCCGGAACCGCCACCGCGTCCAGCGCACGGCGCAGCTCAGCGGGGAGCGCGACCGGGCGGCTGTTGCGATCGAGGCATACGAGCGATGTGCGCGCCGTCACAAGCCGCTGCCCCGTGTCCGCGTTCCGGATGTCGTAGTCGAATGCAATCATGCGCGATCGCACGAGCGGGAGCGTCGTGTGCACCCGGATCAGGTCGTCGTACCGCGCCGGCGCATGGAAGCGGATCGACGCGTCGGAAACCGCGAGAAGGACGCCCTGCCGCTCGAGCTCCGCGTACGTCGTGCCGAGCGTGCGAATGAACTCCGTCCGACCCAGCTCGCACCACACCAGGTAGTTCGCATGGTACACCACGCCCATCTGATCGGTTTCGGCGTATCGGACTCGAAAGTCGATGGTGCTCGTATGCGGCATGACGCTCGGCTGGGGTTCCCGGGCGAAGCTCGCGGCCCGCCGCCGCTTTGTAAAGTGCGCGGATCCGCGCTACGTTGATGCCGTGCTGCCTGCCCCCTGTTACGTCTTCTCCGACGCCCATCTCGGCTTCGCTCCCGGCGACGTGGAGGACGCGACGCTGCGATTCCTGCGCTCGCTCTCCGGTCGCGCGGGGTCGCTCGTCATCAACGGCGACCTCTTCGAGTTCTGGTTCGAGTGGCGCCGCGTGATCCCACGACCCGCGTTTCGGGTCCTCGCGGCGCTCGCCGACCTGCGTGAGCAGGGCATCCCGATCGTGATGCTCGCCGGCAATCACGACTGCTGGGGCGGCGACGTGCTGCGCGAGGACGTCGGCGTGGACTACCGCCTCGACGCCTTCACGGGGCTGGCGGGTGGCTGGAACGCGCGGATCGAGCACGGCGACGGCCTCCGTGTGGTGGAAGATGCGCGCTATCGCCGCCTGCGCAGCGTGATCCGGCATCCGTGGGCGGTGCGGGCCTTCCGCTGGCTGCCGCCGGATGCCGCGAGCGGGCTCGCGTACGGCAGCTCGCACGCGAGCCGCACGCGTTCCGCCGACGACGATGGAGCGGGCCTCCGCCACGTGGCCTTCGACGCCCTCACCGCAACGCCAGGGCTGGAGCTCGTCGCGTACGGTCATTCCCACGTCGCCGAGCTCACGCGCGCCCCTGCAGGCGGTGTCTACCTCAACACGGGGCCGTGGTACGACCAGCGGACGTTCGCGGTGATCGATCCCGATCGCATCGCGCTGCGGCGCTGGGAGGGATCAGCCGAGAGTGCGGATCTCCACGTTCTCGATCGGGTGCCCCAGGAAGCGCGCCCCCAGCCGTAGGAACTGGCGGGGATCGTCGGACGCGATGAAGCGGTGCCGCGCCTCCGCCCCACTCGCGGCCCGCAGCCCGCGCTGGTCGAGCACGCGGGCCAGCTCGTCGGCCGTCTCCACGGCGCTGTCCACGAGCCGGACTCCGGAGCCGAGCGCCTCGCGGATGACGGTCTTGAGATGCGGATAGTGCGTGCAGCCGAGGACGAGCGCATCGACGCCCTCTTCCTGGAGCGGCGTCAGGTACTCGCGAGCGACGATCCGTGCGGCTTCGTGGGTCGTCCATCCTTCCTCGACCAGCGGGACGAAGAGCGGGCACGCCTGTGAAACGATCTTCGCCTCCGGCGACAGCTCGCGAATCGCGCGCTCGTACGCGCCGGACCTGATGGTGCCTGCCGTCCCGACGACACCGATGCGACCGGACGGTGCCGCAGCGACCGCGGCGCGGGCCCCCGGCTCGATGACGCCGAGTACGGGAATCGGCAGCTCGGCCCGCAGGGCGGCGAGTCCGTGGGCCGTCGCGGTATTGCAGGCCACGACGATGGCCTTCACCCCCTCGCCGAGGAGGAACTGCCCGATCTCGCGGCTGTACCGGCGGACGGTGTCGGGGCTCTTGGGGCCGTATGGGACGCGCGCCGTGTCGCCGAAATAGATCAGGCTCTCATCGGGCAGGCGGTCCATGATGGCGCGGCCGACGGTCAGGCCTCCAAGGCCCGAGTCGAAGACGCCGATGGCCCGCGGGTCGCCGCCGTTCACCAGCGGAATCGCGCGGCGAGGGTCGTGGCGCCCGGCGCGGCGCGAAGGGAGAGCTGCGCCGGCACATCCCAGAGATGCGCCGCCACGAATGCATCGGCGCCCGAGAACAGGTGGTTCGCCACGAGCGCGGCGATCCAGTCCTCGACCTGCGCCTTGCGGGCGCGCACGAGCGCCTCGGGGTACCGTGGCGCCCCCTTGATGACCCGGGGCTGCCCCGTCTGCGGGTCGACCGTCGTGATGACGATGCTGTCCCCCTGGAAGCGCTGCGCCTCACGCAGGTTCGCGCGGGTCTCGCGGATCATCGTCACCGTCACCGCTTCCCCGAGCACGAACAGCGCGGCCGCCGTCGGCCGCCCGAGAATCGCCTGGGCCGAGCCGGGGACGGCGAGCGAATAGAGGAACGCCCTGCGAGGTGACAGGGGCGGCCGCAGCGCCTCGCGCAGGACGCTGCTATCGCGGCGTGCCGTGCCCGGGGCGGCGCGCGCCGAGTCGGGCGCCGCCCGAACGGTGTCCCGCTGCTGCGCGTCCGCCCCGACCGGCGCGGCGGCGAGCGTCGCCGCAGTCGCAAGCGCGAGCCACGCCCGCGACCCGCGGGTGCGCACGTCTGCGACTGCGAGGACAGCCGGCGTCATGCTACTTGCCGACGACGGCGATGGCGTCGATCTCGACCAGCACGCCGCGCGGAAGTGCCGAGACCTGCACCGTGGAGCGCGCGGGGCGTGCATTGCCGAACGCCTTCGCGTACGCCTCGTTGACGAGCGGGAAGTCGTTCATGTCGTGCAGGAAGACCGTGGTCTTCACGACGTCGGCCCACGTGGCGCCGGCCGCGGTGAGGATGGCCTCGAGGTTCGCGAGCACGCGCTCGGTCTGCGCCACGACGTTGCCCGGGACGATCTGGCCGCTCTGCGGATCGAGCGGGATCTGCCCGGCGGTGAACAGGAATCCGTTGGCGACGATGGCCTGGGAGTACGGACCAATCGCGGCGGGGGCCTTGTCGGTGTGGATTGCCTCGAGGGGCACGGCACACTCCTGTAACGCCGATTCGAGATCGGGTGGAGGCGGAACTGCGGGAGCCGGCGCATCCGCGCCGGCACGCGGATACTACTCAGGCGCGTGGCAGCGGCGCCAGCCCGAACAGGCGCGTCGCATTGTCCGCTGCGGCGGCGCCCAGCTCGGCGGGTGTGATCCCCCTCGCCTGCGCGAGCCGTGCCACCGTGAAGCTGACCCACGCCGGCTCGTTGCGCTTGCCGCGATGCGGCACCGGCGCCAGGTACGGCGCGTCCGACTCGACGAGCAATCGGTCGTCCGGGACCATCCGCAGCAGCGCCTCGTCGTCCCACTTCCGGAAGGTGACGATGCCGCTGAAGGAGATGTACCAGCCCGCGTCGAGTGCGTGCTGCGCGAGGGCATGGCTGCCCGTGAAGCAGTGCATGACGCCCACCACGCCGGACTTCGCCGCATCCGCGATCATCGCCATCGTGTCCGACTCCGCGAGACGCGTGTGGACGACGACCGGGCGGCGCGTCTCCGCGGCGAGGTCGAGCTGGGCCGCGAATGCCGCCCGCTGCTCGTCGCGTGGCGAATGGTCGTAATGGTAGTCCAGCCCGCACTCGCCGATCGCCACGGCGCCCCGGGCGAGCTCGTCGCGGATCGCGGCGACGTCGCGGCCTTCGCGGAAGTCGTGTGCATCGTGGGGATGCACGCCGGCCGTGTAGTGGACGAACCCGGGGTACCGGGCAGCGATCTCCCGCGCCCGCACCGCTGCCGCCAGCGACTCGCCGATGCAGACGAGTGCCCGCGCGCCCGTCAGCCGCGCCCGGTCGATGGCAGCATCGCGGTCGGCGTCGAAGGCCGGATCGGCCAGGTGGCAGTGGCTGTCGATGAAGGCGGTCATGGAAACACGAACCGCCGCGCAGGGCGGCGGTTCGTCCTCGGTCCGGGCGTGGCGGTCAGCGGGTGGCGACCGACTCGCGCGACGCGGCCTGGCGCTTCCGCTCCGGCTGCCTCGTCCCGGGCGCCGACGTAGTCCGCGGCCAGCGATTCTCGATGGCAAGGAGCACCGGGCCGGCGACGTAGATGGAGCTGAACGTCCCGACCACGATGCCGAAGAACAGCACGAGCGCGAAGGGGCGCAGCACGGTGCCGCCGAGCACGATCAGCGCGAGCAGACACGCGAGCACCGTCGTGCCGGTCATGACCGTACGCGGCAGCGTCTCGTTCACGGCGAGGTTCAGCGTGTCGCGCAGCGGCCGCCGCTCGGAGGTCCGCAGCAGCTCCCGCACGCGGTCGAACACGACGACCGTGTCCGACAGCGAATAGCCGATGACCGTCAGGATCGCGCCGACGAGGAAGAGGTTCACCTCGAGGTCGAGATACTTGATGAACGCCAGGGTCGCCAGGATGTCGTGGATGTTGCCGATGATCGCGGCGACGCCGAGGCGCCAGTCGAAGCGCCAGGCGAGGTAGATGAGCGACACGCCGAACGAGATCAGCAGCGCGATCAGCGCATTGCGGCGAAGCTCGGCGCCCACGCGGGGGCCGATCGCCTCGGTGCGCACTTCGCGGAAGGACTCCTCGCCGAACCGGGCGCGCAGCGAGTTCTCGATGCGCTCCGCCACCCCCTCGGCGCCGGCAGCCTGGCTGCGGACCGTCGCGTCATCCTGCGCGCGCACGACGATCTGATTGGGGGCGCCGAAGGTCTGCACCTCGGCGTTCGGGAACCCCGCCGACGCAACGGCGCTGCGCACGTCCTCGACGCGGGGCTCCTTGGCGAAGTGCAGCTCGACCAGCGTTCCGCCCGTGAACTCGATCCCCCAGTTGAAGTTGCTGATGAGGATCCAGATGAAGCCCGGAATGATGAACGCGAAGATGATCGCGGTCGTGAGCTTCCAGAGCCGGATGAAATCGATCTTGGTGTCGTGGAGGATGCGCAGCATCAGATGCTCAGGGCCTTGTTGCCGCGAGTGCGCGACAGCCAGACGAGGAAGAGGGTTCGGACGACGAAGACCGCGCTGACCATGGACGAGGCCACACCGGCGATGAGGGTGACGGCAAAGCCCTTCACCGGGCCGGTGCCGTACTGGTACAGCACCGCGGCCGTGAGCGCGGTCGTCACGTGGGTGTCGACGATGGCGGACCAGGAGTTCCGGAAGCCTTCATCCACCGCGAGTCGGGGCGTCTTGCCGCGTGCGAGCTCCTCACGGATGCGCTCGAACTGCAGGAAGTTGGCGTCCACCGCCATGCCGATCGAGAGGATGAAGCCCGCGATGCCGGGCAGCGTCAGCGTGGCGTCGAACGCGGCCAGGAAGGCCAGCGTCGTCAGCGCATAGAACGCCAGCCCGCCGACGGCGAGCACCCCGGAGAACCGATAGTACGCCACCATGATGACGATGACGAGCGCAATGCCGAGGAGGCCGGACTGCACGCCGCGGCGGATCGCGTCGGCGCCAAGGCTCGGGCCGATCGTCCGGATCTCCGCGACCTTCAGCGGCGTCGGGAGCGCGCCCGCGCGCAGCACCAGCGCGAGGTCCTGCGCGGCCTGCAGCTCGCGGCCGCCCATCGTGATCTGGCCGCGCGTGCCGATCGCGCTCTGGATCGTCGGCGGCCGGCCCATCACGCGGCCATCGAGGATGATGGCCATGTTCTTCTGGATGTTCCGCCCCGTCTCGGTGCGGAAGCGGCGCCCGCCCTCGTTGTTCAGCGAGAACTGGACGAGCGTGCCCTCGAGCGGATCCTGCTGCGGCTGCGCATCGGTGATGTACTCGCCGGTGATGATCGGCCGCGAGTCGACGACATAGACGGCGCGATAGAGCTCGTTCGCGATCCGCGTCGTGTCGCTGCTGAGGAGCATCTGCTTCCCGGGGGGCAGCGCCTGCTGGATCGCCGGCGTGGCGAGATACGTCGCGAGCCGGCTCTCGTTGGCCGCCGCGACGTAGTACTCGCCGGGCATCCCACCCTGCTGCAGGAGCGAGGAGAACGGGCCGCCGGTCGTCAGCTTCGCCGAATCGATGGCCGCAGCCGCGGTGTCCGCGCTGGCGACCACCTTCGCCGAGTCGGCGCCTGCCGAGTCGCTGGCGCTCAGCAGCCCTTCGAGGCCGCTCTTCGGGGCCGGCTGCGCGGCGGGTGCAGCGCCGGTGCCGGCGGCTGCGCCCCCCTGCGCGCGTGCGATCTGGTCGAGGCGCGGCAGCACGCGCTCGAGCGAGCGCGACTCATCCACGATCTTGAACTCGAGGTAGGCCTGGTCCTGCACCACGCTCATCGCGCGCTCCCGGTCGTCGATGCCCGGCAGCTCGACGATGATGCGATCGTCGCCGGCAAGCTGGATGACCGGCTCCGACACGCCGAAGCCCTCGATGCGATTACGCACGACGGTGAGCGCCTTCGTGATCGCCTCCTTCTTGTCGACGACCGGTCGCTTGGACTCGTCGACCTCCAGCGTCATGTGCATGCCGCCCTGAAGGTCGAGCCCCCGCTTCAGGGGAACCCGCTTGACGACGGTATCGAAGAAGGTGCCGTCCGGGCGGCGCTGACGCTGCTCGACATCACGCGGCAGGAGCGCGAACACGGAGGCTACGATGAGCACGCCGATGATCGCGAGGCGGGACTTCAGGTTGGACATGCGGACTACCTGAAAGGGTGGG
>DASTYL010000127.1:0-14732 GCA_035764975.1 Gemmatimonadaceae bacterium | reverse complement strand
TCCCGCGATCGCGATGGCGTTCCTGGATTCCCCGGAGAAGGCCGCCGCGGTCACGATCCTCTACGTCGGCATCCAGTTCGCAGAGAATCAGCTGCTGATCCCGATGCTCATGAAGGGCGGCCTGGACCTGCCGCCGGCCGTGACCATCCTCGCGCAGGCGCTCTTCACGCTGCTGTTCGGCTTCCTCGGCCTGATGGTCGCGGTACCGGCGATGGCGGCGGTGATGGTGACCGTGAAGATGCTCTACGTCCACGATGTCGTCGGCGATCGGGTGCCGATCATGGAAGACGACTACATGGAAGACTACGAGGAGGAGGACTGACCGAGCCGCTGGCGTCACCCCTGCTCGAACGGTTCCCCGGGCTCGCGGCGCTGCCGCGGGCCCGCTTCGTCCGGGGTCCCAGCCCGGTCGAGGCGAGCTCGCTCGCGCCCGCCCTGTGGGTGAAGCGTGACGACCTCAGCACCCTGCCCTTCGGCGGCAACAAGGTGCGCGCCCTTGAGTTCCTCCTCGGCGGGGTCCGCCCGGGGGACGAGGTCCTCACGGTCGGTGGGGTGGGCTCCACCCATGCGCTGGCGACCGCGATGTACGCCGCCGCGCTGGGCGCGCGGACGACGGTGATCCGATGGCCGCAGGTGATGCATGCACGTGCGGCAGAGGTCGATGCCCGCATCCGCGAGGCGGCTACGGTGCACGACGCCGCGTGGGTGGGCGCCGCGTACGCGCGCGCCGCGCTGCTCCGGGCGATGAACCCGATCAAGTGGATTCCGGCGGGTGGGACGACCCCGCTCGGCATCCTGGGCCACGTCGAGTCGGCGCTGGAGCTGGCCGGCCAGGTGGCCGCCGGGCTTCTTCCCGCCCCGGCGCGCGTCGTGCTCCCGCTCGGCAGCGGCGGGACGGCGGCGGGGCTCGTTCTCGGGTTCGCCCTCGCCGGGCTCGACACCGAAGTCGTCGGCGTGCAGGTGGTGCCGCGCGTCATGGCCCGGCGGGGACGCATCCGTCGTCTCGTGGGGCGCACGCTCCGGCTCATCGAGCGGGTCGGCGGGACCCCGGTCGGCGCCCTCTCCTTTCCGCGCTTTTTCTTGGAGCGCGCCTACTACGGTGGTGCCTACGGGCGGGAGGTTCCCGCCGGCCAGGCGGCCGCGCTGCGCTTCCGCGAGGCCCACGGCGGCGCGATGTTGGACCCCACGTATTCGGCGAAAGCCTGCGCCGCGGCACTCGCCCGCTGCGACGAGCGACCCACGCTGTTCTGGGTGACGTTCGATTCACGACTGTTCGAACGGCGGTGATACGGAAGTTCGTACGAGGGATCACGAGTCGTCACACCTCCAGCTCCTCGCTCCCGATGCCCCACCGCCTTCCCGAAGTCGTCTTCCACATCTACCCGACCGATTGCGACATGCTCGGGCATCTCAACCACGCGACGATGCTCAACTTCCTGGAGCGCGCGCGGTGGGCGCTGCTCGAGGGGCAGATGGACATGGCGCGCTGGAACCGCCAGGAGGCATTTCCGGTCGTGCGCCACGTGGACATCTCCTACGTCGCGCAGTCGCTGCCCGGTGAGGATCTTGCCATCCGCAGCGGCCTCCTCTCGGTACGCAACACGAGTTACATCGTGCAGCAGGACGTGCGGAAGGTCGGCAGCGGGGTGCTCGTCGCCGAGGCGCGGATCGTCTTCGTCGCGGTGAACCAGCAGGGCGAGAAGGTCCCCGTGCCGGAGGCGTGGACGTCGATACTCTCCCACTGGCCCCAGGACGAGGACGAACCGGAATGAACATCGTCGTCGACGGGACATCGATCGCGTTCGACGACCGCGGCCAGGGGCTGCCCGTCGTCCTGCTGCACGCATTTCCGCTCGACAGCACGATGTGGCAGCCGCAGTGCGGCGCGCTCGTCCCGCAGTGCCGCTGCATCACCCCCGACCTGCGGGGATTCGGAAAGTCGGGCACGGCCGGCCCGCACACGATGGACCGGTATGCGGACGACGTCGTCGCGCTGCTCGACTCGCTGCACATCGAACGCGCCGTGATTGGCGGGGTCTCCCTCGGCGGATACATCGCGTTCGCGCTCTGGCGCCGCCATCGTTCCCGCATTCGCGCCCTCGTGCTTGCCGACACCCGCGCGGAGGCGGACACCGAGGATGGCCGGCAGCGGCGCGTGGAGCTCGCGTCGCTCGCGCGCGAGAAGGGCCGCGCCGCCGTCGCGGCGAAGCTGCTCCCCGGGCTCGTCGGCAAGTCGACGCGGGAAGGCAATCCAGCGCTCTACGACGCGATCCACGGCATCATGATGGGCGCCTCCATCGAGGGCATCGTCGGCGCGTCGGAAGCGATGGCGGCGCGCCCGGACTCGACCGATCTCCTCGGCGGGATCGACGTGCCGACCCTCGCCGTCTGCGGCGACGAGGATGCCATCACGCCTGCCAGGTCGATGCGGGAGATGGCGGCGCACATCCCGAACGCGCGCTTCGAGACGCTCAGCGGGGCCGGCCATCTCAGCAACATGGAGCGGCCGGCGGCGTTCAATCACGTCGTGTCCGAGTTCCTCGCGACGCTCGTGTACGACTGAGGCGCCCCGCCGTGTGCCGGGCGCCTCCGGCGGCACGGTTCCCGCACTTCCGGGTGGTGATCAGCCCACACCACGACCCGGCTGTACGGAGCGCCACGGATGAGCGGCAAGAAGGAGAAACGTCCCCCGCAGGACCTCACGGCCCTCGAGGACACATACAGGATCGTAGGCGAGCTCAGCGCTCGCGGCCACGTTCGGGAATATCTCGCGAACCGGCTCGACGGGGGCGGCGACGTGCTCATCCTCGTCGAGGAGCCGCCGGAGGGCGACGCGGGGAACGCGCTCACGCTGTTCGCCGCGGACGTGAACCTGCTGGCGACGCTCGAGCACCGGAACCTGATCCCGATCCGCGAAGGCCGGTGGGTCGGGCAGCACGCCTTCGCCGTCGTGACGGAGCGGTGCGCGGCGCCGACCCTCGCGACGTTGATTGCACGCGGTGAGAGCTGGTCGTATCCGCGCATCGCGACGATCCTGCACGAGCTCAACGGCCTCCTCGAGTGGAGCCGCAAGCAGAAGGTCGTGCACCGCGCCGTCACCCTCGAGACGCTGCACCTCGAGCCCGACACGGACCGCGTGCTGGCCTCCTTCGTGGCGCATCCGCTCAGCAGGCAGGGATCGCCGGGCGCCGACGGCGACGCGCGCACGATCGCGGCGGTCGCATGGTCGCTGATCACCCGCGGCCGCGAGCTCCCGCAGGGCCCGGACGATTCACTCGGCATCGTGCGCCCGGAGCTTCCGCGCCGCGTGATCGAGGCGACGGACGCCCTGATGCACGGCGTACGCGTCGGGGAGACGGATCCGCCACGCGTGGCGGACTTCATCGCGCTCGTCGCGATGACCGAGGCCATCGCGCGCGGCGAGATGGACGCCGCCGAGCTGCAGGCCGTGATGCACCAGGAGCAGGTGCTCGAGCGGGAGGCCTGGGCGGCGACGGAGAAGGACCTGCGGGAGCAGCTTGCCGAGCAGACGCGCCAGATCGCGGACGAGCGCGAGCAGATGGCGCGGACGCTCGCGGACGAACGCGGGCAGATGGAGCAGACGCTCGCGGACGAGCGGGCGGAGATGGCCCGGACGATCCAGACCGAGCAGCAGCGCCTCGCGGACGAGCGGGCGGAGATGGCCCGGATGATCGAGGCCGAGCGGCAGCAGCTCGCGGACGAGCGGGCCATCCTGGAGCGGGAGCTCGCCGACGAGCGCACGGAGATGGCCGGGATCATCGCCAGCGAGCGCCAGCAGCTCGCGGACCTGCGTGCGGAGCTCGAAGAGCGCGTCGCGGCGGACCGCGACCAGCTGGCGCAGGATCGCGAGCGGCACGAAGCGGAAATCGCCGCCGAGCGCGTGGCCATGGCGCAGACGATTGCCGACGAACGCGCCGTGATGGCCGCGACGATCGCCGACGAACGGACGCGGATGGAGCTCACGCTCGCCGAGGAAAGCGAACGCCTGGAGCAGACGCTCGCGGCGGAGAACGAACGGCTTCGTACGGAGCGCACGGAGGCCGAAACGGCGCTGGCGCATGCGCGCGCCGAGTTCGAGGCGGCGATGCGGGCGCAGCGCGAGGAGTTCGACGCGCAGCTCGCGCGTGAGCGCGACGAGTTCGATCGGATCATCATCGAGGAGCGCAACGCGCTGGACGCGGAGAAGGAGGGGTTCGCCGTGTACCACGCCGCCGAGCGCGAGTCGATCGCGGCGGAGCGCCGCGCGCTCGAGGAGCTCTACCTCGCCTACGAGGCGGAGGGGGCGGTCGTCGAGCCGGCGGACGACGACGTCGGCGATCGCCCGCGACGCGAACGGCCGCCGGAGGGCAAGGGCCGCGTCAGGCGATCGGCGTTTGCCTTGGGGGCGATGTTCGGCGATCTCGCACCCGTCGCGGTTGCGCAGCCGCTGTCCGAGCCGGAGGGCGACACCATCGAGCCGGCCGAGACGGAAAGCGGGCTGACGCGGAGCGATGCGAAGCGGTCGCGGCGCGCGGCGTGGGGCGTCCCGGCCGGTGTGCTGCTGCTCGTCAGCATCATCACCGCGTCGGCGGTCGGCATCGGAGCGACCAGGGACACCGAGGACACGCCGTCGACGCGTGCCGACCGTCCGGCGGTGACCACGCGTGACGCCCGTCGTGCGACGTCCGATGTCCGTGCCGCGGCGCCCGGAGGTGCGGCGGTCGTCGATTCCGCTGGCGGCGCCATCGTTCCGTCGGATTCCGTGTCGGCCCTCCCGCAGGATTCCGGCGCGGAGATGCCAGCGCCCGAACCGGAGCGCCGCAGCTACTTCGCGCCCACGCGGGATACGCCGCGACCGGCGCCGGGTGACCAGCGCACGGCGATCGTGGCGCGCGACACGTTCGTCGCGCCGCGCCCCGTGAATGTTCCGACGATCACCCCGTCGGCGCCGGCGTCGCCCCAGGTTTTCGCCCAGCCCCTGCGTGACACGGGCACACGGCGCGACACGTTCCCGCTGGCCGACCCGTTCCGCGCTCCGCCGCCGTCGGCCGAGAGCTGACGACGCTCGGCGGCGGCTTGCTTCGCCGCGGGAAGCCCGCGAGCTTCCAACGCTTATGACGACGCCCCCTTCCGTCTCCGCCGCGGAGCAGTCCCCGGCCGCGCGCCTTGGCGCGGTCCTCTTCCGGAATCGCAGCTGGATTCCCGTCCCCTTCGTCATCGTCCCGCTGCTGGTGCCGGGCGAGCAGACCGCCTGGGGATGGATCGTCGGCCTCCTGCTCGTCGCGATCGGCGAAGGCGTCCGCCTGGCTGGCGTGGCCGCCGCCGGCACCGTGACGCGCCGGCGCTCACGCGACGTCCAGCGCCTCGTCACCTACGGCATCTTCGGCTGGGTGCGGAACCCCCTCTACGTCGGGAACTTCCTCGCGTGGATGGGCTTCACCGTCGTGTCGGGGGTGCTCTGGTTCCTGCCCCTGGCGGCGCTGCTCTTCGCCATCGAGTACACGCTGATCGTGCGGTACGAGGAAGGGGTGCTCGAGTCGATCTTCGGACGCGAATATCTCGAGTACAAGCAGCGGACCCCGCGCTGGTTCCCGCGCCCGCCCGCCGTCCGCGAGACGGGGCAGCACGACTGGAAGGAGGCGTGGTGGAGCGAGCGCAGCACGCTCCTCCAGTACGCGGTGCTGATCGTCGTCTTCCTCGTGAAGGATCGATTCTGGGGGTAAGGCGGGAAAAGCGGGCGGAGGATCTTCCGCCCGCTTTTCCGTTCCTACCCCCGGCGCGCCTCCACATACTCCTCCACCTCCGCCATCCGCACCGCCACATGCTCGGCGGCGCTGGGGCCGCTCTGGCGGACGACGTCCAGACGGATGGCGCGCATCCCCGCGGCCAGGGCGCCCGCGACGTCGGTGCGCTCGATGTCGCCGACGTGCACGATCTCGTGGCGGCCGATCCCGCGGTCCGCGAGCGCCCGCGCCGCCGCGTCGAACGGCTCGGGGCGGGGCTTGGCCCAGCCGATGTCCGCCGAGTAGATGCGCGCGACGAACAGGTCCAGGATTCCATCGCGTGCCAGCAGGCGGTCCTGCGCGGCTCCCGATGCGAAGCCGGTATCCGACACGATCACGAGCGGGAACCGCGCCGCGAGTCGCTCGATGAGCTCCCGGGCGCCGGGGAGGAGCGGCGGCGGATACGTCTCCAGCGCATCGTCCACGGCCCGGGCACAGGCAGCGACATGCTCGCAGTCCTCACGGGCCGTGAGGGCCGCCCGCTCCAGGAGGTGATGGAGCCGCTCGGCGGTGGTGTAGCCGCGGTGCTCCTCACGCCACCAGCGGTCCGCTTCCTTCCCCGTCTCGCGGTACAGTCGCTCGATCTCTTCCGGGGGGAGTGCCTTGCCGTAGGCGGCGAGCAGGTCCCCGACTGCACGACGGCGCAGCGACACCCGTTCTGGAGTCGCTGCGCCGGTGTAGATGGTGTCCCAGAAGTCGAGCGAGACTGCCCGGATGGGTCGGGAGCCCTGACTCCCGACGTCGTTCACCGCGTCGGCCGCCCCGGCGGATCGTCGCTCGAGAAGACGTCGCGGTTCTTCGCGATGTACGTGCGGAGGTTCGCCGGCACGTCTTCTTCGGGGAAGATCGCGGTCACGGGGCACTCCGGTTCGCAGGCGCCGCAGTCGATGCACTCGTCCGGATGGATGTACAGCTGATCCGGACCCTCGTAGATGCAATCGACGGGGCACACGTCGACGCAGGCCTTGTCCTTGGTGCCGATGCAGGCTTCGGTGATGACGTAGGGCATCGCTTCCTCGTATGATGCTTCCAGCGGCCGGGTGCGGCGCCGGCGAAATGAACGAGCGGGAAAGATAAACCCGATCAGGCCTGTCGGGCTATTTCCGCCAGGGCGGAAGATCCCCTTTCTTCCGCTCGAGGTCCGGATTGAACCGGTAGAGCGTGGCCGTCCGGCCGATCACCTGGACGACGTCGGCCCCCAGCTCCCCGGCGACCCGGTTCGCGATGTCCCGTGCGGACTCCTCCGCCGACTTGTTGAGCTGGATCTTCACCAGCTCATGCGTGCGGAGGGCGTCGTCGAGTGCGCCGATGACCGTCTCGTGCGCGCCGCCGTGGCCGACATGGAGGAGCGGCGAGAGGTGATGCGCTTCGGCGCGCAGGGCCGCGCGTTCCTTCGAGGTGATTGCCATGAGTCCGTGAGGCTGCGGTGAGCTGGCAAACAACCAGAACCCGTGGCATGGGCGCAAGGGATGCGCCGCCGATCACGCCGGGGCAGGCCGCCCGCGCGGGCGCCTCCCCGGCACGGTCCTCTACGGCCGCTCGTCGCCGGCCTGCGTCACGCCCGCCGCGGCCCGCGCGGCGCCTGCGACGAGCATCGGGAACGGATTGATCGGCTCCCCATCCCAGTACCGCCGCGGATCCGACGGCATGCGCATCACCTGGAAGTGCAGGTGCGGCTCGTTCGACCGTGCATTGCCGGTGCTGCCGACATACCCGAGCGTGTCGCCTCTCGTGACCGCCATCCCCTGCGCGATGCGATCGTGATATCCGTCGAGATGGGCGTAGTAGTAGACCAGCCGCCCGTCGGGATCCGTCGCGTAGATCGTGATCCCGCCGAGGGGACTCCGTCTCAGGCGGAGAATCCGTCCGTCGTCCGCGGCGAGCACCGGCGTGCCGCGCGCGGCCATGATGTCGATGGCATTGTGCTGTCGCGCGCCGCCGTCCCGCCCCGCGGTGAAGGAGTCGCGGAGCCCCGTGCCGTCCACACCGGCCACGGGAACGATCAGGCCCCGCGCGGCCAGGTAGGCGACGGGATCGGCCGCGGCGCCCGCGTCATCGTCGGAACCGATCGGCGGGACGACACGAATCGGCGCGGGGGCGGCAGCGGGGCGCGCTCCCGGATCGGCGGGGCCGTACCCCGCACAGGCGGGGAGGGCGAGAACGAGAAGAAGTGGCAGCAGCGGGCGCATCGCCCGCTGGACGATCGAAACGGCGAGAGGGAACGCTCAGGAATCCGGGAGCATTCCGCGCAGGGCCTCGAGCTCCTCGTCCGGCATCCCGTAGGTGTGCTCCGGCTGCGGATACGCGCCGCTCCGCACCTCGTCGGCGAACGCCTTGAGCCCGGCCACCATGCGCGCACCAACATCGGAGTAACGCTTCACGAACTTTGGAGCGGGCCCCTCGCCGATGCCGAGGATGTCGTGGTACACGAGCACCTGCCCGTCGACGGCGGCGCCCGCGCCGATACCGATGGTCGGGATCGTGACGCGTTCCGTCAGGAGCTGCGAAACCGGGGCGGGCACCGCCTCGATGACGATGGAGAAGCATCCCGCGCGCTCGAGCGCCACCGCATCGGCGATGATGCGGGCCGCGTCAGCCGCCTTCCGTCCCTTCGCGCGAAGCTCGCTGGCGTCCCGGGCAGACTGCGGGAGCAGGCCGACATGCCCCATCACCGGGATACCGGCCGCGACGACCGCCTGGACGCGGCTCAGCATCTCCCCTGCCCCTTCGAGCTTCACGCCATCGCAGCCGGCTTCCTCGACGAAGCGCCGCGCCGTCGCGACCGCTTCCGCATCGCTGTGCTCGTACGTCCCGAACGGCAGGTCGCCCACGAGCAGCGAGGCCTGCACGCCCCGGCGGACGGCGCGCGTGAGCATCAGCATCTCGTCGAGCGACACCTCGCGCGTCGTACCGTAGCCGAGCACGACGTTGGCGCCGGAATCGCCGACGAGGACGATGTCCACCCCGGCGGCTTCGCAGGCACGCCCGCCGGCGACGTCGTACGCCGTCACCATCACGATGGGCTGATGCGCGCGCCGCAGCGCCCCGATGCGTGCGATGCGTTCCGCCGATCCCTCTGGCCGCGTGGTCCCGCTGGTCGCGGTGACGGAGTGCGAGCTCATGCGGGCACGTCGAGGAGGATGTTGTCGATGAGGCGGACCGGCCCCACCTGGGCGGCCACCGCGATCAGCGTCTGGCCCTTCACCGCGGTGGGCTCGGCGAGGGTCTCCGCATCCACGACCGCGACGTACTCCGGCTCGACGTCGCGCGCTCGCATCACGGCAGTTGCCGTCCGCACGATGTCCGCCGGCGTGCGCGCGCCGCGCACGATCGCCGCCTCGGCGGCATCGAGCCCCGCCTTGAGCGCCAGCGCCCGCTCGCGATCGGCGGGGCCGAGGCGCACGTTGCGGCTCGACATCGCAAGGCCGTCCGGCTCGCGAATCGTCGGGCACACGCTGATCTCCACGGGGAAATCGAGGTCGCGCGCCATCCGCCGGACGACGAGCGCCTGCTGCGCATCCTTCTGGCCGAAGTAGGCAACGTCCGGCGCCACGATGTTGAACAGCTTGGCCACCACCGTCGCCACCCCGCGGAAGTGCACGGCGCCCCGATGGGCGCCCTCCCAGGGCTCGCTGACGCCGGTCACCGTCACCGACGTCTCGAAGCCCGCGGGATAGATCTCCGATGCCGCGGGCGCGAAGACGGCATCGACGCCGACGTCGCCCGCCATGGCGACGTCCCCCGCCTCGTCACGCGGATATTTCTCGAGGTCAGCCGCATCGTTGAACTGCGTGGGATTGACGAAGATGCTCATCACCACGAAGCCGCATTCGCTCCGCGCCCGGCGCATGAGCGAGAGATGCCCCTCGTGCAGGGCGCCCATCGTGGGCACGAAGCCGATCCGCCGGCCCGCGCGGCGTGCCTCGGCAACGGCGGCACGGACGTCGGCGATCGTGCGCAGGACACGCGGAGGGGCGGCGACTGTCCCGGAGGACGTGGCGGTGCTCATGCAGGGATGGTGGAGGATGATGCGGCCTCGCCGCCGGCGCGCACGCCCGCGGCGAGAGTGCGCGTGCGGTCGGCGAGGGCGTCCCACATGGGCAGCAGCTCGGGCGCCCGTCCGGCGATCGCCTCACGTTGGCGGCGGACGGTGGCTTCATCGCCGCGGACGATGGGGCCGGTGAGCGCCGCGCCGGCGCCACGCGCGGCCCACGCCTCGAGCGCCGCCCGCGCGAGCGGCGCCAGCATCGCGCGATCCACGCCGGCAAGGGCCATGAGCCGCTCGGCCTCGCCCTCCAGCGTGACGAGAAAGTTGGCCGCGAGCGATGCCGCCGCATGATAGAGCGCGCGATCCTCATCGCGGACCACGGCCATGTGCATCCCGAGCACTCCGGCGAGCCGCTCCGCTTCGGTCAGGGCGCGGGGCGAGTTTGCGGCGACCGCGCACCCCGCGCCGGCGAAGGACGTCCCGGCTCCGGTGACTGCAAGCAGCGGATGCAGAGAGAATCCCTCCCGCTCACCGAGCAGTGCGAGCGGCGCCGACGCGGAGCAGTGGGCCACGAGAGGTCCGGGCTGCACCTGGCGCGCGGCGTCCGCGATCGCAGCATCCGGCACGGCGAGGATCACCACGCCGGCATCATGCGGCAGCGGCTCGCCCCGGCCGAATGGGCCGACGACGCGCTCTCCCGCGGCGGCCAGCGCCGCGGCGAGTGCGGTGCCCACACGCCCGCGTCCGACAATCCCGATGGTCTCGGCCACGGCCCCAATCTACACCGGGTTCAGCCCTCGAGCTCCTCTTCGTCCGGGAAGCCATGCTGCCTGCGCCCCTCGGCGCCCTCGTGGCGGGCCGTGGTCTTGTACAACTCGAAGCGGCCGTCGCGCGCCTTCTCCGCGACCTTCTCGCGGATCGTGCGCATCTCCTCGGGCTGCAGCCGCTCGAGTCCCCGTGCGATGCGCAGGTTCTGCCGGAGCACCTTCATGGAGTCGATGCCGCTCACCGTCGTCGCCACGGGCAGGCTCATCGCATAGCGCAGCGACTCCCCGGCAGTGATCACGCGCTTCTTCAGCGCGATGCCATCGCCGCCCATGCTCTTCATGCCGATCGCCGCGATCCCCCGGCGCTCGAGCTCCGGCAGGATGCGCTGCTCGAAGCTGCGGAACTGTGCATCGAAGGGATTGAGCGGCATCTGCACCGTGTCGAAGGGATAGCCCTGGGCGAGCATCCGCAGGTGGAGCGAGGGGTCCTTGTGACCGGTGAAGCCCACGAACCGGACCTTCCCCTGCGCCTTCGCGCGATCGAGCGCCTCGATGACTCCGCCGGGGGCGAAATGATTCTCCGGATCGTTCTCGTATGCGACCTCGTGCACCTGCCACAGGTCCAGATGATCGGTCCTGAGCCGCCGGAGGGAGTCCTCGAGCATCCGCATGGCGACGCGTGCATCGCGGCCATGCGTGCACACCTTGGTCATGAGGAACACACGGTCGCGGTATCCGTTGGCGAGCGCCTTCCCCATGAGCGTCTCGCTGCGCCCGTCGTGATAGTCCCAGGCGTTGTCCATGAAGGTGATGCCGCCGTCGATGGCCGCGTGCAACACCCCCACGGCCTCCCGCTCGTTCGCGATGCTGCCGAGGTGGTAGCCGCCGAGGCCGAGGGCGCTGACGTAGTCGCCGGTGCTGCCGAGCGGGCGGCGGGGAATCTCGCCCGGCTGGTCCGGCCTGAATGCCGTCTCCTGGCGGGCTCCCGGGCGGGATCGGGACTTCGTTCGAGTCTGGGGCATGGCGGTCGGGGATCGGTTGGTCACCCGTCGTGCAAGAACTGCGCGGCGCTACGCGTCCCCACCCCGAACGTGTAGATTCCCGCCATTCGTGCGGTCACGTCCGACCGTCGATCCCGATCCCAGTCCCGCGGACTCATGGCTCACCACTCCCACGAACACGTCGACCGGTACATTCCCGCCCGCACCAACCAGGGTTGGGGGATCGCCGGACTCGTGGTGCTGCTCGCGATCCTCTGCATCGCCGGCGCGACCTATCTGTACCAGACGACCTATCGGCACCCGACCGACCTCAAGATGGAGAGCGCGGGAGCGCACACGCCGGCGGTGGGTGGGGCGGCGCACTGAGCGGCTGCGGACTGCGGACTGCGGGATGCGGACTGCGGGATGCGGACTGCGGGATGCGGGTGCGGGATGCGGGATGCGGAGCGGGCTCCGTGATCGATACGTAGCCGGCTCTCGCGGCCGGGCGGGGGAGCTACGGACCAGCACCTGCAGCAGTGCACGACGGCAGGCCGCCGCACCCGGTCAGTCACATCGGATCATCGGACTACGAGAATGCCCTGGCTCGCGTACGGCGGACGGCTCCGCAAGCTTCCCGAGGGAACGGTCGTCGTCGGGAGCGCCCCCGATGCGGACCTGCGCGTTGAAGATGCCGAGCTGATGCCGCATCACTTCGTGCTCGAGCCGCGGGAGAAAGGCGTGGAGGTGTCGGCCCACTCCGCTGATGTTGTCGTGTCGGTGGCGGGGCATCAGATCGGCCGAACGCCGCATCTCACTGATTACGGAGCGCCGATCTTCGCGGGGTCGGCGGAGTTCCACGTCTGGCGCGAGCAGCCCGCGCAGCGTGAGCCGGGCGTCCCGGCCGCCGTCCGCACCGCCTACCTCGTCGACACGAGCGAGGGCGCGGCGTTCCCCCTCGACCGGCTGAGCACGCCGATCGGCCGGGCGTCCGCCAATTTCATCCGGCTCAGCGACCCCACCGCCTCCCGATTCCACGCACAGATCCGCCGCGAAGCTGGTGGGTTCGCGCTGTACGTCGCGGGCTCCGCGGGGGGGAGCGTGAACGGGCGCAGGGTCGCCGGCCCGCGCCTCCTCGAAGAAGGCGACACCATCGAGCTGGCGTACTCGCGGTTCCGGTTCACCCGGGGGCCGCTTCCGGCCGGCGTGCGGATCATTCCCCCGCCCCGCCCCGGCGATTCCGATTCCAGCGAGCGCCCGACGATGGTCCGGGAGCGGGCGAGCCTGGGGCAGCCGCGGCCCGGCGAGCCGCCGCGGATTCTCCGGACGGCGGTCCTCATCGGGGTCGCGCTCGCCCTGGCCGTTGCGCTCTGGTTTCTCTCGGTCGTCCTCGGCCGCTGACCAGACCTTCGGCCCTGCCGGGAGCCCGCGGGACCGGTCGCCGGATCCCATCCCGGCGGAAAACCGACTAAGTTTATCTCATTACTTTTGCGGCGCGCCCGGTCGTGACCACCCCCGACCTCGATGGGCCGCGACGCGCGCCTCGGGTGGGCATCGGTATGCCCGCCAACGGGTCCGCCTGTGGGCCCAGGAGCAGCCATGAGCTCGTCGATCGACGCACTGATTACAAAGGAATACCAGCACGGCTTCGTGACCGACGTGGAGTCGGATACGATCCCGCCGGGCTTGAACGAGGACGTCGTCCGCCTCATCTCGTCCAAGAAGAACGAGCCGGAGTGGATGCTGGAGTGGCGGCTCAAGGCCTTCCGCCGCTGGCAGACCATGAAGGAGCCGCATTGGCTCAACGGGCACTACGAGCCGATCGACTACGAGTCGCAGAGCTACTACTCCGCGCCGAAGTCGGTCAAGCCGCTCCAGTCGCTCGACGAGGTCGACCCGGAGCTGCTCAAGACGTATGAGAAGCTCGGCATCCCGCTGAGCGAGCAGAAGGTGCTCGCGGGCGTGGCCGTCGACGCGATCTTCGACTCGGTCTCCGTCGGTACGACGATGAAGGCGGAGCTGTCGAAGCACGGGATCATCTTCTGTTCGTTCGGCGAGGCGCTGAAGGAGCATCCCGAGCTCGTGCGCCAGTACCTCGGCTCCGTCGTGCCGTACAGCGACAACTTCTTCGCGGCGCTCAATGCCGCCGTCTTCTCGGACGGCTCCTTCGTGTACATCCCGAAGGGCGTGCGCTGCCCCGTGGAGCTGAGCACGTACTTCCGCATCAACGCCTCCAATACGGGGCAGTTCGAGCGGACGCTCATCGTCGCGGACGAGGGCGCATACGTCAGCTACCTCGAGGGCTGCACGGCTCCGAAGCGCTCCGAGCACCAGCTGCACGCCGCGGTCGTGGAGCTCGTCGCGCTCAAGGGCTCGACGATCAAGTACTCGACCGTGCAGAACTGGTACGCCGGCGACGAGGAAGGCAGGGGCGGGATCTTCAACTTCGTCACGAAGCGGGGCAAGGCGGCCGAGAACGCGAAGATCTCCTGGACGCAGGTGGAGACCGGCAGCGCCATCACGTGGAAGTACCCGAGCGTGATCCTGCAGGGCGACAACTCCGTCGGCGAGTTCTACTCGGTGGCGGTGGTGAACAACCGCCAGCAGGCGGACACCGGCACGAAGATGATCCACATCGGCCGCAACACGAAGTCGACGATCGTCTCCAAGGGCATCTCGGCCGGCAAGGGCCAGAACTCGTACCGCGGCAAGGTGCAGATCCTCCCGAAGGCGGAGGGAGCGCGCAACTACACGCAGTGCGATTCGATGCTCGTGGGCAACCGCTGCGGGGCGCACACCTTCCCGTACGTGGAGGTGGGCAACAGCAGCGCGATGCTCGAGCACGAGGCGTCGACGTCGAAGATCGGCGAAGACCAGATCTTCTACCTGAAGCAGCGCGGCATCACCGCCGAGCAGGCCGTCTCGATGATCGTGAGCGGGTTCTGCAAGGACGTCTTCCAGGAACTGCCGATGGAGTTCGCACTCGAAGCGCAGCAGTTGCTGGGGATCACACTCGAAGGAAGCGTGGGCTGACCGTCTCGCATCCGCTTCTCCAATCTCGCATCTCGCATCTCGCATCTCGCAGCTCGATATATGTCTCTCCTCGAAATCAAAGACCTCCGCGCCAACGTCGGCGACAAGGAAATCCTCAAGGGCATCTCGCTCACCGTGAACCCGGGCGAAGTCCACGCGATCATGGGCCCGAACGGCTCCG
>DASTYL010000126.1:0-3145 GCA_035764975.1 Gemmatimonadaceae bacterium | reverse complement strand
GTCGGGCGGCTCGCCGATGCGGGCGTGGATTTCGGCGGGTTCCTCTCCGGCCTGGGCGACATGCTCCGCGCGCAGCTTGCCGTGGTGCTTGGCGGGACCGCGGCCGATGTGAGTGAGAAGGCGCGTGAACACCTCGTCGCGGGCAAGGCCCGCTTCGCCGCGGGCGACCTGCTCCGCATGCTGCAGCTGCTGGGCGAGCTGGAGCCGCGGTTCCGCAAGAGTGGCCAGCAGCAGCTGCTGCTCGAGACGCTGCTCGTGCGGTTCGCGCTGCTCGATCGCGCCGTCGCGCTCGAGGACGTGCTCCGCGGCATCGGTGGCGGCGGGGGTGGCGCTGCAGGGCCGCGTGGTGGCGAGCGCGTCGCGTCGCCGGCGATGCGGGCCGGCCCGCCGTCGTCGCCGGGGGACCGTGAGCTGCGCGCCAGTCCCCGGGTCGAACCCGCGCCGCGCGCCCGGGTGCCGGCGGACTTTCGTGCGCCGGAAGACGTCCCGCCACTCGACGACGCGCCGCATCCGGCGGACATGGTGGACGATGCGCCCGCACGTGGCGCACGCGGCAGTGGGCGGGCCGGGACCCCGGACGTGAGCGCAGTGACCGCCGTGTGGGACGACGTCGTCGCTGCCGCGCACAGCGCCGGCAAGTCGATGCTCGCGACGGCGCTCGGCCACGCGTCGCCGGCGACGGTGAACGGGCAGGGAGTGCTCACGATCGAGCTCGATGAGCCGAACGACTTCTACGCGCAGGCCCTCGAATCGGGCCGCGGCGATCTGCTGTCGCTGCTCGGCGCGCGGCTTCCCGGCCTGACGCGGGTGGAGCTTCGCGGGAGCGCGGGCAAGGCGACGCCGTCGCAGCAGCAGAAGCGCATCTCCGACGAGGACATCCGGAGCGAACGCCTCACGGCGCTGCGCAAGTACGATCCGGTGCTCGGGGCGGCGATCGACGCGCTGGACCTCGACGTGGTGGACTGAATGGGGCGCCGGGCGCCTGCGGCGCCCGGCGAGGGGGCGCTGCGCGAGAGGGCGCTGCGCGAGGGGGGCGCGTCGGCGGCGTTGCCGCCTCGCGAGGGGAAACTCCAACTGTCGCGCGTCTCGCCGCACCGCGGCGCCCCCTCGCCAGCGCAGCTGGCGCCCGAGAGCGTAGCCCCGCCGCCCCCTCGTCGGTAAGTTTGGATCACACCATACCTACGGTGACATGGCCGATTTCATGAAGATCCTGCAGCAAGCGCAGGAGATGCAGGGTCGCATCCAGAAGATGCAGGAAGAGCTCGAGGCGATCACCGTGCACGGCGCCGCCGGCGGCGGGCTGGTGACGATCGAAGCGAACGGGAAAGGCACCGTCACGCGCGTGAAGATCGATCCCTCCGTCGTGAAGGGCGACGATGTGGAGATGCTCGAGGACCTCGTCCTCGTCGCGATCGGCGAGGCGCAGAAGAAGGCGCAGGAGGAGCAGCAGCGCGCGATGGGCAATGCGACCGGCGGCCTCCCGCTTCCCTTCAAGCTGCCGTTCTGACGCGTCCCATGTCGGCGATCGATGAGCTCGCGGGCGAGTTGAGCAAGCTGCCGGGCATCGGTCGCAAGACGGCGCTCCGGCTCACCTATCACCTCCTGAAGCAGGGGCCGGAGCGGAGCCGCCGCCTCGCCGACGCGCTCCGCGCGCTGAGCGAGCGGGTACGCCCCTGCGAGCGGTGCGGCAACCTCACGGAAGAGCCGCTGTGCAACATCTGTCGTGATTCGCGCCGGGATGCGACGCTGCTCTGCGTCGTCGAGGAAGCGTCCGACATCGGCGCCATCGAGCGGGCGGGGGAGTTCCGGGGGTTGTACCATGTGCTGGGCGGGCGGCTCTCGCCGCTCGACGGCGTCGGTCCTGATGATCTGACGATCGCGGCGCTCGTGCGACGGGTGTCGGCGGAGGAGGTACGTGAAGTGATCCTGGCGACCAATCCTTCCCTCGAGGGCGAGGCGACGGCGGTATACATCCAGCGGGAGCTGGCCGGAACGGGGGTCGTGATCTCGCGGATCGCCCGCGGCCTGCCGGTGGGCGGTGACCTCGAGTATGCGGACGGCGTCACCATTGCGCAGGCGCTGCAGGCGCGCCGGGTGATGGGCTGATGTGGCGCCGCTCGCGGTCCCTGGGCGAGCGCCCGCTGGTCCTTGGCGCCATTGCGTTCGTCGGCGGGGTGCTCGTCGGCGCCCTCGCGTGGGGCCAGGCGCTTCGCGCCTGCCGGCGCGACCTGTTCTGTCCCTCACCGCTTAGGCGGCTGGCTGCCCTCGGCTATCTTGCGGGGCATCCGGGCGCCGATTCCGCGCGATTGCTCGGCGAATATGTCGCGTGGGAGTCGCACCCGCTGCTGCAACGGCGCGCGCGCCGGCTGCTCGAGCGGATGACGCCATACCTCGACTAGGAAAGGACGCACATGCCCGTTGGTGCCGCGAGTTGGTCGTTCACCGAAGGCGATTTCGGGGCGATCACCCAGTCCCTGCAGCGGTTTCTGCACGAGAGCAATGCGCGCTGCGCGCTGCTCGTCGACCGCACGGGACAGCTCGTCGCCACCGTCGGCGAGCAACCCACCTTTGACCCCACCGCCTTCGCGACGCTGACCGCCGCGGATTTCAGCGCGAACGACCAGCTCGCGAAGCTCATTGGCGAGACCGACTTCAACTCGCTCTTCCACCAGGGGGAGCGGGAGTCCATGTACCTCGCCGACGTGGCCCGCCGCGTCATCCTCGTCGTGATCTTCGACAACCGGACGACGCTCGGCCTCGTGCGCCTCAAGCTCAAGCCGACCATCGATGAGCTGTCGCGGCTCTTCCAGCAGGTGTTCGAACGCGGTGCCAGCGGCCAGGCGGGGCCGAGTATCCTCGCCGGGGCCGACGATGAAATCGACAAGCTGTTCCAATAGGAGACGACAGCCATGTCGATGATCAACTACGCCTCGCGCGAGATCAACTGCAAGATCGTCTATTACGGCCCCGGCCTCGGCGGCAAGACGACGAACCTCGAGCACATCTACGGCAAGGTCGCCCCCGACACGCGCGGCAAGCTGATCTCCCTCGCCACCGAGACCGAGCGCACCCTCTTCTTCGACTTCCTCCCGGTGGACCTGGGCGCCATCCGCGGCTTCAAGACGCGCTTCCACCTGTACACGGT
>DASTYL010000125.1:0-15325 GCA_035764975.1 Gemmatimonadaceae bacterium | reverse complement strand
CGACGCGGGGCAGATGGCGATGCTGGACAGCGAGCGGTAGGCGCCGCGACGGCGCATCATCGCTCGTCGGCCTCCACGGCAGCGCGATCCCTTCCATCGGAGCGTCGCACGCGCCATCGTGGGGGATGATTCTCGCGACCCTGGAGCCGCAGCGCTCGTGACCACCGGTGCGATGTCCGACCCCTTCGCCGGCCCGGGGGAGGTGCGTGCCCTGGCGCGCGCGCTGGACTGGCGCGCGACCTCGCTCGGTCCGGTGGAGGACTGGTCACCGACGCTGCGCACCGCGGTCCGGATGTGCCTCGAGTCGCCCTTCCCGCTGAACCTCTGGTGCGGGCCCGAGCGCGTGCTGATCTACAACGATGCGTATCGCCACGTGCTCGGCGCCAAGCACCCGCGGGCGCTCGGCCGGCCGGGCCTGGAGGTGTGGGCGGAGATCCGCGCCGACCTCGAACCGATGTTCGCGCGGATCGATGCAGGGGGCGCGCCGGTGTTCGCGGAGGACGCCCCCTTCGTGATGGAGCGCCGTGGCGCCGCCGCCGGCGAGATCGCCTACTTCACCTTCGGCCTGAGCGCGATCCGCGACGAGGCAGGGACGATCGTCGCCTACCTGAACCCCGCCGCGGAGACGACGGCGCGGGTGCAGGCGGAGAGGGCGCTCGAGGAGACGCGGCGCCGCCTCTCGGCGGCGCTCCTGGCCGGCGAGGTCGGGACCTTCCAGTGGGACGTGGTCGAGGACCGGCTGTGGGGAGACCGGAACTTCAGCCGCATCTTCGGCATCACGCTCGACGAGACCGGGGCCGCGCCGCTGGCGGCGTACATGGAGGCGATCCATCCGGACGACCGTGAGCGGATCACGGCGCAGATCCGGCGCACGCTCGAGACCGGTGCCCCGTACGACGCGGAGTATCGCATCATCTCCGCGACGGACGAGTCGCGCCCGACGCGCTGGGTCGAGGCCCGGGGCCGCGTGGAGTTCGACGAAGCCGGGCGGCCGATCCGCTTCCCGGGGGTCGTGCAGGACGTGACACGCCGGCGTGAGGCCGAGGCCGAGCGTGCCCGCCTGCTCGCGGAAGCGCGCGAGGCGCGCCGGGAAGCGGAGGTCGCGAACCGGGCGAAGAGCGACTTCCTGGCGAGCATGAGCCACGAGCTGCGCACGCCGCTCAACGCGATCGGCGGGCACACGCAGCTGCTCGAGATGGAGCTGCACGGGCCGCTCACCGAGGCCCAGCGGGGGACCCTCGCGCGGATCGACCGGGCGCAGCGCCACCTGCTGGGGTTGATCACCGACATCCTCAACTACGCCAAGATCGAGAGTGGCCGCGTGGAGTACGTGCTGCGCGCCGTCTCGCTGACGGAGCTGCTCGCCGACGTGCTGCCGATGATCGAGCCGCTCACCGAGGCACGCGAGCTTCGGGTCGAGGTGGCGGTGCAGGACGCGCCCCTGCTCGTGTGGGCCGATCGCGAGAAGCTGTCGCAGATCCTCATCAACCTGCTGTCCAACGCGGTGAAGTTCACTCCCGCCGGGGGACGCATCGCGATCACGGCGGAACCCGACGTGGCGGATCGCGCGCAGGTGCTGGTGCGCGTGCGGGACACGGGCATCGGCATCCCGGCGGCGCAGCTCGAGGCGATCTTCGAGCCGTTCGTGCAGGTGCGGCGCCGCGAGACCGGCTACGCGGAGAAGACGGAGGGCACGGGGCTCGGCCTCGCGATCAGCCGCGATCTCGCGCGCGGGATGGGCGCGGAGCTCGCCGCGGAGAGTGTCGAGGGGGAGGGCTCCGTATTCACGCTCTCGATGCGGCGCGTCCTCGACGGCGGCGATCCGACGGGGTAACCCTCACCGACCCCGCCTCGCCGCTTCGCTCAGCGCGGCGGCCGGCATGACACACGGACTCTGCACCCCCACGGGGGGCGCCTCGAGCAGTGCGGCGCAGTCCTCGAGCCGGAAGCATCCGCAGTCGAGTGCCACGCGCAGCACGGCGCGCATCCGCTCGGCTCGGGCGATCATCGTCTCCACTTCGGCGAGCTTGCGCGTCGCGAGCTCCGCCCAGCGCGTCGCCGGATGCGTCCCCGGCGTGAAGTCGGTGACGAGACGCTTCGTCTCCGCCATCGTGAACCCCGCTTCCTTGGCGAGCGCGATGAGCGAGAGCCACTCGTGGATGCTCGGATCGTACTCCCGCTTCCCGCCCGCGCGCGGCGGCTTGGGGAGGAGCCCGAGCCGCTCGTAATACCGGATGGCGGAGGGGGCGAGCCCCGCCTGCTTCGCAACCTGGCCGATCCTCAGGCCGCCGCGCGTGCTCCCGTTGGCCAGGGTGGACCGTGGCTGTGCCGGCATCCGACCTGTTCCCCGCGATGAAGGCTTGTGGTGAAGTGCACTTCACGTTGTACGGTGCGGCCACGACGTGCAAGAGACCACCTTCTGCGCCCGAGCTCCCGCCATGCCGCACGTTTCGTCTTCCACCACCCTCCCCTCCGTCACGGACGCCACGTTGCCCGCCGCGCTTGGACCCGGTTCCGGGCTCGTCGCCGTCGAATTCACCGCCGAGTGGTGCGGACCCTGCCGCGTGATGGCGCCGGTCCTCCACGAGGTCGCGTACGCCTATGCGTCGAGGGTCCGCGTGCTGCAGCTCGATGCCGACGTCAACCCCGCCTCGATGACGCGCTTCGGCGTGCGCGGCCTGCCCACGATGCTCGTGTTTCGCGACGGGGAACTCGTGGATCGGATCGTAGGGGCGATCTCGAAGGTGGCCCTCGTCGACCGCCTCGAGCGGCAGCTCGCGTCATGACGCTCGCGCGAGCTGTTCCCGATCGCATGACCGCCTGGGTGCTCTCGGCGCTCGGGAGCGACGGCGTCTTCGAGCGCGCGGAGCTTCCAGTGCCGGCGCTCCAGCCGGGGCACGTGATCGTCCGCGTGGCCGCGACGAGCGTCAACCCGGCCGACATGAAGATCCGCGACGGGCGGTCCGCCGCGCTTGCGCCCCCGACACCGATGGTGCTGCAGATGGACGTCGCCGGCACGGTGGTCGCCGCGGCGGACGACGTGCGCGCGCTCGCCGTGGGCGACGAGGTCTTCGGGTGCGCGGGCGGCGTGCGCGGCACTGCGGGCGCGCTCGCGGACTACATGCTCGCCGACGCGCGGCTCCTCGCGAGGAAGCCGGCATCGCTCTCACTGCGGGAGTCGGCGTCGCTTCCACTCGTCGCGCTCACGGCCTGGGAGGGCCTGCGCTGGAAGACGCGCATCGAGCCCGGCCAGCGGGTCTGGGTTCACGGCGCAACCGGCGGTGTAGGCCACATCGCCATCCAGCTGGCCGCGCGCGACGGAGCGGAGGTGACCGCGACGGCGTCGACGGCGAAAAAGCTGCGGATCGCGCGCGAGCTCGGCGCCACGCATGCGGTGAACTACCGCGAGGAGCCGACGGCCGACTTCACCCATCGCCTGACCGGCGGAGCGGGCTTCGACGTCGTCGTCGACACCGTCGGCGGCGAGATGCTCGTGCACGCACTCTCCGCGGCACGCCCCAACGGGCGCGTCGTGTCCACCGTGACACGGGGCACCTTCGACCTTGGCCCCATGATGTCGAAGGCGCTGTCGCTGCACTCCGTCCTGATGCTCCTGCCGCTGCTCAGCGGGGAGGGGCGGGAGCGCCACGCCGCAATGCTCGTCGAGATCGCCGCCGCGGTCGACGACGGATGGCTGCGGCCGTTGATCGACGAGGCAGCATTCACCTTCGACGACGTCACGGCGGCATACCGCCGGGCGGCGAGTGGAGACCAGGTCGGGAAGGTCGTGATGAGCCATCCCGACGGAGCCGGCTGACGAGTAAGCGGGAAGCTGCGACGTCCGGCTATCGCCAGAGCATCAGCGGGAGCATTCCCCAGGCGGCCAGCACCGCGCACCACTGGAGCGCGCTCCCCAGCGCCACCACATCCCGGACCGCGGACGGGGAGCGTACCCCACGCCGCACGCGCTCCACGAGCGAAACGAGGAGCGAGAGGGGCAGGGCGCCGGTGAGCGCGGCGAGCACGAGGTTCGCCGGGGTGGGGTCGCCGATCGCGAGGAACGACTGCGTGAGGAAGAGCAGCGGTGCGACAACCATCGGGACCCCGACGAGCGCCGTCCACCGCAGGGCCTCCGCTCGCAGGGCTCCGCCGCGCCAGGCGCGGACCGTCCGCACGGAGCCGACGAACAGAAGGTAGACCAACCCCAGCGCCCCGGCGACCGCGCTGCCCCAGAGCAGGACCACCCGCCACCGCGGGACGCGCTCGTAGGTCCGGAGCCCGTCCGTGACGAGCGCCGCGCCTTCGGCCGACCATGTCAGCACATGCGTCGCCTCGCGTCGCCCGTCGAGGCGGAAACGACTTCCGTGCGCCGGATGCAGCACACGCTCGGCGCCCTGCATCGGGCGGAGTCTCAGTACGGCGCCATCCCAGTCGACGCGCGTGATCCCGGCGAGCGCGTCGAGATAGGCGAACTGCGGGAACCGGTTCGGGCGCACGACGTACCATCCATCCCACGCCGCCACGTCCAACGTGGGTGCCTCGACGCCGACGGCGTCCACCGGCGGAAGCCCTAGCGCGGAGGCCAGCAGCGAATCCACGCGATCGAAGTTCGTGCCTTCGGGATCGGTGTTGTACGACACGAAGAACGCGCGCTGATGCTGGGGGTAGAGGCAGAGCAGCGCGCGGAAGGTGCCGAGGTTGCCGGCGTGACACTTGCCGGGCACCCCCCAGCGCTCGCGTGTGATGAGCCCCAGCGCGTAGCCGGCCGTCAGCCCGGCGCGTGCCGCCTCGGTGCCTGTCGGCACCGCCATGGCGCGCAGCAACGCGCTGTCGACGAGGCGGCGACCGCCGATGGAGCCGTCGCTCATGAGGAACCGGGCGAAGAGCGCCATGTCCGCCGCCGTGGTGGCGAACTGGGAGGCGGGGCGGACGGGGATGGCGTACGACGGATACGGCGTCACGCCGTCGAAGTGCCCCATCGCCATCGTGCTGTCGGCCGCGGCGCCCACCTGCGAGACGAAATCGAATGTGCTCCGCGTCATCCCGAGCGGCGCCAGGAGCTCGCGCGCCAGCCATCGCTCGTACCGCATCCCCGTGACCTGCTCGATGAGCATCGCCGCCACGAGGTAGCCCGTGTTGGAATACGACGTCCGCGCGCCGGGGCGCGAGCGGAGGCGCAGCGTCTCTCCCTCGCGCGCCAGGCCGGCACGCAACGGTGCATCGGGATCCCCGCGAAGGGTGAACACCTGCCACAGACGTGCGTCGTGAAGCCCGCTGGTGTGGTCGAGGAGGTGGCGCACCCGCAGCGGCGCGGCCGACGACCAGGGATTCTCGATCGGCAGGTCGGGGAGGTACTTCGCGACGGGTGCGTCCAGCTCCACGCGTCCGTCGGTGGCGAGCAGCAGCACACCGGTGGCGACGAGGGTCTTCGCGACGGATCCCACCTGCACCCGATCCGCGGGCCGCATCGGGGACCGGCGCGGGAGCTCCCTGAAGCCGGCGGCGCCGACGGTGATCCCGGCTGGAGTGACGAGTGACCACGTCGCGCCCGTCAGCCCCTCCTCGGCGAGCGCGGTCTCCATGGCCGCGACGAGCGAGTCGGTGGATTGCGCCTGCAGATGCGACGCCCCGAGCATGGTGGCGAGGACGGCGGCGGATGCGGCGCGCACGACGAAAAGGGGCGTGGTTGTCTGCATGACCGGACCGTTCGTGGTGATCGTCGCGATTGTTTCAGCGCTGGCGTTCATCCTCCCATCGGGCGTCGTCGGGATCGTTCTGAGCCGTCCCGTGGATATCTTCTCCGGACGCCGCAGGTCCGCCCCACTGATTTCCCTGCCTCGCCATGCGATTCCCTCGCGCCGCCGCGCTCCTCGCCCTGATCCTGCCGCAGCCTGTCGCCGCACAGCAGGCGCGCGCCCTGATGCCGATCGACTATGTGCGCTCGGCCGAGTACGGGTGGTTGAGGAAACCAGTACTCGCGCGGCGTCCGCTCGACGACATGACGCAGCCCTCCGCCTGGGCGCTGACCGGAACCGGGACGCTCCGCTTTCCGGCGACACCCCTGCTGAGCACGATGCGCGGACTGCGCGTCGACATGAAGTTGTTCCGCGAGACTCCGGCTCCGACGCGCAGCAGGCTGTCGTCGATCAACCTGGCGCGCGCCTTCGCGGGGGAGGACTGGCGGGCGTACAATCGGCTCTCCTTCTGGATCCGCCCGGCGTTCACGGGCGTGCCGACGATGCCGATCCAGCTCGTCATGCACAACGCCGGCGCCGAGCGCGTGCCCGACCGCTACGATCGCGAGGGGCATCACTACGTGACGTTCGAGCACGGAGGGTGGCAGCAGGTCGTCTGGGAGATCGAGCCGCTCGCGCGCGACCGCGTCACCAGGCTCGAGATCGGCTACTGGATCAACAAGATGTATGCGGACGCCGGCGATCACGTGTCCTTCGAGATCGCCGGGCTCGAGCTGCAGCAGGTGGCCCCGGACCATCACACGGGGTGGAGCGTCGCGCCGGGGCGGATCGCCTTCAGCCACAGCGGCTACCAGGCGGGCACTGAGAAGGTGGCCGTCATGAACGGCATCGACGCGACGGAATTCGAGCTGGTGCGCCTCGCGGACAACGCGTTCGGCATCGTCGCGCTGCGGAAGCCGGTGGAGGTGGTGCGGTCCCCGAAGGGATCGTTCCAGCGGCTCACGTTCACGGAAGTCGATGTGCCGGGAACCTATGTCCTCCGCGCCGGCGGCGTGACGACCGAGCCGTTCGCGATCGGCCGTGATACGTGGGCCTCCTCGATCTGGAAGACCCTCAACTTCTTCTACGGGAACCGCTGCGGCTTCGCCGTGCCGGGCGTGCACGACGTCGACCACCTCGACTGGGTCGCCACGCACGGCGACGAGCGCATCACGATGAGCGGCGGTTGGCACGACGCCGGCGACCTGTCGCAGGGGCTGATCAACACGGGGGAGGCGACGTACGCGATGTTCGCGCTCGCCGACGAGGTGGCGGCGCGCGGCGACGACCCGGCGCTCCTCGCGCGGCTGCTCGAGGAGGCGCGCTGGGGCCTCGACTGGGTGCTGCGGGTGCGGTTCGCGGGCGGCAACCGGATCGGCTTCGGCTCGCACAACGTCTGGTCCAACAACGTCGTCGGCGATGCGGACGACCGCACGGTCGCGGCGAAGAACAATCCGAACACCAACTACATCGCTGCGGCGGCGGCAGCCATCGCCGCGCGGGTGCTGAAGGACCGTGATCCGGTCGTCGCCGAGCAGAGCCTGCAGGTGGCGGAGGACGACTGGGAGCATGCGGTCGAGGGTGTGGAGGGACCGTCCACGTGGCACACGCCTGCCTTCGCGGCATCGCGCACCGAGCTCGCGGGCATCGGAATCACGGCATCGCTCGAGCTCCTCCGGGTGACCGGGAAGGCGCGCTACCGCGACAAGGCGGTCGAGCTGGCCCGCGTCATCGTCGCAGCCCAGCAGAAAGCGCCGGTGGGCTCCGCATTTCCGCTCAGCGGCTTCTTCTACACGGGCCCGGATCGCGACACGCTCTTCCACCAGTTCCATCGGGCAGCCGACCAGGCGGCCGTCGTCGCGCTCGCGCAGCTCGTCGAGGCGCTGCCCGACCATCCTGACTGGATGACGTGGTACGCCGCCGTCGCCCGCTACGCCGACTACCAGAAGCGAGGTGCCGAGACCACGCAGCCGTACGGCGTCCTGCCGGCGTACGTGTATCGCCTCGCAGATTCCGTGAACGTTCCCGTGGCGGGCGACCGTTACGGCGGCACGCCGGACGCGTACGCGGCACAGGTGCGCGCGGCGATGCCGATGGGCGAGGGCTGGTACCTGCGCGCGTTTCCCGTCTGGTACTCGCGCCGCGGCAACTACGGGGTGCTGCTCTCGCAGGCCAAGGCGCTTTCCGCCGCCTCACGGCTGCGCGGGGACGAGGCGGGGATGAACCTCGCGCACCGCCAGGCGCAGTGGGTGGTGGGACTGAACCCGTTCGTGCAGAGCACGATGTACGGGGAAGGCTACGACTGGGCGCAGCAGTACAGCGTCTCGTCGGGCGACTTCGTCGGCTCGCTGCCGGTGGGGATGCAGAGCCGCGGCACCAGCGACCTGCCCTACTGGCCGTCGGCGAACATGTACGTCTACAAGGAAGTGTGGATGCACCCCAGCGCGCGGTGGCTCTGGCTGATGCAGGATCTCGTCGGCCGGCCGGGAACGCCGGATTCGGCGACGCCGGGCTTCACGCTCGCGTCGAGCGTGGCTCCGAGCGGTGAGGTGACGATCCGGCTCGAGTCGGCAGCACCGGGCACGCGGAGCTACACCCTCCGCACGGAGAACCTGCGCACCGGCACGCCGACCCGTCGCGTCACGGTGCGGGCGGGGCAGCCGGGGCGGGTGGAATGGCGCGGCCGCGTCGAGCGCCGCGGCGAGCCGTGGTTCGCGGTCGCGGTGGAGGAGGGGGCCCCCACGCGCCGGCGCGAGGTCGGCGGGTTTCATCAGCTCCTGACGAGGTGAGTGAGCTCCGCCTTGGCGGGAATCAGAGCGCGAACGAGCCGGTCCTGACCTCGCCCGCGCGCTCGTACGTCGCGACGAGGACGCCGCCCGGCGACGCAACGGAGCGGGTCAGCGTGAACGCCGCTGGCCGCGTGCCCGTGCCGAACAGTCGCTTCCCGGTGCCGAGCGTCACCGGGTAGATCAACAGCCGGAGCTCGTCGATCAGGTCCGCCGCGAGCAGCGTCTGCACGAAGTCGCTCGATCCCTGCGTCAGCAGGTTCGGCCCGTCGCCCCGCTTCAGATCGCGCACCGCCGCCACCGCGTCCTCGCCCAGCCACTGGCTGTTGCGCCACGCGAGCGCGGGCCGGGAGCGGGAGGCGACGTACTTCGTGGCCCGGTTGAAGTTGTCCGCGATCTCCGCCATCCCTGCCGCGAAGCTGCTGGAGGCGGGATCGACATCGACGTGCGGCCAGTAGGCGGCGAAGATGTCGAACGTCTTGCGGCCGAGCAGCAGGTCATAGGGCCGGCCGGAGTTTTCCGCCGTGCCGCGGCCGATGGCCGGGTCCGCGTACGGGACCACCCAGCCACCGTAGCGAAAGCCGCCGGACGGATCCTCGTCCGGGCCGCCCGGCGCCTGCATGACGCCGTCGAGGGTGACGAAAGCGGCGGTGATGAGCTTTCGCATCGAGGTCTCCTGTCGGGAGTGCGGGGTGCGCGCGGCGTGCGATACCGCTTTGACTGCGCCTGACCGGAAAATTCGTCGGGCCGCCTACACGCATGCAGCGCTCTCGACGCTCCTCCACCCCCGACACGCGATCATCTACGTCCGTGACCCTGCCGATGCTCCGGCCGCCGTCGGGCATTCACGGACAGTCGGGGCCGGAAGCCATTGCGACATTCCTCCGGGCGACGCCTTTTCGTGCAGGCGTGGCACTGGCCGGAGCCTCGCGTCCCGCGGTGACCGCCTGGGCGGCACCTCACCCGGTCCCATGCGTCCCATGCACGTCGAACGACATCGGTCCGCACACATCGGCTGGCTCCGCGCCGCCGTCCTCGGCGCCAACGACGGCCTCATCTCGACCGCGAGCCTCCTCACCGGCGTCGCCGCCGCGGGCGCGGCGCGCAGCGTCCTGCTCCTTACCGGTGTGGCGGGGCTCGTCGCGGGAGCGACCTCGATGGCGGCGGGGGAGTACGTGTCGGTGAGCTCGCAGGCGGACACCGAGCGCGCCGACACGGCGCGAGAGCGGCGCGAGCTGGCCGCCGATCGCCCCGCGGAACACCGCGAGCTCGCCGCGGTGTACGCGGCGCGCGGGCTGGCGCCTGCGCTCGCCGACACGGTGGCGACGCAGCTCATGGCGCACGATGCGCTCGGCGCCCACCTGCGAGACGAGCTCGGGCTGACCGAGGCGGCGGCCGCGCGCCCGCTGCAGGCGGCGCTCGCCTCGGCGGGGACGTTCGCGGTCGGCGCCCTCCTGCCGGTCCTCGTGGCGGCGATCGCACCGACGGCCTGGGTCGCGCGCCTGGTACCGGGGACGGCACTCGTGCTCCTCGCCGTGCTTGGCGGCCTCGCCGCCCGCGTCGGCGGGGCGTCCATGGTGCGCGGCGCATGGCGCGTTGCGTTCTGGGGGGCGCTGGCGATGGCACTGTCGGCGCTGGTCGGGCGGCTGTTCGGCGCGACCGTGTGAACGTCCGGAAATCCGGGCCCGCCCTGTGGGGTCTCACCCACCACGCAGCGGAAGTGTCCGGGACTATATTCGCGCCATGAACCCGGAGTCGGCGCGCGTGCCAGAGGCGCAGTTGCCCAGCGATGGAGGGAAGCCCGGCCACCGCGCATGGCTCCGGCGTCATCGCGGGTGGCTCGTCGTGGCGGTCGCGGTGGCGGTCGTGCTCCTCGGCATCGCGCTCGCTCGGCCGCAGCCCGTTCGGGCGACGCCGGTCGGGCGGGGCGACGTCGTGCGCGCGATCGTGCTCACGGGCCGCGTGCGACCGCGGGCGAGTCCGCAGGTCGGCGCGACGACGACGGGCACCGTGCAGCGCGTCCTCGTCCGTGAGGGCGACCGCGTCTCGGGCCGGCAACTGCTCGTGCAGCTCGACGACGCGCAGGCCCGCGCGGCGGTGGCGGAGGCCCGCGCGCTGGTCGCCAGCGCACTCGGCCAGACGCAGTCGGCACGCGAACAGGCGGGCACCGCGGTGCGGCAGACCGCGAGGGACCTCGAGCGGGCCCGCCTCCTGTACGAGGCGGGCGCGATGAGTGCGCGCGACCTCGAGTCCGCGGCGAGGGCCGCCGCCGATGCACGGTCCGCCGCCGCCGCCGCGAACGCTCGCGGGTCGGCCGGCGCCCTCGCCGAGGTGGAGCGGGCACGCGCGGTGCTCGCGGCGGCGGAGGCCCAGCTCGCGAACATGCGCATCACGGCGCCCGCGGCGGCGACGGTGATCGCACGCCTGGTGGATCCGGGCGACGTCGTCGTGCCCGGGCAGCCGCTCCTCGAGCTCGCGCTGGCGGGCGCCACGGAGATCGTCGCCTTCGCGAGCGAGGACAATCTCGCCGACCTGCGCGTCGGTGCCGGCGCGCTCGTTTCCGCCGATGCGTACCCTGCCGAGCGGTTCACCGCGCAGGTGACGTGGATCGCGCCCGCGGTCGATCCGACGCAGGGTACGGTGGAGGTGCGGCTTGGTGTGCTCGATCCGCCCGCGTACCTGATGCCCGAGATGACGGTGTCGGTCAACATCGACGTCGCCAGCCGACGCAATGCGCTGGTGGTGCCGAGGGGCGCGGTGCGCGACCTGGGCACGCCCGCGCCGTGGGTGCTCGTCGAGCGCGCGGGGCGCGCGGTGCGGCGCCCGATCCAGGCCGGCATCGTGGGCGAGTCGCGGGTCGAGGTCGTGGGCGGCCTCGCCGCGGGCGAGCGCGTGCTGGCCGGGTCGGTGGAGCCGGGCGTGCGCGTGCGCGTACGGGACTGAGATGCCCTTCGAGCTGATCGTCGCGCTCCGTTACCTGCGCGAGGGGCGCACGCAGACGGCGCTCATCCTCGCCGGCATCGCCGTCGGCGTTGGCGTCATCGTGTTCCTCTCGGCGCTGATCGGCGGGCTGCAGCGCACGCTCATTGCAAGCACCCTCGGGACGCAGCCGCACATCGTGGTGCGCCCGCGCGAGGAGGTGCCGCGCGTGCTCGGGCCACGGGATGACACGGTGCGTGAGGCACAGGTCGAGCGGCCTGCGCAGCGGGTGCGCAGCATCGTGCAGTGGCAGCAGGCGCGGAACGCGATCGCGAGCGTGCCCGGCGTGGTCGCGACCTCACCCACGATCAGCGGCGCCGCGATCGCGGTGCGCGGCGGCGGGGCCAACGCCGTGGCGCTCCGCGGCATCGAGCCGGAGACGTACCGGCGCATCGTGCCGCTCGACAGCTTCCTCGTCGCGGGGCGCGTGGACCTCGATGGCCTCAAGGTGCTGATCGGCGTGGACCTCGCGCGCGAGCTGGGGGTGGAGGTGGGCGGCCGCGTGCGTCTGCGCGTCGGGGCGGAGGACCGGCGGGGCGCCAGCGACACCGCCTCGGCGCGCGCCGCTTACACCGTGAGCGGGATCTTCGACTTCGGCAATGCGGACCTGAACGAGCGGTGGGTCTTCGCCTCGCTCCGCACCACGCAGAGCCTCTTCGGGCTGGAGGGCGGTGCGTCCGGCATCGAGGTGCGGGTGCGCGAGATCTACGCCGCCGACGGCATCGCCGCCGAGGTGGTGCGGCGCACCGGGCTCGTCGCCGACAGCTGGATGACGACGAACGCGCAGCTGCTGCGGGGGCTCCGCTCGCAGAGCGCATCGAGCCTGATGATCCAGGTGTTCGTGGTGCTCGCCGTCGCGCTGGGCATCGCCAGCGTCCTCGCCGTGTCGGTCGTCCAGAAGGCGCGGGAGATCGGCATCCTGCGGGCGACGGGCACCTCGACGCGGCAGGTTCTCCGCATCTTCCTCGCGCAGGGCGCCATCCTGGGCGGCATCGGGTCGGCAATCGGGATCGCGATCGGCATCGGGCTCGGCACCTTCTTCGCGTCGCTGGCGACGAACCCCGACGGCAGCCCCACCTTTCCGGTGGACCTCGACGTCGTGCTCTACCTCCGGTCGGCAGCGATCGCGATCGGCGTCGGCACCCTGTCGGCGCTGCTTCCCGCCCGACGCGCGGCGCTGATGAATCCCGCCGACGCCATCCGGACGGGTTGAGATGGCGCACGTGGAGCGCGGCGAGCCGCTGCTGCGGCTGGAGGGCGTCACGAAGGCGTACGGCGGCCACGTGGTGACGCACGCGCTGCGCGGCATCGACCTCGCGGTGGGCGCCGGCGAGTTCGTGGCGCTGACCGGCCCCTCGGGATCGGGGAAGTCGACGCTGCTCAACATCATCGGGCTGCTCGATACCCCGACCTCCGGGCGCATCTGGTACCGCGGGGTGGAAACGGGCGCGCTCGACGAGGCCGGGATGACCCGCCTGCGCGGCGAGGGGATCGGGTTCGTGTTCCAGTTCCATCACCTGCTGTCGGCATTCACCGCGCTGGAGAACGTGCTGCTGCCGATGCTCGCGCTCCGCGGCCGGCGGGATGTGGAGATGGAGGCGCGCGCGGCACAGCTCCTCCACGAGGTGGGGCTGGCCGATCGTGCGGCTTATCCGTCGAGCGACCTGTCCGGCGGGCAGCAGCAGCGCGTGGCGGTGGCGCGCGCGCTCATGCTGCAGCCGCCGCTCGTCCTCGCCGACGAGCCGACGGGGAATCTCGACAGCGAGTCGGGCGACCAGGTCTTCCAGCTCCTGCGCGACATCAACGCCCGCCATGACACCACGTTCATCCTCGTCACGCACGACGAGCACCTCGCCGCGCGGTGTGACCGTATCGTGCACCTCGTGGACGGCCACCTCGCAAGCGATACCTCCAACCAGGTGCAGTGAAGGAGTGCCATGCAACGAGACAGGCGAGTGATACATGCGGCTGCCGTGGCGGCGACGATGGGTCTGGCCCTCGCAGCGCCCGCGCGCGGGCAGGAGGGGCGGCCGACGCCGCGCCTCGAGCTGGAGGTGGAAGCGGGCCCCGTCTGGCAGAGTCGCAACACGGCGCAGATCCCCAACGACGAGTCGGCAACGCGGTTCTCGCTCGTCCCGGTGGTCGGGAAGGGACCGTGGACCGCGGTACGCGGCTACGTCACCTGGAACGTGAACGAGCGGCACGGGCTGCGGCTGCTCCTCGCGCCGCTCTCGATTCGCGAATCCGGCACGCTCGCGCAGCCGGTCCGATTCGCCGGCCAGAGCTATGCGCCGGGTACGCCGGTGGAGGCAGAGTACACCTTCAACTCATACCGCCTCAGCTATCGCTACCGCGTGCGGGAGACGACGCGCACCAGCGCGTGGGTGGGGTTCACGGCGAAGGTCCGCGATGCGACGATCGCGCTCGAGCAGGGTGCCACGGCGAGCCGCAAGGATGACCTCGGGTTCGTGCCGCTCCTGCATCTGGCCGGCGAGTGGCGGATGACGCCGCGCTGGCTCGCGACGGTGGACGCGGACGCGCTCGCGGGCGGTCCCGGGCGCGCCGAGGACGTCGCGGTGAAGGTCGGGTACCGTGCGACACCGCGGCTGTCGCTGCACGCCGGCTACCGCATGGTCGAGGGAGGGGCCGACGTTCCATCGACGTACAGCTTCGCCTGGCTCCACTACGCGGTGGCCGCGCTGCGGGTGCGGCTGTAGGATGCCGCCGTTCCTCGGGGAGCGGCCCCCGCAGCCGCAGACGACGTCCCCGAAGCTGGTGCTCGTGACGGGGGCGACCGGATACATCGGTGGACGCCTCGTACGCGCGCTGCACGAGCGCGGATTCCCCGTGCGGTGCATGGCGCGTCGCCCTGCCGAGGCGCGCGCGCGGCTGCCGGAAGCGGGGGAGGTGGTGAGCGGCGACGTGCTGGATCCGGCGTCGCTCACCGCAGCGCTCCACGGCGTGGATACCGCGTATTACCTCATCCACGCCATGGCGTCTCCACGCGAGTTCGCGCAGGAGGAGCGTGAAGGTGCGTCCAACTTCGCGCGCGCCGCACTCGAAGCGGGCGTACGGCGCATCGTCTACCTCGGCGGCCTCGGAGGCGACGTGGCCCTGTCGCCCCACCTCGCGAGCCGCCACGAGGTGGGGCGGCTGCTGCGCGAGTCCGGCGTGCCGACCATCGAGCTGCGCGCGTCGGTGATCATCGGGTCGGGGAGCCTCTCCTTCGAGCTCGTGCGCGCACTCGTGGAGCGGCTGCCCGTGCTGATCACGCCGCGGTGGGTGAGCCAGCCCACGCAGCCGATCGCGGTGGGAGACGTCATCCGCTACCTGGTGGCGGCGGCCGTGGTCCCGCTCGAGGAGAGCACGGTGGTGGAGATCGGGGGGCGCGACCGCGCGTCGTACGAGGGGCTGATGCGCGAGTATGCCGCGCAGCGGGGGCTGGGCCGGTTGTTCGTGCGTGTGCCGGTGCTCACGCCATGGCTCTCCGGACGGTGGCTGGGGCTCGTCACGCCGGTGTACGCGCGCGTGGGGCAGAAGCTGATCGACAGCCTGCGCAACGAGACGGTGGTCACATCGCCGCGCGCGGGGGAGCTGTTCCCGGAGATCGTGCCCTGCGACATGAAGGAAGCGATCGCGCAGGCGCTGGCGAACGAGGACCGCGAGTTTGCCGAGACGCGGTGGTCGGACGCGCGGTCGTCGCTGGGCACGGTGCAGCGGTGGGGCGGCGCCACGCGTGGATCCCGCCTGGTGGACTCGCGCACGGTGGACGTACCCCTTGCGCCGCGGGAGGCGTTCCGGCCGCTCGAGGAGATCGGAGGTGAC
>DASTYL010000124.1:0-19900 GCA_035764975.1 Gemmatimonadaceae bacterium | reverse complement strand
AGGAACGCCCGGTAGCGCGCCGTCGCCACGTAGTTCGTGAGCATGTCGTACGCGTTCGCGATGAAGTCGATGAACTGCATCTCGACGACGGGCCGCATGCCCATGTGCGCCGCGCCCGCCGCGGCCCCGACGATGGCGATCTCGGAGATCGGCGTGTCGATGACGCGCTGCTCGCCGAACCGGTCCAGCAGTCCATCGGTGACCTTGAACGCGCCGCCGTAGGCGCCGATGTCCTCACCGAGACAGAAGACGTTCCGGTCGCGCTCCATCTCGTCGAAGAGCGCCTGGCGGATCCCCTCGAGGTAGGTGATCTCCGCCATCAGTCGTTCTCCTGCGCTTCACGCGCGGGGGTCACGCCGGGCTTGTCGCTCCAGGTGCCCCACCCTTCCGGCCGTTCGTGCTCGCTCGTGCCGAGGCGACCGCCCTCGCGGAACCAGAGCGGCTGCATCACCGCCGGGTCGGCGTAGACGCCGACGAGGGCATCCGTCGGATCGGGCGACGGAGAGCGTTCCGCCTCGTCCGTCGCCGCGTCGATCTCCGCCCGCACGCGGGCGTCGATCGCCTCGAGCTCCGCCTGCGCAAACCCGAGCTCCGTGGTGAGCCGCGCCGCGTACCGGTCCAGCGGGTCGTTCTCCCGGGCCCAGCGCTCGATCTCGCCGTCGGGGACGTACGACTGGTTGTCGTGCTCCGCGTGGCCCTTGCGGCGGTAGGTCATCAGCTCGACGAGGGTCACGCCCTCGCCGCGACGGGCGCGGTCCACCGCGCGCTTCGTCACGTCGTAGACCGCGAGCACGTCGTTGCCGTCCGCCTGCTCGCCCGGGATGCCGTAGCCGATCGCCTTGTCGATGAACTGCTTCGCGAGCGTCTGCTTCCGCGTCGGCGTCGAGTACGCATACCCGTTGTTCTCGACGATGACGACGAGGGGGCAGCGCTGCACCGCGGCGAAGTTGATCCCTTCGTGGAATGCCCCGGTAGACGTCGCGCCGTCGCCGACATAGACGAGGCCGACCCGGTCCTCGCCGCGCGCCTTGAACGACAGCGTCACGCCCGCCATGACGGGGACCATGTCGCCGAGCGGGGAGATCTGGCCGATGAAGCCCCGTTCGAGGTCACCGAAGTGGATGTTGAGCTCGCGCCCGCGCGTGGGAGAATCCCCCTTCGCCATGTACTGGCGGAGGATCTCGAGCGGGGTCGCGCCCTTCACGAGCATGGAGCCCATGTTCCGGATGAGCGGCGACATGATGTCACGGCGCTCGAGGGCGAAGGTGCTGCCGACGGCGTCGGCCTCCTGCCCGAGGGACCGGAACAGGCCGCCCACGACCTTCGTCTGGCGGTAGAGCGCCACGAGGCGCTCCTCGAGCAGGCGCGTCATGCGCATCCAGTAGTAGAGCTCGAGCAGCTGCGCGCGCGAGAGCGCGCGGGCATGCTCGAGCCCGGCCAGCGGATGCGGCAGTCCTGTGGTGGTCACGCGTCGTGCGCCCTGCTGGTCCGTCCGCCCCGCGGTTCGGCGGGCCATGTCAGTACGACGCTTCGAGCTGGTGCGAGGGGTCCTCGGTCCGGTGCAGCGACACGAAGAACCGCTTCACGTTGCGATCCAGGCGGCTCTCGCCCATCTGGTCGGTGTGCGCCTCGACGAACGTGTAGTGTCCGCCCTCGGCCTTCACGACGAGCCGCAGGGTGCCGAGCGGGCCGCTGTAGGTGCGCGCCCGGGCGGCCGTGGCGGTCTGCTGCAGGCTGATCCCCGGGAAGAAGGCATCCGCCTGCACGAGGACGTCGGCCGGCGCGAGATGGCTGCGATAGAAGTGCCGCATCAGGGTGTTCCCGTATCACGTTCGCCGAGCACGTCCTGCATCCATTCGACCTTCTCGAGCCGCGCCGTGGAGTCGCGGCGGAAGCGAATGGCGACGGCCCACTGCCCGGACGTCACGAAGTTGAGAGTACCGGTGTAGGTGCCGACCTCGGGGCCCTTGGCCAGGCCGTCGAAGGTCTGCGCCCCGTCGATGTTCGACGAGTAGATCTGCCCCTCACCGAGGTCGATCGGCTGCCGGGTTTCCTTGTCGCGCACGAGCACCGAGTAGTGAATGGGCTCGCGCGCGTGCGGCGGCAGCTGGTCCGCCTCGACGGTGAAGTAGTACGACTCGCTCGTGTGCCGCATCTGCGGCCGGCGCGGCTCGCGCGCGCACCCGAGCACGAACGCCGCCGCGGCAGCAGCCGCGACGGCGAGGTACGTGGACCGGCGGAATCGAACGCCCACCGCAGCCTCCGTCAGCTCTGGTAGTACTCGAGGCCGAGGTGCGTGATCTGCTCCTCGCCCATGAGGTGGCGCAGCGTGTTCTTGAGCTTCGTCTGCTGGATGAACAGGTCGTGCTCCGGCTGGAGCCCCGGGGCCGCCATCGGGCTCTTGTAGTAGAACGAGAGCCACTCCTGGATGCCCTTCATCCCCGCGCGCTGCGCGAAGTCCGAGAACAGCGCCAGGTCGAGCACCAGCGGCGCGGCGAGGATCGAATCCCGGCAGAGGAAGTTGATCTTGATCTGCATCGGGTAGCCCATCCACCCGCGGATGTCGATGTTGTCCCACCCTTCCTTGTTGTCGCCGCGCGGCGGATAGTAGTTGATCCGCACCACGTGCGAGAAATCCTTGTACAGCGCCGGGTACACCTCGGGCTGCAGGATCGTGTGGAGCACCGACAGCTTCGACTCTTCCTTCGTCTTGAAGGAGGCGGGATCGTCGAGGACCTCGCCGTCGCGGTTGCCGAGGATGTTCGTCGAGTACCAGCCCTCGAGGCCGAGCATGCGCGCCTTGAGGCCGGGCGCGACGACGGTCTTCATCCACGTCTGGCCGGTCTTGAAGTCCTTGCCGCTGATCGGCACGCCCTTGTCGATGGCGAGCTGCTGCAGCGCCGGCGTGTCGACGGCGAGGTTCGGCGCGCCGTTGCAGTACGGGACGCCTTCCATGATCGCCGCCCAGGCGTAGAGCATCGACGGCGAGATCGCCTCGTCGTTGTTCTCCATCGCGCGCTCGAACTGCTCGATCGTCGCGTGCTGCGGCCCCGGCTTGATGAAGATCTCCGTGGAGGCGCACCACACGATGACGACGCGCTCGCAGCCGTGCTTCGACTTGAAGTCGCGGATGTCCTGGCGGAGCTGCTCGGCGAGATCGCGCTTGGTCTTGCCCTTCTTGACGTTGTCGCCATGCAGGCGCGTGACGTACTTGTTCTCGAACACCGCCGGCATCGGGACGATGCCCTTGAGGAAGTCCTTGATCGGCTCGAGATCGCGGTCCTCGAGCACGCCGGCCTTCTTCGCGGCGGTATAGGCGTCGTCGGGAATCGGATCCCAGGCGCCGAAGACGATGTCCTTGAGGTCCGCGAGCGGAACGAAATCCTTGATCAGCGGCGACCGCCCATCGGTGCGCTTGCCGAGGCGGATCGTCGCCATCTGCGTGAGCGAGCCGATCGGCTGGCTCAGCCCGCGACGAACGCTCTCGACGCCCGCCATGAACGTCGTGGCGACCGCGCCGAGTCCGGGGGTCAGGATGCCGAGCTTGCCCGTTGCGGGCCGCGGCGGCTGATGAGGCGTGGAAGCGGAACCCTGCACGTACTCACTCTCCTTTGAGCATAGGGCGTCGGTCGGGGCGGCGGGTGGTGCGCGCTCCGGGAGTACGCTCCCGGGGGGCGGGTACGCCGTCGCCGGCGGACCGCGTGGCTGCATGTACATGCATCACGCGCTGGATCACGGTGATCCAGGCCGACACGGTCAACAACACGATGATGGCGGCCAGCACCCAGCCGTTCAGGGTGAGACCGAAAAACGCCTGCGGCCCCGAGAGCAGCACGACGCGTTCGGGACGCTGCAGGAGACCTACGTCCTTCGCCTCGATCCCGAGTGCTTCCGCCCGGGCGCGCGTGTAGGACGTCATGAAGGCGCCGATGAGCCCCGCGAGGCAGACCACCACCATCGGGACGCTGCGGTGCACCGAGCTGATCGCATAGAATGTCGCGAGCCCCCCCATCACCGCGCCATCGGACAGGCGGTCGAGGGAGGAGTCGAGGAAGGCGCCGAACTTCGAGGCCGTGCCCGAGCGCCGCGCCACGGTGCCGTCCAGAACGTCGAACAGCGCGGTGACCCCGATGAACCACCCGGCGGTGCGGATGTGTCCCGTACCGTAGATGACCCCGCCAGCCACCGTGCACAGCGTGCCGATGACCGTGATCGTATTGGGATGCACCCCGCGACGGACGAGCCAGTCAGCGACCGGGTCGATGAGGCGGAGGTAGCCGTTCTTGATGCCCTCCGGGAGCATCGTCATGCGGCGGGGCGCAACAGGGGAGGCAGGCGCAAGCTCCTCAGCGACGGCGGAGGGGTGAAAAACAAAGGGCCGGAGATGGTCTCCGGCCCCGGAAAAGTATTGGCCGCTTTGACTTCCAGCAACGGGGCGAACCCTGCCCTACTACGGGAGCGTCCAGCGAAACGTCCCGTCCAGCAGCACGTTCTGCCGGCTGTAAGTCCGGGAACCGTCGCGCGTCGTCGCCCGGAGTGTCACGCGACGCCCGGTGGGGACGCCGCGGATCGGCAGCCGGACGGATTCGCGGGGCGGGACCTGCCGCAGGAACAACTCGGTCGTCCCGTCCACCACATAGACGTTCACCGCCTGCGGGAGCGAGTTCTCCACGAGCAGCGCGGCCTCGGGCGGCAGATCGGCGGCGGTGCGGACCTCGACCTGGCGGGGGCCGCAAGCGGCGGCCGCGATCAGGAACGCGATGGCGAGCAGTCGCACGGCGGCCTCCGGGGGTGACTGGGAACGGCAGACTGATCGTTTCGCAAAGTCGTGCAAGAGACATGCGCGCGGGCATTTACGCCGATCCCGCGCAAACGGATGCGACGGCCTTCCGGGGCGTGTATGTTAGCGCGGTGCATCGTGCTCACCCAGCGACTTCGACCATGCGCCCTGCTTCCCGCCGGATCCTCGCGGCCGCTGTCCTGACAGCGGCCTGCACCGCGCAGAACCCGCCTCCCGACGCCGGCGCCGGACCCGAAGCGACCACTGCGACAGCCGCCGTACCAACGGTGGCCAGCGTCATCGGGGACACGCTCCGCCAGGTCATGGCCCGCGCGCAGGCAGACAGTGTCTTCCCCGGCGGGATCGCCGTGGTGGGCCGGGCGGACGGCATCCTCGCGGTCCACGCCGTCGGCACGACCGACTGGGGCGGCAGCGTCCCCGTGGACGACCGGACCCTCTGGGACATCGCGTCACTGACGAAGGTGGCCGGCATGACGAGCGCGATGATGCAGCTCGTCGAAGCGGGCCGGGTGCAGCTCGAGCTGCCGGTGCAGCGGTACCTGCCCGAGTGGAAGGGCCCGAACAAGGACAAGGTGACGGTGCGGCACCTGCTCACCCACACGTCCGGGCTGCCGGCCTTCCGCCCCTACGACCAGATCACGACCCGCGCCGACTCCATCGCTGCCCTCATCATGGCCGAGCCGCTCACGTGGGCGCCCGGTGACACGATGGTGTACAGCGACCTCGGCGCGTTCCTCCTGGGGCGGATCGTGGAGCGGGTGAGCGGCGAGTCGCTCGACCAGTACGTCGTCCGGCACGTCTTCGCCCCGCTCGGGATGACCGAGACACGCTACAACCCGCCCGCCGAGTGGAAGGCGAGGATCGCGCCCACGGAGATCGACTCCCTCCGCGGCGGAAAGGTGCATGGCGTGGTGCACGACGAGCGGGCGTACTACCTCGGCGGCGTCAGCGCCCATGCGGGGATCTTCAGCTCCGCGCACGACCTCGCGCGGCTCGCGCGTGCCTACCTGAACGACGGCGCGCTCGACAGCGTGCGGGTCTTCTCGCCGGCGACCATCGCCACCTTCACGGCCCGGCAGCGCGGCAGCCGCGCGCTCGGCTGGGAGAAGCCGACGGGACGCAATTCAGCCGGCACGCGGCTGTCCGAGCGCGCCTTCGGCCACACCGGGTTCACGGGCACTTCCATCTGGATCGATCCGGCCCGGGACCTGTTCGTGATCCTGCTCAGCAACCGCGTGAACCCGACGCGCCGCAACCCCCGCATCGTCCCCGTCCGCACGGCGCTCATCGACGGCGTGGTCGCCGCGATCGAGGCGTCCTCCACCTCCAGCGCGCCGCGCCCATGACCTTCACGCTCATCGACTGGCTGATCGTCGCCGCCTACTTCGCCTTCTCGTTCGGCATCGCGATCTACTACTTCCGGCGCGCGAGCAGCAGCACGTCGGAGTTCTTCCTCAGCGGTCGCGACATGTCCTGGTGGATGGCCGGCACCAGCATGGTCGCGACCACGTTCGCCGCCGACACCCCGCTCGCGGTGACGGAGCTGGTCGTCCAGAACGGCATCGCCGGCAACTGGCTGTGGTGGAATGCCGTCGCCGGCGGCATCCTGACGGTGTTCTTCTTCGCGAAGCTGTGGCGGCGCAGCGGCGTGATGACCGACGTCGAGTTCGTGGAGCTGCGCTACTCCGGCAAGGCGGCCGCGGCGCTGCGCGGCATCAAGGCGGTGTACTTCGGCCTGCTGATGAACTGCATCATCATCGGCTGGGTCTCGCTCGCCATGGAGACCGTGATGAAGGTCCTCTTCCCGGATCTCACGCTGTTCGGGCGGACGTCGTTCAACATCCTCGGGCTCGAGATGAGCGCGGCGCTGGTGATCGTGGCCGTCCTCGTGCTGGTGGTCGCGGTGTACTCGCTGATGTCCGGGCTGTGGGGCGTCGTCGTCACCGACGTGTTCCAGTTCGGTGTGGCGATGTTCGGCACGTTCGTGCTCGCGTGGTTCGTCCTGCGTCGCCCGGAGATCGGCGGACTCGCGGGGCTGCGCGCGCAGCTCCCGCCGGAGACGTTCCGCCTGCTGCCGACGATCGGCGAGGCCGGCGAGGCCGCGGGCATCCTGGCGCTGACGCCCCTGGCCTTCATCGCGTACGTCGGCGTGCAGTGGTGGTCGAGCTGGTATCCCGGCGCGGAGCCCGGCGGTGGCGGCTACATCGCGCAGCGGATGATGAGCGCCAAGGACGAACGGCATGCGATGTTCTCGGCGCTCTGGTTCACCATCGCCCACTACTGCCTGCGGCCGTGGCCCTGGATCATCGTGGCGCTGGCCTCGATGGTCATGTATCCCAATCTCGCGGTGCCGCGCGAGGGCTTCGTGATGGTGATGCGCGACGTGCTGCCGGCGGGGCTGATCGGCCTGCTCTTCGCGGCCTTCCTCGCGGCCTTCATGAGCACGATCTCGACGCAGCTCAACTGGGGCACGTCCTACCTCGTGAACGACCTGTGGCGCCGGTTCGTGAAGCCGGACGGCGACGAGAAGTACTACGTCCGGGTCTCGCGCTGGATGACGTTCGCCCTGGCCATCGTGGGGATCATCGTCACGACGCAGCTCGACACGATCGCCGGCGCATGGGGGATGATCCTGGCCGCCTCGGCGGGGCTGGGCCTGGTGCTGATCCTCCGGTGGTACTGGTGGCGCATCAACGCGTGGAGCGAGCTCACGGCGACGATCGTCCCGATCCTGCTCGCGGCGCTGGCGCTCATCCTCGACCCGTTCGGCGTGAAGATCCCGGGGTTCAGCGCCCCGTTCCCGGAGAACCTCTTCTTCGTGGTCGCCGTGACGACGGTCGCCTGGGTGGTCGCGACGTTCCTGACGCGGCCGACCGCGGCGGCGACGCTCGATACGTTCTACCGCCGGGTCCACCCGGCGGGTCCGGGCTGGGGCCCGGTGGCGCAGCGGCACCCCGACGTGCGCCCGGAGGAGCGCCTGGGCGCCCTCGCGCTCAACTGGGTGCTCGGCGTCCTCCTCGTCTACGCCACGCTGTTCGGGACGGGCTACCTCATCGTCGGCCGCACGGCCGTGGGGCTGGTGCTCGTCGCCATCGCGCTGGTCTCTGCCGTCGTCCTGTGGGGCACGATCGGCCGCAGCGCGGCAACGGAACCGGCGGCCGCGGGGGCGTCGCGATAGGAGCACAGGACGGGCGCAAAGGGACCGCGCCCGTCCGTCCAGGGTACCATTCCGGGTCAAGACATCCCGGACGCGTTCTTGAACCAGAGGCCGCGAACCTCTAGTTTCCCTGACATACGTGGCGCGGCCGTGTGCCGACGCTGCATCTCAGCACCGGAGGACCGATGAGCACGACCCAGCAGCCTGCGCTCGACGTGACGATCACGCCGGCCGCGGAGACGGAAGTGAAGAAGTTCATGACGGCCGAGAGCGTCGATCCGGCGCGGGGCGGGCTCCGCGTCTCGGTCCAGCCCGGCGGATGCAGCGGGTTCAAGTATGGCCTGCTCATCGAGGACGATGCCGCCGAGGACGACGTGATCGTCGACCGCGACGGCTACCGCGTGTTCGTGGATCCGTTCTCGGCGCAGTACCTCAACGGCGTCACCATCGATTACGTGTCGTCGATGCAGGGCTCGGGCTTCACCTTCAAGAATCCCAACGCTACCGGCGGTTGCGGGTGCGGTAGCTCGTTCAACGCTTAATTCGAGAATCAGGGCACGCACGGTTTCCGCCCCCAGCGGCGGCGCCGAGCGCGCGCAGGAGGCCCGCGAGCGATCGACGTCTCGCGGGCCTTCTCGCGTCTCGGCCCATACTTCCCGCGAGAAGATCCGCACGGTCGTCGTCGAGGATCACGAGGCGATCGCCACGCTCATCGCCAGCCGGATCGCGACGCTCATCCGCGAGCGGGCTGCCGAAGGCCGGCGGGTGGTCCTCGGCCTCGCGACGGGTTCGACCCCGATCGGAGTGTACCGCGAGCTGATCCGGCTGCACCGGACCGAGGGACTGAGCTTCCGCAACGTCGTGACGTTCAACCTCGACGAGTACTATCCGATGGCGAAGGAGAGCATTCACTCCTACCATCGCTTCATGTGGGAGAACCTGTTCTCGCACATCGACATCGACGCGGCGAACGTGCACATCCCGCCAGGCGACCTCCCGCGCGGCGAGATCGCCGCGGCGGCGGATGCCTACGAGCAGGCGATCCGCGCCATCGGCGGCATCGACTTCCAGATCCTCGGCATCGGCAAGACGGGCCACATCGGCTTCAACGAGCCGGGATCGGGGGTGGACAGCCGCACCCGCCTCGTCGTGCTGGACACGGTGACGCGGCGCGACGCAGCTGCCGACTTCTTCGGCGAGGACTTCGTCCCGCGCGAGGCGGTGACGATGGGTGTCGCGACGATCCTCGACGCACGGGAGATCGCGATCCTCGCCACCGGCGAGCACAAGGCCAGCATCGTCAGGCGCGCGGTGGAGGGCGAGGTGGACGTGGAGGTGGCGGCGACGTTCCTCCAGGGCCATCCCAACACGACGTTCTACGTCGACGAGGCCGCGGCCTCGGAGCTGACGCGGATCGCGACGCCGTGGGTGCTCGACCAGGTGGAGTGGACGAAGGAGATGACGATCCGCGCGGTGATCTGGCTCTCGCAGCAGACCGGGCGCGGCATCCTCAAGCTCACGCAGCGCGACTACTCGGACCACCACCTCTCGTCGCTCGTCTCCGCCCACGGGTCGCCGGGCGCGGTGAACGGCTACGTGTTCAACCAGCTCGGCGCACGGATCCGCGGCAAGTCGAAGCTGCCGCGCGGCCAGCGCATCGTGCTGTTCTCGCCGCACCCCGACGACGACGTCATCTCGGCCGGCGGCATCCTGCGCAAGCTCGTCGAGAACGAGAACGAGATCACGGTCGCGTACATGACGAGCGGCAACATCGCCGTCTTCGATCACGATGTGCGGCGCTACGTGGACTTCATCGAGCGGCTCGCGCGGGAGCAGTACCTGACCGCGGACAAGGTGGCGGCGCTCGGCGGGGCCACCCGGAAGTTCCTGGCGGAGAAGGAGCCGGGTCAGGTGGACATCCGCGAAATCCAGGATCTCAAGCGGATCATCCGTGAGTCGGAGGCCGTGAGCGGCATCGAGACGATCGGGCTGTCGCGCGAGCGCGCCCGGTTCCTGAACATGCCGTTCTACCAGACGGGCAAAGTGCGCAAGGACGCGATCGGGCCGGCCGACGTGAAGATCGTGCGCGATCTCCTCGAGGAGATCCGGCCGCAGCACATCCTCGTGGCGGGCGACCTCTCGGATCCGCACGGGACGCACCGCATGTGCAAGGAAGCGATCGACAAGGCGCTGGCGGAGATGCGCGCCGCCGCGAAGGGGGGCGAGGACCCGGCGCCGCCGGTCGATGGGGGTTCGTGGTGCGGGCCGGATTCCCCGAACCAGGGCCCGCGTCCCGGCCTGCCGTACGTGTGGCTCTACCGGGGCGCATGGCAGGAGTGGCCGGCCCACGAGGCCACCTGGCTCGTGCCGCTGTCGCAGGAGGAGCTGAAGCTCAAGATTCAGGCGATCTTCAAGCACCAGTCCCAGAAGGACAGCGCGCCCTTCCCGGGCGGCTACGACGAGCGGGAGTTCTGGCAGCGCGTCGAAGCCCGCAACAAGGGAACGGCCGAGGACCTCAACCGGCTCGGCCTCGCCGAGTACTTCGCCATGGAGGCGTATGTCGTCGAATAGCCGTCGGACCTGCCGGAGCCCTCGCGCATGAGCGCCAGCGGCTTCACGCTGATCGACCTGCTCGTCGTCGTGGCGTACCTGGTCGGGACGACGCTCCTGGGCGTCTGGCTGGGACGCGAGCAGAAGGACGCGAAGGACTACTTCGTCGCCGGGCACCGGATCCCGTGGTGGGCGATCATGTTCTCGGTCGTGGCCACGGAGACGAGCGCGCTGACGTTCATCAGCATTCCCGGCGTCGCGTATCTCGGCGATTTCAGCTTCCTCCAGATCGCCGTCGGCTACCTCGTCGGACGCATCGTCGTGGCGTTCACGCTCCTCCCCCGGTACTACCAGGGGGAGCTCGTCACGGCCTATTCGCTGCTCGAGCGCCGGTTCGGCGTCGCGACCCGGCGGTTCGCGTCGATCATCTTCATGGTGACGCGCACGTTCGGGGATTCCGTGCGGCTCTTCGCGACGGCGATCCCGCTGGCGCTGATCATCGGCACGATCGTCCCGCCGGAGTACGTGCGGCCGCTGTCCATCCTGATCCTCGGCGTGTTCACGGTGATCTACACGTATCACGGCGGCATGCGGGCCGTGGTGTGGACCGATGTGCTCCAGACGGGGGTGTACCTCGTGGGAGGCCTGGGCGCCCTGTACCTGCTCGGCAAGGGGGTGGACGGCGGCTGGAGCGCCATCATGGCCAGCGCCGCGGACGCCGGCAAGACGAAGCTCATCGACACCTACACCGGCGTCGATCGGGCCCACACGCTGTGGGCCGGCCTGATCGGCGGGGCCTTCCTCTCGATGGCGTCCCACGGCGCGGACCAGATCATCGTGCAGCGGCTGCTCGCGTCGCACAACCTCGCGGATGCGCGGAAGGCACTGATCACCAGCGGCGTCGTGATCATCCTGCAGTTTGCGCTGTTCCTGCTGATCGGCATCGGCCTGTGGGCGTACTACCGCGGTGCGGCATTCCCGACGGCGGACGCCATCTTCCCGAAGTTCATCATCGAGGGGATGCCGCCAGGCATGACGGGGCTCGTGATCGCGGCCCTGCTCGCGGCGGCCATGAGCACCGTGTCCGGGGCGCTGAACTCGCTCTCGGCTGCGTCGACTCACGACATCTACCTCCCGCTGAAGGGCCGCAAGGCCGATGATCCCAGCGCGTTCAGGGCCGCGCGAACGTTCACGCTGATCTGGGCCGCCATCCTCATCGGCGGCGCGCTGCTCTATCGCGAGCAGGGGACGCCGGTCGTGGTGATCGCCCTCGCCATCGCCTCGTTCACGTACGGCGGCCTGCTCGGCGCGTTCTTCCTCGCGCTGTCGTGGAAGCGCGCGCGGCAGCGCGACGCGATCACCGGCATGGCCGTCGGCATCTCGCTGATGACGCTCGTCGTCTTCGCGAAGCAGCTGATGGGGGTGTTCCCTGCCCTGGAGCCGCTGAGCCGCATCGCGTGGCCGTGGTACGTGCTGATCGGGACGACCATCACCTACGTCACCGGCGTGATCTCGTCGTTCATCGGCGGCGGCTCCCGCGAGGCCGTGCCGGCTGCCACCTCGAACCGGGGAGTCGCCGCGTGAGCACGATCGTGATCGGCATCGACGGCGGGGGCACCAAGACGCGCGCCATCGTCGCGGATGCGGATGGGAAGTGGATCGCGGACGTGGTGGGCCCGGCGAGCGCAGTGCGCCCGGGCAAGGCCGACCACTCCGCCGAAGTCATCGCCCAGACGGTGCAGGACGCGCTCGCGTCGTGCGAGATGACGCACGTGCGGCCGCGCGTGCTGTGCGTAGGTGTCGCCGGCGTGGGGCGCGAGCCCGAGCGCGAGGCGCTGTGGCAGGCGCTGCTCGCCCGCGACCTCGCGGACGACGTCGTGATCCACGCCGACTTCACGGTGGCGCTGGACGACGCCTTCGGCGACGGGCCGGGCATCCTGCTGATCAGCGGCACCGGCTCGGTGGCGTTTGGCCGGTCACCGGGTGGCACCGCCGGCCGGTGTGGCGGCTGGGGCCCGGTGATGGGGGACGAAGGCAGCGGCGCCTGGGTCGGCCGCCGCGCGCTCAGCATCGTTTGCGCCGCCGCCGATGGCCGTGAGCCGGAGACGGCGCTGACGGGCGCCATCCTCACGGCGGCGCAGGCGAACGACGTCACGCAGCTCGTGGAATGGGCGGGCAACGCGACGCCGGCACAGCTGGCGACGCTGGCGCCCGTCGTGCTCAGCGTGGCCAACGCGGGCGACCTCCGCGCCAACTCCCTCGTCACGCTCGCCGTCGAGGAGCTGGTGCTCCACGTCAGGGCACTCGCGCGCAAGCTGTTCGTGGACGAGCGGGCTGCGATCCCGGTGGCGCTGACCGGCGGGATGCTCGCCAAGGGCTCGATCCTGCGGAAGCGGCTGGAGCACCGCATGAAGAGCGCGGTGCCCGGGGCGCAGCTGCAATCCGGCGAGGTCGATCCTGCGCGGGGCGCGGTGCGGGGGGCGCTGAGGATTCTCGGCACGACCGTCGGGTAGGACAGACAACTGCCGTACCGGGTACTGGGTACCGGGTACACGGACCGACGGGTTGCCCCCGCCACGGCATGGCGAGAGCGAACGCGGGAAAAGAAACAGCGAGTACCTCGTAATGAGATACTCGCTGTCTTTCGTTCAATGCTTTCGGTCCACGTGACAGTAGCGGGTAGGTGCTAGCTGCGGCCGGTGACGGGTTCCATCTCGCCCACCTCCGCTCCCTCCCAGCGCGCCAGCACGACCGTCTCGATGCAGTGGCTGAGCATGTTGACCCCCGTGCGCGCCATGTCCATCAACGCGTCCACGGCCAGGATCACGGCGACGCCCTCGAGCGGCAGGCCGAACTGGGACAGCGTCGCCGCGAGGACGACCAGCGACGCGCGGGGCACGGCCGCGATCCCCTTCGTCGTCAGCATCAGCGTCGCCATGATCGCGAGCTGCTGCCCGGCGTCGAGCGGCACGCGGGCCGCCTGCGCCACGAACAGCGTCGCCAGCCCGACGAACAGCGTGCTCCCCGTGAGGTTGAACGAGAGCGCCGTCGGCATCGCGAACGCCGCCACGCGCCGCGGGACGCCGAACTCCTCGAGCTTCTGCAGGGCGCGCGGGAGGGCGGCGTCGGAGGAAGCGGCCGTGAAGGCGATCAGCAGCGGCTCCCGGATCGTGGCCAGGAACTCGCGCAGGGGTATGCGGGCGGACATCGCCAGCGGCACCAGCGCGAGGAGCACGAACGCCGCGAGCGCCCCGATGCACGTCAGGACGAGCAGGCCGAGCGTCGCGAGGATCCCGACGCCGCTGCGCGACACCGTGACCGCGATCGCCGCCCCGATGCCGATCGGCGCATACGCCATCACCAGCGCCGTGAACTTGAACATCACCTCGGCCAGCGCTTCGGCGAAGGCCACGATCGTCCGGCGCGCGGCATCCGGCACCTGCGTCGTGGCCACGCCGAAGAGGATGGAGAACACGAGCACCTGCAGCACATGATTCCCCGCCGCCGCCTCGGCGAAGCTCTGGGGGAACGCGGTCTCCAGCACCCCGGTGAAGGTGAGCCGGCTCGTCGCCAGCTGGGCTCCGGTCTCGGCGGCGGCGCCGGCGAGCGAGATGCCGTCCCCTGGCCGGACGAGGAGCCCCGCCGCCCATCCGATCGCGAGCGCGATGGCCGTCATCACGGTGAACAGGATCATCGCCCGCACCGCGAGCCGGCCCACCAGCCGGAGCTCATTGCCATGCCCCGCGATGCCAACGACCAGCGTCGCGAACAGCAGCGGCACGATCAGCGCCTTGATGAGCCGCAGGAAGATCGTCGAGAGGAACTTGAGGTCCGTCGCCGCGAACCCGTTCGCCGCCCGCTCCGCCTCCGGAAAGATCCAGCCGAGCAGGACCCCGATCACCATCGCGATCAGGATCCATTGCGTCATCGAGATCCGGCGCAGCGCGCTCACTGCGCCGCCCTCACCGCGTGCCAACGTCGTGCTGCCGGGGCGGGCGGATGTCGGCGTCCGTCACGAGGCGCTCGCCCGGGGTCTCGTCGAGCCGGTGCCGCACTTCGATGGCCCCTTCCGTGGCCGGGATGGAGGCCGCGGTCCACACGCCCTCCGACTTGGCGACCCACGTCGTGGCGCACAGGTCGCCGATGACGTTCACCGTCGTGCGCGACATGTCGAGGATGCGGTCCACGCCGAGGATGATCGCGATCCCCTCGGGCGGGACGCGGAACATCGCAAGGACGCCGACCAGCAGCGGGATGGAGCCGCCCGGAACGCCCGCGGCGCCCACGGCGGTCAGCACCGACATGACGACGACGGCGATCTGCTGGCCGAGATCGAGCTGGACCCCGAACACCTGGGCCAGGAAGAGGACGGTGATCCCCTCGAACAGCGCCGTGCCGTTCATGCACATCGTGCTGCCGATCGGCAGGACGAAGCCGGCGATCGACGGCGGCACGCCGACGTTCTGCTCGATGACGGCGAGGTTGGTCGGGAGCGTGGCGCTGCTGGAGCTCGTCGAGAAGGCCGTCACCATGGACGAACGGATGCGCGAGAAGAACAGCCTCGGCGACACGCCGACGAGGACCCGCAGGATGATGCTGTTGGTGACGACGGCATGCACGAGCAACGCGCCCAGGACGACCGCCACGTACGAACCCAGGGGCGCGAGCAGCGCCCAGCCGAACCGGGACGTGACGCCGAAGATCAGCGCCGTCACGCCGTACGGGGCGAGCCGCATCGCGAACTCGACGATCTTGATCACGACGTCGTTCAGCGACTCGAGCACGGCAATCATCGGCCGGGCGCGCTCCGTCGCGATCATCGTCAGCGCCATCCCGAAGATGAAGCCGAAGAAGATCAGGCCGAGCAGGTCCAGGTCCACCGCCGACTTCAGCGGGTTCCGCGTGACGATGTTCACCACCGTCTCGATCCCGAAGTTGGACGTCGCCGCGGCTTCCACCTTGCTCGAGGCATCCTGCGCGTAGGTGGCGAGCAGGCGCGTCCGAACTTCCGCGGGCAGCTGGTTGCCCGGCTGGAAGACGTTCACCGCGACCAGGCCAAGCGCAGCCGCCATCGCCGTCGTGACCAGGAAGTACCCGATCGCCTTGGCGCCGACGCGCCCGACACGCCGGAGATCGCCCAGCCCCGCCACGCCGAGCGAGATCGACGCGAACACCAGCGGGACGACGATCATGAACAGCATCCGCAGGAAGATCTGGCCGATCGGCCCTGCGATGTACTTGTTCAGCCACTCGACGGTCGGATGCGCACCGCCGAGCATGATGTTGGCGAGGACGCCGAGCACCGCGCCGGTCAGGAGGCCAAGCAGCACCTTGGTGTGGAGCTTCATGCCCTTGCCGCTGTTGCCGATGGATTCAGCCATGGGACTACTCGATCGAGGGGGGAGGTTCCAGCGGCACGGGCGGCGTCCGCCGGCGCAGCGTCGAGTTGCGGTAGCCGTACGCGAAGTACAGCGCGAGGCCGATGATGAGCCAGATGCCGAACCGCTCCCACGCATGGATCGGCAGGCCGGCCATCACGAAAAGGCACGCACCGGCGCCGGTGAGGGCCACCGGCCAGACGAAGGGAACGCGGAAAGGCCGCGGGCGGTCCGGCTCCTTGAGCCGGAGCACGAGCACGCCGATGCACACGAGCGCGAACGCCGACAACGTGCCGATGTTCGTGAGGTCGTAGGTCGCATCGTCGTCCACCACCAGGGCGGCGACCGCCACCAGCAGGCCGGTCACGATCGTGGTGACGTGCGGGGTACGATATTTCGGGTGGATCTTCGCCGCCCACGGCGGGAGCAGCCCGTCACGGGCCATGGCGTAGAAGATCCGCGGCTGTCCGTACTGGAACACAAGGAGCACCGCGGACATCGACACCACGGCGCCGAAGGCGACGATCCAGCTCGCCATCGGGAAGCCCGCGACCTCGAGGGCATGCGCGAGCGGATCCGAGGACTTGAGCTGCATGTACGGCACCAGCCCGGTCGCGACGGCCCCGACGATCACGTAGATGAGCGTGCAGATCCCCAGGCCCAGCAGGATGCCGCGCGGCATGTTGCGCTGGGGGTTCTTCGTCTCCTCCGCGGCCGTGGAGATGGCGTCGAAGCCGATGAACGCGAAGAACACGATCGCCGCGCCCTGGTGGATCCCCCGGAAGCCGTTGGGCGCGAAGGGCGTGTAGTTGGCCGGGTCCACGTTGAGCGCCCCGACGACCACGAACACCGCGAGCACGGCGAGCTTGACGACGACCATCCAGTTGTTGACCCGGGTGCTCTCGCGCACGCCGATCACGAGCAGCCACGTCACCGCCATGACGATCAGGAACGCCGGCAGGTTGACCAGCATCGGGATCCCGGCGACCTGCGGCGCGCTCTCGAGCAGCGAGCGGATGGCCGGATCCGAGCTCGCGGATACGTCCCAGTAGCCGTGGGTGAGCCAGCCCGGGAGCTGGACCCAGGGAGAGATCAGGGAGTTGAAGTAGCCGCCCCATGCGATCGCCACGGCGACGTTCCCCACCGCGTACTCGAGAATGAGGTCCCACCCGATGATCCAGGCGATGATCTCCCCGAGCGTGGCGTAGCTGTAGGCGTACGCGCTCCCGGCCTGCGGAATCATCGACGCCAGCTCGGCGTAGCAGAGCGCCGCGAGGCCGCAGACGATGCCGAGGAGGACGAACGACAGCACGAGCGCCGGACCGGCGCCGTAGCGGACCACCACGCCACTCGGGAGGATCTCGCCCGCGGCCGCCGTCCCCAGCGTGGAGAAGATGCCGGCCCCGATGACCGCCCCGATGGAGAGCATGACGAGGTCGCCGACCCCGAGCGTGCGCCTGAGGCCCACGTCGCTCTCAGCGACGAGCTCCTTGATCGGTTTGCGGGAGAAGAGTGATGCCATGAGCTGCACGGAAGGGTAAAGGAGGGCTGGCGAACGGGAAACGGCGAACGGTGAACGGTGACATGACGTCACCGTTCACCGCTCAGCGCTCGCCGCTCACCTCGAGGCAGATTCGATGCGCATGCCGTAGAACGAGCGATACACGAAGACCAGCGCCACGGCGAGGAACACCGCGGCGAGCAGGCGACTCAGCCCGGCGCCGCGTTCCGCGGTGAGGGAGACCGCGAGCTCCACGGCGAGCAACCCGAACAGCGTGGTGAACTTGATGATCGGGTTCATGGCCACCGACGACGTGTCCTTGAACGGGTCGCCCACGGTGTCACCCACGACCGTGGCGTCGTGCAGCGGGGTGCCCTTCGCCTTCAGCTCCACCTCGACGATCTTCTTGGCGTTGTCCCAGGCGCCGCCGGCGTTGGCCATGAAGATCGCCTGGAAGAGGCCGAACAGGGCGATCGAGACGAGGTAGCCGATGAAGAAATACGGCTCGGCGAACGCGAAGGCGAGCGTCGCGAAGAAGACCGTCAGGAAGATGTTGAACATCCCCTTCTGCGCGTATTCCGTGCAGATCTGGACGACCTTCTTGGAGTCGGTGACGGATGCCTTCGTCACCCCTTCGAGCTGGATGTGGGCCTTGATGAACTCGACGGCGCGGTAGGCGCCCGTGGTGACGGCCTGCGTCGAGGCGCCCGTGAACCAGTAGATCACGGCGCCGCCGGTGATGAGCCCGAGCATGAACGGCGGGTGCAGGATCGACAGGTACTGGAGGTACTCCGGCCGCAGCCCCTGCGTGAGGCCCACGATGATCGCGAAGATCATCGTCGTCGCACCCACGACCGCCGTCCCGATGAGCACGGGCTTGGCCGTCGCCTTGAAGGTGTTCCCCGCCCCGTCGTTCTCCTCGAGGAAATGCTTCGCCTTCTCGAAGTCCGGGACGAACCCGTGCTCGCGCTGCAGCACCCCCCGGACGTCCGGCACTTCCTCGATCAGCGACAGCTCGTACACCGACTGGGCGTTGTCCGTCACCGGGCCGTACGAGTCGACGGCGATCGTCACCGGTCCCATGCCGAGGAAGCCGAAGGCCACGAGCCCGAACGCGAACACCGCCGGAGCGACCATGAGCTCACTCAGGCCGTAGAGGCTCACCCCGTATGCCGCCGCCATCAGCGCCATGATCGCCATGCCGAGCCAGAAGGCGCTGAAGTTGCCGGCGACCAGCCCCGAGAGGATGTTCAGCGAGGCGCCGCCCTCGCGCGAGGAGGTGACGACCTCCTTCACGTGCGACGAGTCGGTGGAGGTGAAGATCTTCACGAGCTCCGGGATGATCGCGCCGGCGAGCGTACCGCAGGTGATGACGGTCGAGAGCTTCCACCACAGGGAGCCGTCGCCGAGGTCCGGGATGAGCACCCAGCTCGCCGCGTACGTCAGCGCCACGGAGACAAGGGACGTCAGCCAGACGAGGGACGTCAGCGGGGCCTCGAAGTTCATCCGGTCGGCGGTCGCATAGCGGCGCTTCGCCACTGCCTCGTTCACGAGGTAGGACACCCCGCTCGCGATCACCATGACGATGCGCATCATGAAGATCCAGACGAGGAGCTGGACCTGCACCATCTCGCTCTGGACCGCGAGCAGGATGAAGGAGATCAGCGCCACGCCGGTGACGCCGTAGGTCTCGAAGCCGTCGGCCGACGGGCCCACCGAGTCGCCGGCGTTGTCGCCCGTGCAGTCCGCGATCACGCCCGGGTTGCGGGCATCGTCTTCCTTGATCTTGAAGACGATCTTCATCAGGTCGGCGCCGATGTCGGCGATCTTCGTGAAGATGCCGCCGGCCACGCGCAGCGCGGCCGCGCCGAGGGACTCGCCGATGGCGAAGCCGATGAAGCAGGGCCCCGCGTAGTCGCGCGGCACCCACAGCAGGATGAACAGCATCAGCAGCAGCTCGACCGAGATCAGCAGCATGCCGATGCTCATCCCCGCCTGCAGGGGGATGGCGTAGCATGGATAGGGCTTGCCCCGCAGCGACGCGAACGCCGTCCGCGAATTGGCGAACGTGTTCACGCGGATCCCGAACCAGGCGACGAACACGCTGCCGGCGATGCCGACGAGCGAGAAGAACATGATCGTCACGACCTTGATCGCGGGGAATCCGCGGGTCACCACCCCGGTGGCCGGGTCGATCGTCGCGGCCAGCGCCCCGAAGTACACCGCGACGATGGCGCCGATGAACAGCCACAGGACGGCGATGAACTTCACCTGCGTGGCCAGATACGTCTTGCAGGTCTCGTAGATGAGCTCCGAGATCTCGAGCATCGAGCGATGCACCTCGAGGTTCCGGAGCCGGCTGTAGATGACGAGCCCGAAGATGAGCCCGAGGATGCTGACGACGATGCCGGACAGGAGCAGCGTGTGGCCGTCGATGCCGCCGAGAAAGGTGGCCTGACGCAGATCGGGGAGGACGAGGTTTGCCTCGCCGCCCCCCGCATGCCGTTCCGGAT
>DASTYL010000123.1:0-10236 GCA_035764975.1 Gemmatimonadaceae bacterium | reverse complement strand
CGTTCTGGCGCATCGCCGCGGCCAGGTCGAGGATCGCGAGCAGCTCGGTGCGCTGCTGCGCGGCCGGGAGCCCCGGGCGCGAGGGCCAGTCGATGTTCGCGACGGCGGCGACCCACGAGGCGCGGAACTCCTGCGCGACGGGGGGCGGCGTCGGCACGGCCTGCTGGGCGGAAAGGGCCGTCGCGTCCAAGGCGGCGATCATCCCGCCGAGTGCGAGCGAAATCGTGGGAAGGCGCATGGCGGGTAACATACCGCTATCGCTGCATCGTGAAGTGGGTCAGCACCGGAAAGTGGTCGCTCGTCGTCGTGGAGTACGCGGGGATGAACGCGTCGACGCGATACACTTCGGCCGACCGCGGCACCTCCGACGACGCCAGCTCGTCGGTGGCGAGGTGGTGGTCGATGAGCTCCCTGTATCCCGTCGTCGATGCAATCCGGCGTTCACTCAGCGGGGCGGTGAGGAAGCGATAGCGGTGCGGCGCGGCGACCAGCGAGGCGAAGGGCGTGGGGCTCCCGCGCGTGATCGAGGTGTCCACGTCGTCGTTCCAGTCGCCGATGACGATGACCTTCTGCGTGGGCCAGGTGGTGTCGAGATAGTGCTGGAGCAGGCCTGCCGCGGTGCGCCGCCGCTGCCAGCTCGCCCGGTCGGCGAAGGCCTTCATGTGCAGCACGATCACGACGAGATCCTCCGTGACCCCGTTCAACGTGACGCGGAGCGTCACCTCGAGTGGCGGCCGGCCGGCGAACGCGATGTCGTCGCCCGCGAGGATCACCCGCGCACGCACGAGCGTCGCGACGCCGGACTTGAAGAGGACCCCGACCTTCTGCTCCTTCCTGCCGTAGCTCGCCGCGCCGCCGGCGACGATGCGGTCATTCGCGAGCACGCCGGTGTAGCCGGGGAGCCCGGCCCCGAGCCGGTCCCAGGCGGCCCCGTCGACGACCTCCACGAGCCCCCAGATGTCGGCATCCGTGCCGCGGATGACGTCGCGCGCGTGCGCGAGCTGCAGCCTCTCGTCCGTCGGGCCGTTCGACGGCGCGCCGAACCACTCGATGTTCCAGCTCGCGACATCGAGCTGCGTGGCGGCGCCGCGCGACGGGATCGGCGACGGGTGCGGCTCGCCGGCGCGGGCAGCGGCTACCGGCGTATAGGCGCGCTGGCAGACGGCCAGCAGGGCCATCACGAGTCCCGCCAGCACGGCGCGACGCAGTCGCTTCATCGGAGACTCTTTAAAGGTGGGGCCGCGTCCCATGGTGCGGATCCGCGGGCAGACGGTAACATATACGCGCAGCGTACCCGCCTGCCCCGACTCCACGAGGCCTCTCCGAGGATGCCGATGCGTTCCCTGTCACTCGCCGCCGCAATGCTGCTCGCCAGCGCATGTGCCACCGCCGCCCCGCCGGGCGAGTCCACCGCCGCCACACCGGCAACATCGCCGGAGACGACGCCCCGTGCCGACGCGATGGAGGAGGAGGACCCCTTTCTCTGGCTGGAGGAGGTCGAGGGTGCGCGGGCGCTCGCGTGGGTGAAGGAGCGGAACGCCCGGTCGCTCGGCACGCTCCAGGGCGACCCCCGCTACCAGCGCATGCACGACGCCGCGCTCCGGATCGTGGAGGCGACGGACCGCATCGCGACGCCGTCGTTCGTGGGCGACGCGATCCACAACTTCTGGCAGGACCCGGCCCACGTCCGCGGCGTGCTGCGCCGGACGTCGCTCGCCAGCTATCGCACGCCCGCGCCCGAGTGGGAGACGGTGCTCGACATCGACGCGCTCGCCGCATCGGAGAACGCCAACTGGGTCTTCAAGGGGATGTCCTGTCTCGAGCCCGAGGAGCGGCGGTGCCTCGTCGCGCTCTCCAACGGCGGCAAGGATGCGACGGTGCTGCGCGAGTTCGACACGCAGACGAGGTCGTTCGTGGCCGGCGGGGCGTTCACCCTGCCGGAATCCAAGGGCGGCGCGACGTGGGTCGACGACCACACCCTGCTCGTCGCCCGTGATTTCGGGGAGGGAACGCTGACGAAGTCCGGCTACCCCTTCATCGTGAAGCGGTTGGCGCGCGGCCAGCCGCTCGCCGCGGCGACCGAGGTGTTCCGCGGTACGCCGGACGATGTGTCGGTCAGCCCGTATGTGCTCCGCGACAGCGACGGGCGTCTCCAGGGCGTGTTCGTGTATCGCGGCCGGACGTTCTACGAAGGGGACTACCACCTCCTCCGGGAGGGCGCACCGCCGCGGAAGATGCCGTTCCCCGACCGGATGAGCATTCGCGGGCTGGTGGACGGCCAGCTCGTCTTCACCACCGAGAGCGCGTGGAAGGGCTTCCAGCTCGGCGACCTCCTGGCGTACGACCTGGCGGCGCTGAAAGCCGACCCCGACACCGCGACGCCTTATCTCATCCTTCGCCCCGGGGCGCGGGAGTCGATCGAGGACGTCGCGACGACGCGCAACAGGCTGGTGGTGGTGCTGTACGAGAACGTGCAGGGCGCCGCCTACGTCTACACCCGCGGCGCGGAGGGCTGGACGCGCTCCCGCCTCGATCTGCCCGCGAACGCGACGATCGGCCTGGGCGACGCCGCGACGACGAGCGACCAGCTCTTCCTCACCGTCTCGAACTACCTGACCCCGAACAGCCTCTGGCTCGCCGACGCGGCAACGGGCCGCGCCGAGAAGCTGAAGGCGATCCCCGACCGCTTCGATGCGTCCCATCTCGTGACGGAGCAGTTCGAGGCGACATCGGCGGACGGCACGAAGGTGCCATACTTCGTCACGCGTCCCCGGGGCATGGCGCTCGACGGCAACAACCCGACGCTGCTGTACGGATACGGCGGCTATCAGGTGAGCCTCCTGCCGGGCTACTCGGGCGTGCTCGGGAAGCTGTGGCTCGAGGACGGCGGCGTCTACGTCGTCGCGAACACGCGCGGCGGGGGCGAGTTCGGCCCCTCGTGGCATCAGGCGGCACTGGGACCCAACCGGCAGCGCGCACACGAGGACTTCGTCGCCGTCGCGCGCGACCTCATCGCGCGCCGCATCACGTCGCCACGGCGACTCGGCATCATGGGCGGCTCGCAGGGCGGCCTGTTCATGGGCGTCGCCATGACCCAGCACCCGGAGCTCTTCAACGCGGCGGTGATCCAGGTCCCCCTCTTCGACATGATGCGCTTCCACAAGCTCCTCGCCGGCGCGTCGTGGATGGCGGAGTACGGGAACCCCGACCTCCCCGAGCAGCGTGCGTGGATCGCGGCGTATTCGCCGTACCAGGCGCTGCAGGCCGGCAAGCCGTACCCGGAGCCGTTCATCCACACGTCCACCAAGGACGACCGCGTCCATCCGGGCCATGCGCGAAAGGCCGCGGCACGGCTCGAATCGCTCGGCTATCCGGTGCTGTTCTACGAGAACACCGACGGTGGTCACTCGGCGGCGGCCAATCTCAAGGAAACGGCGAAGCGCGTCGCGCTGGAGTACGTGTATCTCACGAGAAAGCTGAAGGACTGAGCGGGTCGCGGGCCAAACCACCACACCTCAACCGTTCCTCCCATGCCTGTCCTCTCCGAGCTTCTGACTGAATTCGACGGCGAAATGGCAGTCACGCGCCGCGTGATCGAGCGCGTGCCGGACGACAAGGCCGACTGGAAGCCCCACCCGAAGTCGTTCTCGCTGGCGAGCCTCACCCAGCTCGTCGCGACGATGCCGGGCTGGATCACGCGAACGATGAAGGAGCCGGCCATCGACCTTGCCGGTGGCGACGGGTATCGGAACCAGACCACCGCGTCGCTGCTCCAGCAGTTCGATGGCCACGTGCGCGAAGCCCGAGCAGCGCTCGCGTCGGCGCCGGAATCGGCGTGGGGCGAGCCCTGGTCGCTGAAGATGGGCGACCGGATCCTGTTCACCTCGACGCGCGGCGACGTCGTCCGCCAGAACATCAATCACCTCGTGCACCATCGCGCGCAGCTCGGGGTCTACCTGCGGCTGCTGGATGTGCCGGTGCCCTCGATGTACGGGCCGACTGCCGACGAATCCTGGGGGTAGGCGCAGCACATCGCGCGGCCAGCACAGCTCTTGCCTTTCCCACGGAGATTCATCTCCACAAGGAAGGCATGGATGGCGATCGGAAAGCGAAACGGAATCATGATCATGCTGGCGGCCGCGACACTGGCAGGATGTACGGTCGGCCAGGGCGGCGAGAGCGATACGACGGTCGTCGCGCAGCAGCCGCCGGCGGCGGCAGCGCCGGTTGACACCGCGCCGGCGGCGCCGCAGCCGACGCGCGAGATGCAGATCGAGGTCGATCTCGCGGCGCGCAAGCTCTACGTGTTGCGTGAGGAGCAGCGGCTCGCCGAGTACGGCGTCGCGGTCGGCTCCGAGAAGTGGCCGACGCAGACGGGCGAGTGGAACATCACGCAGGTCGTGTGGAATCCGGAGTGGGTTCCGCCCCGCGACGAATCGTGGACGGAAGACAAGGAAGGCAAGCAGCCGGGCGATCCGGACAATCCACTCGGCCGCGTGCAGCTCATTTACGATCCGCCGCGCACGATCCACGGGACCAACGAGCCCGCGTCCATCGGCAAGGCGGTGTCGCACGGCTCGATCCGCATGACCAATGCGACGGCCATCGAGCTTGCGAAGCGCGTGATGGAGGTCGCCGGGGCGGGCAAGGACGAGGCGTGGTACGACCGCGTGCAGGGGAACCGCGGCGAGAAGGTCATCGTCGATCTTCCCTCGCCCGTGCCGATCCGGGTGCGCTGATCCGCGGCGCGCCGGCGCGATCCTGCGCCGGCGCCTCAGGCCACGCGCTGCGCCGCCAGCCAGGACAGCGCGCCGATCAACACGACGAACGTCGCCAGCACCCGCCGGTCGCCCGGCCCTGGCTGCATCCGGTAGGCACGCCATGCGGCCACCCCGGCGAGCAGGATCAGCAGCTTGTGCCCGGTCAGGGCGTAGGCCGCCGCGATCGCGCCGGTCACGACGATCCGGTGCATGCGCGTCAGCGCGTGAAATCCGCGCGCACCGTCGAGCTGCCAGATCGGGACGAGGTTGAACAGGTTCACGATTCCCGTGAGCTGCGCGATGGCGAGCCAGATCGCATCGCCCGTCAGTGCGTACGCCGCGAACGCCGCCAGTCCGGCACCAAGCCCCCAGACGGGGCCGGCGAGCCCGATCGCGGCGTCCGTGCGCGGATCGGTCACCGGGCGCTTGAGCATGACGAACGCGCCGACGCCAGGCACGAACAGCGGGGAGTCCGCCCCGATGCCGAAGCGCCGGAGCATCGCCACGTGTCCCATCTCGTGGATGTAGATCGAGACGACGAGGCCGAGCGCGAGGGGCCAGCCGAACGCGGTCCAGTACACGCCGAAGAAGGCGAACATGGACACGAACGTCTTCGCCTTCGTGAGTCCCAGCACGAGGAACTTCAGCTTCCCCGCCAGCAGCGCGACCAGGCCGGCGAGGCCGACGCCGGCGGATTTCCACCACGGGCGATTCACGCCGCCGCGCCCCTCGCGCCTCGACGAGGCCGCCGCGATCTGCACATCCAGCTCAGCCACGCGCGCCGCGACCGTCGCGTGCTGCATGGACGCCTCGGGGAGGAGCGCAAGCGCCGTCTCCCATGCCGCCCGCGCCTCGGCCGGGGCGCGGGCGGCAGCCAGCGCCTCCGCGCGCGCGGCGAGCTGCTTCAATCGTTCGCCATGGACGAGCGTGTGACAGGCGGGGCACGACAGCGCGTGCGCGGCAAGCTCCGTCGAGCATGCCGCGCACGTGAGAAGGCCGCTGCCGTACGCCGGTGCTGCGTTCACTGCCGTTACACCGCCGGGGCGGCGTCGCCGGGCTCCCTCGCCTCTGCCTGGGACTCGGGCGTGCCCACGGCGTACGGTCCGCTGACGACCAGCGTGTCCGCACCGGTCATGCGCCACGCCTGGTGCATGCCGAAGCCGATGATTGCAGCGCTGATCAGCCCCGTGGGCATCGTCCCGAAGACGACGAGCAGGGGGAGCACCAGGACGAAGCCCAGGACGATGCCGATCGCCCCCGCGGCATCGAGCAGCGTGGGATCGGATGCGACGGGGTCCGCAAACTCCGATGCCTCGGGGTCCGCAAACTCCGATGCCTCGGCGGCCGGCGCCCCCGTCAAGGCCACGGTGTACGCCGTATCCGCGCTCACTTCCTCGACGGTTTCCTCGCCGGGCCCGAACAACGCGAGCGGTGTGTACGCCATCGCGACGGACGCATAAGTCAACGCGACCGCGACGATCTGGAGGCGCCGCCCTCCGCGCCCGCGCGCACCCCGGCGCACGGCCCAGCCGACCATGTAGCCGGTGGCAATGGCGATGAGGCCGATCTCGAAATCGGTGATGGCGATGACGCCGTAGTACAGGCCCGCGCCGACGATGGAGGCGCCGAGCCCGAAGAGGATGGCGCGCAGCATCGGCTTCCACTCGCGCAGCGGTGCCGCCTGCTGCTCGAGCGTTGCCTTGCAGGCCGCACACACCGGCGTGCCGCCGGCATCGAAGTACTGCTGCGCGAGCGCCGCGCTGCACGACGCGCACTGCACCGCATGCGCGGATGCACGGGGCACGTCTGCGCCTGTTGCCGGCACGGCGCGATCGAACTGCAGCACATCGCCGGCGCCAGGTGTGATGGTCGCGTTCATGAGTCGAGGTGGGGGGAGGAGAGAACGACTGGACGGCCCCCGTCGGCCACGCCCGTGGCCGGGCGTCCCCACTGTTCTAGCCGGACTCGACCGAACGCGCTGTGGCCTGCGTCACCCGCGTGCGCGGGTGGTGCGCGAGATCACGTCCGATCTGCCCGGGATTAGATTGGCGCTCTCAACCCCTCCCCCGCCGCCCGCGAATGCCGACCTCCTCGACCGCCGACCGTCTCCGGATCATCGCCGCTGCCACGCTCTTCTCCACGGGCGGCGCGGCGATCAAGGCGACGGCACTCTCCGGGTGGCAGGTCGCCTCGTTCCGCTCGGGCCTCGCCGCACTGGCCGTGTTCCTCTTCGTGCCGGCCGCGCGAAGGAGCTGGACGTGGCGCGTCGGCCTCGTGTCGGTGGTCTATGCGGCGACGATGGTGCTGTTCGTCGTCTCGAACAAGGCGACGACGGCGGCGAACGCGATCTTCCTGCAATCCACGGCGCCGCTGTACATCCTCCTGCTCGCCCCGTGGCTCCTGAAGGAGCGGCCGCGCCGATCGGACTACGTGACGATCGCCGCGCTCGCCGTGGGCCTTACGCTCGTGGTGATGGGGCTGCCGCCCGCGGTGGCGACCGCCCCCAACCCGGCGCTCGGCAACGTCCTCGCGCTGCTGAGCGGCGTCACCTGGGCGCTGACGCTCATGGGGCTCCGGTGGCTCGGCTCCCGCGAGGACGGCGAGAGCGCGACGATGAGCACCGTCGTCGGGGGCAACGCGCTGGCGTTCCTGGTCTGCCTGCCCGCCGCGCTGCCCGTCGCGGCAGTCGGTGCCGCCGACATCGCGACGATCAGCTATCTCGGTCTCGTGCAGATCGGGCTCGCATACGTGCTGATGACGCGAGGCATCTCCGGCGTGCCGGCCGTCGAGGCGAGCATGCTGCTCCTCCTCGAGCCCGCGCTGAACCCGATCTGGGCCTGGCTGGTGCACGGCGAGGAGCCCGGCGTGCTGCCGCTGCTCGGCGGCGCGGTGATCCTCGCCGCCATGGTCCTCCGCGCGCGCCAGGGCGCGGAGGTCACCCGCACCGCTCAGGCCGAGTAGCGGCGGGTGATCAGGGAGGCGATGTCCTCCACCTGCTCGAACATGACGTCGGCGTCGGCGGCACGCAGCGCCTGTGGCGCGGTGAAGCCCCAGCTCACCCCGCCGAACGCGATGCCCTCGGCGTGCGCCGCCTTGAGGTCACGGATCTCGTCGCCCACCGCGATGGTCCGCGGCGCACCGATGCCCGTCGCCGCGAGTACCTGGCGCAGCTTCGGCCGCTTGCCGAAGATCGACACGTCGCAGCGATAGTCGCTGACGAGCGACGCCAGCCGGTGCCCGAGGACGTGCCGGATGCTCGCCTCGGTGTTGCTGCTCACGACCGCGATCGTGACGTCGCGCGCCGCGAGATCCTCGAGCGCCTCGTGCATGCGCGGAAAGAGCGTCACCGTCTCGATCCGCTCGGCCATCTGCTTCCGGACGAACTGCGTGATCATCGGGACCTGCCACATCGCCACGTCGATGTGCTCCATGACCTGCCACGAGCTGTACCCACGCAGCTGCGCGACCTCCGATGCGTCGATGCCGCGGAAGCCGTAGCGCGCCGCCGCCTCGTTCAGCGCCGCGAGAAAGCACGGGAACGAGTCGGCGAGGGTGCCGTCGAAGTCGAAGATGGCGAGGTGATACATGCGCAGGATGTAAGATAAGCGGCCCATCCCTGCAACGATCGGCGGCGACCGTCAACCCCGGCACAAACCGCCGGCGAACGGCTATCTTGCCATCGCATATGCTGATCGGTGTCGCAGGAATGGTCGGCGCGGGCAAGAGCACGCTCTCCCGCGCCCTGGCTGCCCGCTTCGGGCTGCAGCTCGCGCTCGAGAGCGTGGACGAGCACAACCCGTGGCTCGAGCGGTTCTACGCCGGGACGGCGGAGGACATGCGGCAGTACGCGTTGCAGCTCCAGCTGCACTTCCTGGCGACGCGCTTCGAGAGCATGCGCCGCATGCGCGGCATGGGCGGCAGCTGGGTGCTCGACCGGACGTGGTACGAGGACGCCGAGATCTTCGCGCGGGGGCTCGCGGAGCAGGAGCTGATGTCCGCGGACGAGTGGGAGCTCTACAGCCGGCTCTATCGCGAGCTGCTGTTCGCCCCGGCCGCGCGGCCGCCGAAGCTCCTGGTCTATCTGCACGCGCCACTCGAGACGCTGCTGGAGCGCATCCAGCGCCGCGGGCGTCCCAAGGAGAAGGATGTCGAACCCGCCTACTGGGCGTCGCTGCACGCCCGCTACGAGCGCTGGATCGACGGGTTCCGCCACTGCCCGGTGCTGACGCTGGACGTCCGCGGCTACGACCTCGTGGCCGATCCACAGGCCGTGGAGTTCATCGCCGGCCAGGTGCGCCAGCGCCTCGGCCCCGAGCTGCCCCAGACGGAGCTCTGGCCCGCCGACCTGCCGCCGGTGAGCGCCGGCCGACCGAGAACCCGGCGGGCCACGACGGGGTAGCACCCCGTCATGAGCACCCGCACGCCCTTCTCCCTCGCGCGCTTCACGCCGCGCACACGTGCCGCCGCCGCGGCATGCCTGATCCTCGGGGCCGCCGCCTGCGCCGGCGATGCACCCGAGCCGGTGGACTCGACCCTCGCGCGCGATCTCGCGCTCGCGAACGTGGTCGCGCAGCCGCAGTTCAATGACGCCCCGCTGGCACAGGAGCCGGAGCCGCAGCAGGTCGCGCCGGAATCGCCCTCGGTGCCCGTGACCTCGCGACCGGCCGACCGGGCGCCGGTGCGGGCGACGCCGCGCCCTGCGCCCACCCGCCCCGCGCCGCGTCCGACGGCACCCGCGAGCACGCCGGAACGCGATGTGGCCGAAGCGCCGGCGCCAACCCCCGAGCCCGCGCCAGCCCCGGCGCCGTCCGCGGCGGCCGGCTTCGCGGCCGGCACCCGCCTGGCGCTCACGACGGGCGCGCGCGTGTGCACGGTGAGCGGGCGCCCCGGCGACAAGATGGCTGCGACCCTGCGTGATCCCGTGCGCGGGACCGGCGGCGCGATGATCCCCGCCGGCTCGACGATCGTGCTCGAGGTGGCATCGGTCACGCCGGGTGATCCGGCGGAATCGGGCACGATCACCTTCCGCGTCCGCTCGCTCGACATCGACGACAAGGCGCATGCCGCGAGCGGAAGCGGCGCGGTGAACGGTGGCCTCGATCGCGCACCGGTGCCGCGCGTCAACGCCAGCGACCGGAAGAAGGTCATCGGCGGCGCGATCCTCGGCGCCATCGTCGGGCGCGTGGTGGAGGGGAGCGCGCGCGGCGCGGTGATCGGCGCGGCGACCGGCGGTGCCGCCGGCGCCATCAGCGCGAAGGGCGACCAGCGCTTCGAGGGGTGCCTGCCGGCAGGGTCACCGGTGACGATCGTGCTGGAGGAAGGGCTGACGATTACGTGATGCGGGATGCGGGATGCGGGATGCGGGATGCGGGATGCGGGATGCGGGATGCGGGATGCGGGATGCGGGATGCGGGATGCGTCGATCTTCCCCCGAGCCCCGCATCCGCCTATTTCAGCGCCGCGAGCTCCTCGCGAA
>DASTYL010000122.1:0-4788 GCA_035764975.1 Gemmatimonadaceae bacterium | reverse complement strand
TGGGCTCGAAGTTCAGCAGCGATCCATCGGAGAGCTGCCGCGACTCGTCCATCTTGCCCCGCTCGAGCAGGGTGAGGAAGATGTTCAGCGCCGGCGGCCACGTGGCGACGGAGACGGAGGCGCCCGCTTCCGCGAGGCTCCGGGCGATGGCGAACCCGAAGCCCTGGTCGTCGGCGACGCCGGCGACGAGGGCGCGACGGCCGGTGAGGTCGATATTGAGCATCCGAGGTATATCGCTTGGCCCGGCGCGTCGGGCAAGGCGCCCCCCGCCAGGATGGGTACCGCGGTCGGGAAAAATGGGCGGGGACGGCCGCCATCCGGCGACCGAACCCGGTCCCGGGCCCATCGTGTGCAGGCTTCCTTCGGTCGTGGCTGACATCGCATGCGTCCGCAGGCCCACTCCGCCCGGGGGGATGATGGCGACGGTGTTGTACATCGATGACGAGGCACCCATCCGCCGTGCCGTCCGGTCGTGGCTCTCCCGCAAGGGACACGTCGTCCACGAGGCCGAGGACGGTGCCGCTGCCCGGGCGCTGCTCGAGGCGCACGCGGACCACCTCGACGGCGTCTTCATCGATGTGCGGATCGGCGGGGAGTCCGGCGTCGACCTCTTCGCGTGGATCGAGGATCGCGTTCCGCGGCTGGTGACCCGGGTCGCCTGGGTCACCGGCGATCACTTCGAGACGCCGGCACCGACGGAGGAGTACGACCATCCCATCTTCCGCAAGCCGTTCGAGCTCCCGGCGCTGGAGGCGCAGGCGACGCGGTGGGGGGCAACCGCCGGCTAAGCCCGCCTCTTGCGTTCTGCGGCAGGCACCCACAACGCCTTCTTCCACGCATGCCATCGGTTCCGAACCCTTTCCACGGCGCGGCCACATCGGCGCGCCGCATCCTGCTGCTCGCCCTGCTCGTGCTGCCCGCGGCAGCCGATGCGCAGCAGCAGCCCGTCCCGTCCCCGTCGCGCACCGAGCTTTTCACGTGGACGGACGCCGCGATCTTCGGCGGGTTCGCACTCGCCACGGTGGCAGTGGCGCCCCTCGACCGCGAGATCGCCGAGTCGCTCCAGCGGTCGAACTTTCAGGAGAACCGGCTGCTCGGGGACCTCTCGACCGTCGTGCGCAACGTGGCCGCGCCGGGGTCGGCGATCATCGGGGTGGGCCTCTACACGGTCGGCCGGCTCACACGGAACGACCGCGCCGCCGACCTGGGGCTTCACGGGACCGAGGCGGTGCTCATCGCGACGGGCGTGGGGACGCTGATCAAGGGGACGCTGGGGCGCGCGCGCCCCTATCGCGATGCCTCCCGCCCCAAGGACTTCAAGCTGGGACGCGGATGGCGCGACTCCGGTGACTACCGGTCGTTCCCCTCCGGTCACACGATCGCGGCCTTCGCCGCCGCCGCCGCGGTGACGACGGAGACCGACCGCTGGTGGCCGCAGGGGACGTGGGCGGTCGGCTCCCTCATGTACGGCGGCGCCGCGCTGGCGGGCGCCTCCCGTATGTACAACAACCGCCACTGGGCGAGCGACGTGCTCGTGGGCGCGGCGATCGGGACGTTCGCGGGCCTCAAGGTCACGCGGTGGCACCACAGCCACCCCGGCAACCGCATCGATCGCTTCTTCCTCGGTGGGACGATCTCCCCGTCGGCGTCGGGCGGCTCGGAGCTGCGGCTGATGGCGATGCCGGTGGTCGGGGGGAGGTGAACGGGAACTACATTCCCTCATGATCCGCTCCGCGTTCTATCTCGTCCTTCCCGTCGCCGGCACGGTGAGCGACGAGATCCTCGCGGTGCAGCGGCGATTCGATCCGCGGCTCGCGGCCGCCTGGCCGCCACATGCCACCCTCGCCGGATCCTCCGGGATGGGGCCCATCCCCGGGGACGTCCCGGTGACCCAGCTTCGGGACGTGCTCGAGCCGATCGCGCACGAGACGGCACCGATCGAGCTGCCGTTCGGCGCCCCCATGCGCTTCATGCAGTCGGACGTCGTGGTGCTGCCCCTCGACCCGCACGGGCCGCTCCGCGCGCTGCACGAGCGCGTGAAGCTCTCGGGGCTCCCGTACGCGCCGCCGCGGTTCGCATTCACGCCGCACGTGACGCTGAGCTTCTACCCCGAGCTCGATCGGGAGCGGTTGCGTGACCTGCTCTCGTTCCGGCTCGCAGTGCCTGCCCGCTTCGAGCAGCTGCACGTGTACCGCTCGTTCGAGAACCGGACGTCGCGGTTCGTGATGAACCTCCCGCTTGGGTGACCTCCCTCGCATGACCGACATCCTGCACGAGCTCGACGCCGACCTCGCCCCCGAGGTCGCGCGGCGCTTTCTCGCGGTCACGACCGGCTATCTCGCCGACACCGGCCGCCGCGACGACCCGGTCAGCACGGCGCGGTCGAACGCAGACCTGTATGCGCGCTTCGACGAGCCGTTGCCGGCGCGGGGACAGGCGGTCGAGGCGGTCGTCCAGAGGCTTCGTGACGACGTCGTCACCGACGCGAATCACCTGTATCACCCGCGGTACGTCGGCCATCAGGTTTCGGCACCGCTGCCCGCTGCGATCTGGACGGAGCCGCTCATCGGCGCCCTCAATCAGTCCGTCGCGGTGGCCGAGATGTCGCCGACGGCGACGGCGATCGAAACGCGCGTCGTCCGCTGGATGACGGAGCTCGTCGGCTGGTCGGCCGGTGCCGGCGGCACGCTCACCTCCGGCGGCACTGAAGCCACCATCACCGCGCTGCTGGCGGCACGAGCGCAGGCCATGCCCGACGCGTGGACGCAGGGCGTCGGCGCCGCGAACGGCGTGATCGTCTGCGGGGAACACGCGCACTACTCCGTTGCGCGCGCTGCGGGCACCCTCGGCCTGGGCACGGCGAACGTCGTCACCGTCCCGTCACGCGGGTGGCGCATGGACACCGACGCGTTCGGCGCCACGCTCGAGCGCCTCGCGGGGGAGGGCCGCACCATCATCGCGGCCGTCGCCACGGCCGGAAGCACTGCCACAGGGTCGTTCGACGATCTCGAGGCGATCGGCGACGCCTGTGAGCGACGGGGGATCTGGCTGCATGTGGACGGGTGCCACGGCGCGAGCGCGCTCCTCTCGCCGACGCACCGCGACCGGCTGCGCGGGGTGTCGCGCGCACAGTCCATCGCCTGGGATCCGCACAAGATGATGCTGCTGCCGCTCTCCGTCGGCGCGCTGCTCGTGCGGGACGAACGGGTGCTGGAGCGGGCGTTCGCGCAGAAGGCGCCCTATCTCTTCCACGCCGGTGACGACGAGCGCGCGTGGGATCAGGGTGTGCGCAGCGCGCAGTGCTCGCGGCGGGCGGACGCAATCAAGCTCTGGGTCGCGCTCCAGCGGTACGGCGCCAACGGCCTCGGCGCACTGTACGACCACCTGTGTGGCATCGCGCGGACCTTTCACGCGCTCGTCCAGCAGCACCCCGCGCTCGAGGCGCTCCATGTGCCGGAGTCGAACATTTTCTGCTTCCGCTGGGTGGGCGACCGCTCACTAGACGAGGCGGCGCTCGACACGCGCAACCTCGCCCTGCGGGAGCGCTACAACCGCTCCGGCCACGGCTGGATCACGACGACGGTGCTCGATGGACGGCGGGTGCTGCGCGTGACGGTGATGAACTGGCGAACGACCGAAGACGACTGTCGGGCGATCGTGGAGGAGCTCGTGCGGATCGCGGAGGGCGGCTAACGGGTCAGTCGTCCCGTCCGCATCCCGCATCCCGCATCCCGCATCCCGAAGTCCGCTATCCTCGATCGTGGTTGCCCAGCGCCCACAGCGCGTGCTCCGGCAACGCATGCCAGTCCGCCGGGAAGTCGGTCACCCGGTGATAGCCGCCCTTCGAGACGAACAACAGGGCATCGCGACCATTTGCATCGCGCGCGCGGGTCAGGTGCACCGTCCACTGGGTGCCATCGGGAGCCTGGAGGGCGACGGGTCCCCGCGGCGCGTCGGCCGCGGCGGACTCGGGTGTGGCGTCGCGCCCGGCCCGCGCGATCCTGCCCCGCCGCGCGAGGACCTCGCCAACGGCGGCGAGCAGGACTTCGTCCGCCACCGGCTTGAGGAGGATGCGTTCCGCTCCGAAGGTCGCCGGCTCGAGAAGGTCGATCGACCGGGCGCTCGCCGTGACGGCGACGACGGGGACGCCGACCGTGCCCGCGATGGCGCGCAGCGCCCGGGTGAGCCCCATTCCGTCGCCATCCGGCAGCATCAGGTCGGCGAGGACGACGTCGGGTGTCGTGCGCTGCGCGGCCCGAAGCGCCTCGTAGACTCCCCCGGCAGCGAGCACTTCGTAGCCCGCGGCGGCAAAGAGTCGCTCACAGGCGAGGCGCAGGGCCTCGTCGTCCTCGACCACGAGGATTCTCGGGGGGCGATCGGTGTTCACTGAGAAGATGATTGCGTTGGCCGACGAAAGGCCGCGTCAGGGCGTTTCCGGTGGAAGAGAAACGTACACCCCGGACCGCGCGTTGACCCAAATCCGGGGTCCCGTCCGTTAGTCTTCCTCCTCATGCCTGTGGACTCCCCGACCGCGATCCCCGACGCCATCGCCCGGCGCCGGACCTTCGCCATCATCAGCCATCCCGACGCCGGAAAGACGACGCTCACCGAGAAGCTCCTGCTGTACGGTGGGGCGATTCATCTCGCGGGCTCCGTCAAGGCGCGCCGCGCCGAGCGGCATGCGACGTCGGACTGGATGAAGCTGGAGCAGGAGCGCGGCATCTCGGTCACGTCCAGCGTGATGCAGTTCGTCTATTCCGGCTACCAGATCAACCTGCTCGATACGCC
>DASTYL010000121.1:0-22320 GCA_035764975.1 Gemmatimonadaceae bacterium | reverse complement strand
GGACTCGCGAGCCACCCACAGCACGAGCTTGCGCGCACGCAGATGCGCCACCCCGGTGCCATGCTCTCCATCCAGGTCCGCGGGGGCGCCGCGGCGGCGATGGCCGTCGCCGGACGGGTGAAGATCTTCACCCGCGCGACGAGCCTCGGCGGCGTCGAGAGCCTCATCGAGCATCGTGCGAGCGTGGAAGGCCCGGACACGCTCACGCCGGACAACCTGCTCCGCCTGTCCGTCGGGCTGGAGCACGCGGATGACCTGGTCGCGGACCTCGATCAGGCGCTCCTCGGCGGACGTTAACTTTCGGGCATGACCACGCAGCGACCGGCCGTCGTGCTCCTGAGCGGCGGCCTCGATTCCACCACGATGCTTGCGATCGCACGGAGCGAAGGGTTCGCTCCGCACGCGATGACGTTCCGCTATGGCCAGCGCCATGCGCACGAGATCGAGGCCGCCCGCCGCGTCGCGGCGCGCTACGACGTCGCCGACCATGTCGTCGTCGACATCGATCTCCGCACGTTCGGCGGCTCGGCGCTCACGGCCGATCTCGCGGTGCCCAAGGACCGCGCCGCGGACGCGATGGCGGAAGGGATTCCGGTCACGTACGTGCCGGCGCGCAACACGATCTTCCTCTCGTTCGCGTTGGCATGGGCGGAAGTGCTGGAGGCCGGCGACATCTTCATCGGCGTCAATGCGCTCGACTACTCCGGCTATCCCGACTGCCGCCCCGAGTACGTCGCCGCCTACGAACGCATGGCCAACCTCGCGACGCGCGGTGGCGTCGAGGGGACGAATCCCATCCGCATCCAGGCGCCGCTGCTGCACCTGACGAAGGGCCAGATCATCAAGCGCGGCCTCGCGCTCGGCGTGGATTACGCACTCACGACGAGCTGCTACGATCCCGACGTCGACGGGCGAAGCTGCGGCCACTGCGACGCGTGCCTGCTGCGCCTCAGGGGCTTCGCCGAAGCGGGCGAGAAGGACCCGGTGCCATATGTCTGAGTCATCGACCACGACGCGCCTGTCGCCCGGCGATGCGCGCCAGAGACAGAAGGTGTACAGCGTCAAGGAGATCTTCTACACCCTCCAGGGCGAGGGCGCGAATGCGGGACGCGCCGCGGTGTTCTGCCGCTTCACCGGCTGCAATCTCTGGACGGGGCGCGAGCAGGATCGCGAGAGCGCGGTGTGCCGGTTCTGCGACACCGATTTCGTCGGCACTGGTCCCGACGGCGGGCGATTCACCGGCGCGGATGCACTCGCGGATGCGGTGCGCGCGCGGTGGCCGGATGCGGAGGGCGGACATCCGCTCGTCGTCTGCACCGGCGGTGAGCCGCTGCTGCAGCTCGACGCGGCACTCGTCGACGCCTTTCATTCGCGCGGCTTCGAGGTCGCGGTCGAGACCAACGGAACGCAGACGCCGCCGCCTGGCATCGACTGGATCTGCGTGAGTCCCAAGGCGCGTGCGTCACTCGTGCTCACGCACGGCCACGAATTGAAGCTCGTCTTTCCGCAGGAAGACGGCATGCCGGAGCGCTACGCGTCGCTCGACTTCGAGCGCTTCTACCTGCAGCCGATGGACGGCCCCGATGTGATCGAGAACACACGCCGCGCCGTCGAATACTGCATGCAGCATCCGCAGTGGCGCCTGTCGCTGCAGACCCACAAGCTGCTCGGCATCCGCTGACCGGTTCCTGGATTTGAAGAGCCGAGCCGTCGCTTCCCGCACGGCTCGGTTCTGGCATTGTGCGCCGCCGGCTGCCACCGACCCCTGAGGCCGGTAGCAGGCAGCCTGATCGCGGCCTCGACCGCTGCAGGTATATGAGGTGGGGCGCTCTGCCCCTCAGCGACGAGGCCGCTTAGTTTGGCAGGCGAGCCCTGGTGTTGCATCTGACCCAGGCGAGCTCGGCAGACCTGCCCGACGATGGTGCCTCGCGGCCCTCCTACCCAACCGCGATGATCTCATGAGTACAAGAGCCCATTCCTGCGCCATGCGTGGCGCACTCATCCTGACGCTGCTGGTCGCAGCGCCGGTCGAGGGTCAGCAGGCAGCGGCACCGGCCACCACGGGCCCCTTTGCGGAGTTCAGCCGGTCCGCGCTCTCGATGCGCGACTCCGTGGTCGCACGGGCACGCTCGCAGATCGGCAGGCCATACCGCTTCGGCGGCCGATCGCCCGAGCGCGGATTCGATTGCAGTGGCTTCGTCCAGTTCGTGCTCGCCGCCTTCGAGCTCGATGTTCCGCGCACCGCTGCGCAGCAGGCCGCCGTGGGACTCGCCGTGGATCGCGATACCAGCAGGCTGCGTCCCGGCGACCTGCTCACCTTCGGCGACGGCAAGCGGATCTCGCACATCGGCATCTATGTCGGCAATGGCCGCTATGTCCACGCGAGCAGCAAGGCGGGGCGCGTCGTCGAGAGCCGGATCAACCGTCGCGCGGCGCGCGTGAAGCCATGGCGCGGTGCACGTCGCCTCCTCGCCCTGAACGACGCCGACGCGCCACCGGTGCCGGTCGTCGCGGCAGCGGGACAGTGACGCCTCGCGCGACCGGCTGAAAAAACGGAAGCGAGCCGTCACCGGCTCGCTTCCGTTTCATTCAGGGGTCCTTTCGCCGTGGCTCTGCCGTGTCAATGCGTTCCGCTGGTGCCATCACGTCGGGCACGTCGTGCGGGATGACGATGGTGCCGTCGCGACGGACGCGCGCCCCAGTCCGTGGAAAGTCCAGTCGCGCGAGTGAATCCACCAGCGCAGCCGCCCGGCTGGATGCATCCGGCGCCACGATGCCCGGCGCCCGCTGCACCGTCGAGCGGATCGACGCCCCGGAGACGACGCCATCGCGCGTGATGGATGCGCACGCGATCGCGCCGCGATTGCTCGGCTCGCGGTTGCCGAAGGGCCCGTACGTCAGGAGGTTGCCGAGCGAGTAGAACGCGAGCTTGCCCTCGCGCCATTCCGCGGCGCGCATGACGTGCGGACCGTGGCCGATCACCAGCGTCGCCCCGGCGTCGAACGCAGTGCGCGCGAATGCGACTGGATTGCCGCGGTCGATGCGCTGGAGAAACATCTCGGTCGCATCGCGGGTCCGCTGGGCGCCGTGCCCCTCGGCACCGATGTGCGCCGTGACCACGACCATGGGCCACCGCGCCCGCGCGCGCGCGACGTGGCGGCGCACCGCGGCCAGGTCACGCGCGTCGGGTGTCTCGGTCGAGGTATAGAAGCCGAGAAAGGCGACCGTGTCGCCGTTCGCGGCAGCGACGGGGGTCGCGAGCGTATCCATCCCGGTCACGTGAACGCCGGCAGCCTCGAGGTGCCGCCGCGTCGCATGGAATCCCGCTGGACCCGCATCGCGCGCATGGTTGTTGGCGATGTTGCCGACCACCGCGGCGTCGGGTGCCACCGACCGCAACGCGTCCGCCGCCGCGACCGGCGAGCGGAACGCGTAGCAGTTCGTCGAGCTCGACCCGCACTTGCGTGAAGCCGGGCCGGTTCCAATCGCGCTCTCGACGTTCAGCAGGACGATGTCGGCGTCGTCCACCAGCGGACGCAGTGGCGCGATCAGCGAGTCCGGATGCGCGCTCACGCCCCAGTTCCGGCGCAGCAGGCCCTCCGCGCGCGTCGCCCACGCCGGATCGAGGTTGTTGCCGAGGGTCACGTCGCCGCCGCCGCAGACGCGGACGGTCCCGGCAGTGGACTTCCGCTTCGCGCCGCGGGGGCGAGGACGGCGCGGTGCGGAATCCGGCCGAACCGCGGCGTCCCGGCGTGCAGTCGAATCCCGCCGCGCGAGGGAATCCCGGCGGGCGATGGAATCCCGCCGCGCAGCCGAATCGCGCACGGCGATCGTGTCGCGGATGACGGCGGGCGCACGGGCCGGGAGGGTGTCCCGCACCATGACGGTATCAGGCGTCGGTTCGGGGGCGGGGTGGACAGGAGGCTGCGGCGGGGCGCAGGCAACGGTCGTCAGTGCGACCAGCAGGGCGGCGCTGCGCGCCGCATTCGATGCCGTGAAGGTCAAAAGTAGATCAGGTGCAGTTGGCCGTAGGCGTCGCGGACGTAGCAGACGCTTTCGATGTAGGTGGTCCCCGCCGTGCGCCAGCCGGAATGCAGCGGTTCGAGCGTCGACATCCCCGACCCCGTGGCCGGGCTGCCGGGCACACTCGACCCCGGCGTCGGCGCCGCCTCTGGGACCGGCGAAAGCCCAGGCACCGGTGACAGCCCAGGCGTCGGCGACATCCCGGGGACGGGCGACAGCCCCGGCGCCGGCGGAAGCCCGTTGGCGTTGGGGACCGGCTGGTTCGTCCCCATCTGCGGCGCCGGGCCGAGGCTTCCGTCCCAGGGCCACGCGAGTGCGGCGAGGCCGTCACACGATGGTATCACGCGCCGATGCCCGTGTCCGTGCCCGCCATCACGCCCGTCGTGGTGTACGCGCGGCACGTGGTGGCCGTCGCGCGGCGGCGCCGCCGGGCGCTCCGGCAGGGTCGCCGTCCGCCGCGGCGCCGGCGGCCGCGTCTGCGCGTGCAGCGGAAAGCCGACGGCGAGCAGCGCCGCCGCCAGACCGATCATGATGCCGTGTGCCATGAGCTTCTGCCCCCTGCCGAGCTACGGTGCTTCCCGCAACACGCCGTACGACGTGATGCCGCCTTCGATCGGCCCGACCAGCCAGACACGCGCGCCGATCATCCCCCGGAGTGCCTGCGGCGGCCGGGCAATCCGGCGCCGCGCGCCTGCCGTCACCAGCACGAGCCCTCCATCCTCCGAGGCGAGCACACCATCCACGGCGGGCTCGCCGTCCACCGCGCGCACCGCATACCGCATCACGTGGAGGCCCTCCGGCGTACGATGGCCGCTCACCCAGACTTCTGCGCCGGCCGCCCTGCCGATCTCCTTCGCGAGCGACCCGAGCATCGTCACCGACCGGCCACCGGCGGGGCGCACGACGATCGACGTGATCGGCACCGATCCCACCTCGGCCACGATCCCGCGGACCGTGTCCTCCTGCGCCGGCTCCGCCGCCGGCGTGGCTGGAGGTGCGGTCCGCCCCCCCGCCGCTTGTGCGGGTGCGGCGGGTCGCGCCGCCCCGGCGGGCCTGGCCCCGGCGCGGGCGGGCGGAGTGCCGGATTCACCCGATCCGGGCAGGTCGGTCGCCACGACGGTGGTGTCGCGGACGGCCAGCGCCGTCTCGGGGAGCACGGCGTTGGCGGCTGCGACGCTGTCGGCGACCGCGCCGGCGCTGTCCGCCGCCGCGCGCTCCGGACGCCGGCATGCGCCGAGGGCGAGGCCAAGGGCCAGCAGGGCCAGCGTTCCCGCAGGGATTCGATGTCGTTCCATGGCTCCCCGATGGTGAAGGAATTGCCCGCCCGCGTGCCCCTGGACAGTAGCGGGGCCGGCGGGAGGAGTATGCGCCTCCGTCGTGGTATCTTCCAGCACCGATTTCCGTTCCAATCCTCCCGTTGTGACCGAAACCCAGAAGCCACTCCTGCGCGCCGCGCGCCGCCTCCCGGTCGACCGCACTCCCGTCTGGTTCATGCGGCAGGCAGGGCGCGTCCTTCCGGAGTACCGGAAGATCAAGGAGCGCCATTCGCTGCTCGAGATCTCGGCGCAGCCCGAGCTTTGCGCGCAGGTGACGCTCCAGCCGCTTGCGCGGATGCCGCTCGACGCGGCGATCGTGTATGCGGACATCATGACGCCGCTCGCCGGCGTCGGCGTGGACCTGGACATCCAGCCCGAAGTGGGGCCGGTGATCGCGCATCCGATCCGCACCCGTGCGGACGTCGAGCGTCTGCGACCCATCGAGCCCGCGCAGGATGTCCCGTACCTGCTCGAGACGTTGCGGATCGTCCGCCGCGAGCTCGCGCCGCACCAGGCGCTCATCGGCTTCGCCGGTGCGCCGTTCACGCTCGCCTCGTATCTCATCGAGGGCCGCGGCACGCGGACCTTCCTCGAGACGAAGCGACTGATGTATGCCGCGCCGGACGTCTGGCACGAGCTGATGGCACGCCTCGCCGGGATCACGATCCACTACCTGCGGGCGCAGGCGCACGCGGGCGCGGAGATCGTGCAGCTCTTCGACTCGTGGGCGGGCGCGCTCGCGCCGAACGACTACCGCGAATACGTCGCGCCGTACTCGGCGCAGATCATCGCGGGCGTGAAGGAAGCGGGGGTGCCCGTCATCCATTTCGCGATGGGCGCGTCGACGTACCTCGACCAGATCCGCGACGCGGGGGCCGACGTCATCGGCCTGGACTGGCACATTCCGCTGGATGCGGGGTGGGCGACGGTCGGCCACGACCGCGCCGTGCAGGGCAACCTCGATCCGGCCGTGCTCCTCGCGCCGTGGGAGCGGATCGCGGATCGCGCGGGCGACGTGCTGCGGCGCGCCGCCAACCGCCCGGGCCACATCTTCAACCTCGGCCACGGCCTGCATCCGTCGATTCCCGTCGCCAGCGTCGAGCGGCTGGTCGACTTCGTGCACGAGCAGTCCGCCCGTCATCCCCAGTCGCAATCCCGATGAACGCGATCCTCATCATGGCGTACGGCTCGCCGCAGACGCCGGACGACGTCGGCCCGTACTTCACGCACATCCGACACGGCCGGACGCCATCGCCCGAGGCGATTGCCGAGCTGCAGCAGCGCTACGCGCGCGTCGGCGGCGTCACGCCCCTGCATCGCCACACGGACCAGGTCGCGGAGAAGCTCCGCGACCTGCTCGCGGCGGAAGGCACGCCCACGCCCGTGTACGTCGGCATGAAGCACTGGCATCCGTTCATCAGGGAGACCGTGCGGACGATGTTCGACGACGGCGTTCGCTACGCGCGAGCCATCGTGCTCGCACCGCACTACTCGAAGATGAGCATCGGCCAGTACCGCGGCTATCTCGACGAGGCGCTGTCCACCCTCCCCGAGCCGATGACGATCGACCTCATCGAGAGCTGGCATCGGCAGCCGGAGTTCGTCGCGATGATGGCGGACCTCGTGCGGGCGGGCCTCGCGAAGTTTCCCGAGGCGGAGCGCGGCAGCGTTCGCGTCGTGTTCAGCGCGCACTCCCTGCCGCTCCGCATCCGAACGTGGGGCGACCCCTACGAGAGCGAGCTGCGCGAGAGCGCGCGGGCGGTGGCGGAGCGCGCGGGGATCAGGCAGTGGGGGTGGGCGTGGCAGAGTGCCGGCGCCACGGGAGAGCCCTGGCTCGGCCCCGACGTCCTGGACTATCTCGATGAGCTGGCGGCCGAGGGCGTGAAGCACGTCCTCCAGGTCCCCATCGGCTTCGTGTCGGAGCACCTGGAAGTGCTCTTCGACATCGACCTCGAGGCGAAGCAGAAGGCGGCGCAGCTGGGGATGCACCTGGAGCGCACCGAGCTTCCGAACGCGAGGCCCGAATTCATCGCCGCCATTCGAGCGGCGCTGCGCGATCAGCCGGTGAACGCCGCCGTGCAGCCATTCATCCCGGGCTGAATGCCGCGTCGCGCGTTGCTCCTTCACGCGGTGCTGCTGCTCGGTGGCGCCGCAGGGCCGTTCGCATGCTTGCAGGCCCAGGACACCACCGTGGCACCTGCCGGTGGCACGTACTCCACCGTCACCGTGGCCCTCTCCGCGGCACGGTCGATCGCGGACGGTGCGCTCGGGCCGTACTGGGACGCGGGAACCGGTGCCCGCGTGGACGTGTCCACCCGATTCCACGTCGGCGACGTGGGCGCGTTCGTGGTGACGCTTCCCTACACCGCGCGATCCGCGTCCCAGCCCGACTTCCGTGCCTTCGTGATCGGGGTGGACTGGCGCGTGGTGGCGCCGCGCACGTGGCGCGTCCGCCCGTCCATCGGCATCACCGCCGGCGATCTGCTCACGACCTTCGAAGGCGTGGAGACCACGGGATTGTCCAAGGAGAGTGAGATCTTTCTCGGCGGCACCGCGGGTCTCGCGCTGCGCGTGCATGGCGGAACCCAGCTCACCGCGACCGCGACAGCCATCCAGGCGCTCACGAGCACACCGATCCGCACCGCGTCGGTAAGCGTGGGCCTGGCGCACGAGTTTTCGACGCCGGGGTGGCTCCGCGGGGTGATCGAGTGATGGCACGACTGCATGCGCCCGGGCGCGCGTGGCGGGCGCTCGCCGCGGCCGCCTCGATGGCGATCCTGCCGACAGCACTCGCGGCGCAGGGGGCACCGACGCAGGTCATCTCGCGTGCCGAGCTGGAAGCCGCGGGATGGACGCGGCTCTCGGAGCTCGTGTTCGCGGTCCGCGGCGCCGGGCGCGCGAGCGTGGACGGTATCACGGTCCTCGGCAATGTCAGCGCCCTGCCGACGTGGGAGACCACGCCGGGGCGCGACGAATGGCTCGTCCTCGTGGACGGTCAGCCGGTGGACGTCACGATCGCCGGCGTGACCGTGCTGGATCTGCTCCCCGTGGCACTCACGCAGCTCGACAGCGTCACCGTGCACCATGGCGCCGCCTTCGTCGCGGGGCGCATGGCCCCGCACGGCGTCATCCAGCTGTACACGCAGCGAGGGCTCGCGGGCCTGACCGCGAGCGCGTCTCACTACAGCGGCAACGAGGTCGGGGATCCCGGCCCGCTCACCTTCACGCCGGAGCGCACCCCGAACGTGGACAACAGCGGGCCCTTCCATCGCGCCCGCGTCGCGTACGGCGCGCCGAACTGGGACGTGGATGCCGCCGTCCGCCGGTGGACGGACAACCTCACCGACGTCCGACTCGTCGAGCGCTACGAGCGCGCCGCTGCACCCGCGAGGCCCGACCTGTGGGTACGCAATGTCGCGCCCGTGATCCGCGCAGGGGCGGCCACGCCGTTCGGGCGCCACGACGTGCACGCCGGCCTCGCGCAGCTCCGGGGCACGTTCTTCGTGCCCTCCGTCCGCGACGACCAGTCCCTGAACACGAAGTTGCGGTTCGCCGGCATCAGCGGAAGCGGCAGCATCGCCGCTGCATCGACCTGGAGCTATCGGCTGAGCGCCTCCGAGCTCGACGCCGCGCCGTATGACGCGCCACTGCCCGCGACGCTGGCGCACGACCGCCACGAGGTCGCCGGCGCACTCACGCTCGGCCACCGACTCGGCTCGGTGGCCGTCACCGGCGGCGGCAGTCTCGCGCGGCATGCACTCACGAGTGCGCCGGCACTCGCGACGTCGTCCCGCCTGCTGAACACGACGACCGGTGGCGTGTTCCTCGGGCTTTCGGGATCCAGCGGCCGGTGGCGGCAGGGAATCTCGGGCACGCTCGGGCGCGGCATCGCCGCCATGCGCGGCTCAGGACTGCTCTCCGTGGAGCGCGCCATCGATTCCACGAGTCACGTGCGCCTGTCGGTCGCCGCTGACGCCCGCGCGAGCGGCGATGACGGTGCCTGGATCGATCTCGAGCTCTTCGGACTCGGCGACGTGGTCGAGGATCGCCGCCACACGGTCACGACCGAGCTTGCGGTCGCGCGTCCGCTGGCCGCCGGAGTGACGCTCGGGTTGGCCGCTGTCGGGCGCCGCGAGACGGGCGTTCGGCTGGTCGACCTCGACACCGCGACGTCGATTCCGCATCGCGCCCCCGGAGTGAGCGCGCCGTTGTCGTTTTCGGTCGGTGAGCTGCGAGCATCGCTCGACCTGCCGGTGACCGGCGCCGTGCAGGGCGGCGCAACGTGGCGCTTCGCAGGCACGCTCACCGGCGGTGACGCGATCCGCGACGCCCGGGCATCGCTGCCGCGGCACGTCTTCGATGCGAGCGTCGTGCTCACGCCGGTGTACGACATTCGCGTGCGCCCGGCGGTTCACCTTGCGACCTCCTCCCGGTGGCGAGCCGCCGGCACCAGCGACCTCGAGACCGTACCGGCCGTGACGCGGCTCGACCTCTCGCTCGAGAAGTGGCTGCTGCGGCGGCGCCTGCGCGCGCAGGTCCTCGCCCGGAATCTCCTCAACGACGTCGAGCGCCATCATCCGCTCGGCGCCGACTTCCGCCTGCGGGTGTTCGCCGGCGCGACCCTGACCTTCTGATCATCCAGGCGGGCCACTGACGTGACCGGGTTGCTGTGGATCCTCACGGCCGAAGTGCTGTTCGCGATGATGCGGCTGGCGACGCGCGTGAACGCCGAAGCGCTTCCATGGACCGTCCTGTCCGCGACGCGCTTTCTCGGCGGCGCCCTCGTCGTCTTCGGCGTGGCGCGCACGACCCGGGCATCGCTCCGCATCCGTGACAAGCGCGCGACCTGGCTGCGCGCGATCTTCGGCACCGGATCCTCGATCGGCGTGTTCTACGCACTCGGCTCGAGCGAGATCTCGGTCGGCGATGCGACGACGCTTTCCGCGACCGCGCCGCTCTTCGTGGCCGCGCTGTCGCGCCCGCTCCTCGGTGAGGTGGTCACTCGCCGGGTCATGATCGGGATCGCACTCGGATTCCTCGGCGTCGTCACGCTCGTCGGCCCATCGTTCGAGACCGCCGGGCCGGTGGCGCTCATCGCCCTCGCCGGTGCCGCGTCGTATTCGATGGCGATGGTCTATCTCCGCCGGGTGGGGCCGGGCGAGAGCAGCGAGGCCGTCGCGATGCACGTGTCGCTGGTCGCTGGTGGCTTCGCGCTGCTGATGCTCTCAGTGCAGGCTGGCGCGGCCGGCGGCGGCTCGACCGCCAGCGCGTTCGACTGGCAGGCGGTCCGGTGGTGGGCCATCGCGCTGGCCGCGGTCACCGGGGGGCTCAGCCAGATCGCCGTCACCCGGGCGTACGCACTCGAGCGCGCGGCCCGGCTGGGCGCGATCAGCTACGCGGGGGTCCTCCTCACCTACACGCTCGAGGCAGTCATGCTCGAGCGGGTCCCGACGCCAATGCAGCTGGCCGGTGCCGGACTCGTGGTCGCGGCCGGCCTGCTCACGGTCGGGGGGCGCCCGTCGGCCGAGGTGGACGAAGTCACCGCTGCGCCGGACGGCGACGGCTGAGCGTTTCCGTCCATTTGTTCACCACTGCGGCACGCGGACTGCACAAGTCAGGGCCAGCGAGGTGTAAATGGCCCATCGGATGTTCTCGGATGCCTCGGGCCGCGAGTGGCTGGTGTGGGACGTGATCCCCACGTCGGTCGGGCGCCAGGACGAGGCGAGCCAGCAGCGTGATATACCAGCAGCTCTTCCGGATCGAAACCGCCGCGATACGCCGCGCTCCAGCGCGCACCTGCCGGCGGCCCTGGCCGGAGGCTGGCTGTGCTTCGAGAGTGGCGCGGACCGCCGGCGGCTGGGTCCGATCCCTCCCGACTGGGACCGACTCGCGGACCGCGAGCTCGAGCGCCTGCTGGACCGCGCCGATCGCGTCGGGTCAGGCGAACGCGGCCGGCTCGACACCGCCAAGCTCCGCGCGATGTCGCGGCCGAGCGGCGGGCATCCCCGGATGTAGCTCGCACGGCGAGCCCTGCAAAGAAGATCGCCGCCCGGCAGGTGCCGGGCGGCGATCGTTTCATCAAGCAGTGCTTACCGCGTCTCCGCCGACGCGACGTCGAATCCGTAGCGGGCGGGCTCCTTCGCGATCCGCGCCGCGGCAATCAGCTTCGGCACGTAGTCCCGCGTCTCCTTCGGGAGGCGGTGGGCGATCCGATAGAAGTCCGCGTCCGTCCCCTTCGTCCGTCCCGTCTCCTGCTTGAGGATCCGCGCCACCCGGCCCTGGCCCGTGTTGTACGCAGCGGCCGCGAGGTACCACGAACCGAAGCGCTGGTGCAGGTCGCCGAGGTAGTCCAGCGCCGCATCGGTCGACTTCTCGGGGTCGATGCGCTCGTCGTTCCGTCCGCGAACCGTCAGGCCGTACTGGCGCGCCGTGGGCGACATGAACTGCCACAGGCCCCGCGCCGACACCGGCGACTTTGCCGTCGGCAGACCGCCCGACTCGATCATGGCGAGATAGACGAGATCCTTCGGGAGGCCCTTCGCCTCCGCCTTCTCCGCGATCATGTCGTCGTACTTGTCCATCCGCGCGATGTACGTCGTCAGGCTGGACTTCATGTTCCCGGTGAAGCGCGCCACCCACTTGTCGACGAGCGCGTGATCGATGTTGGCGATGTCCCACTCCACACCTTCCGCCTTGCCATCGAGTGCACGTGCAACCGCCGCTTCCGGCGCAACCTGCGTCGCGAGAATCTGCGTCATCGGCGGCGCTTCCCGCGGCGCCATGAGCGGCCCGTTCGCGGCGATGGTACCGGCCGCCGTCACGGCGACGACGAACACACCAGCCGATTCGAGCTTTCGACGCAGCGCAATACGACCGAACTTGAACTTCGTCATTCGCCCTCCTCGGCTCGCGTCATGGACATGCTGATCGGCTCGCCGCGCAGCGCGCAGCCGTCGTCGCTGCCAGTACCGGCGCAGCGGTGACGTTCCGATCGAGCGTTTCTTTTCCTCTCGTCCAACTCGTGCTTTCAACTCTTTCAAGTTACCGCATCACGGTCCGCCCCTGACCCTCCGGCGTTACCAACTGCACGTGCGAGGCACGAGCTGCACGATCAGTTCGCGACGGCGAACGCATCGGCGAAGGCGAGCGCAACCGCGTGTCCTTCCATGCCGGCCGGCGCATTCACGCCGAGCAACCAGAGAGCGGTCGCGGCCGTGTCCATCGTCTTGATGTGCAGGGGGAGCGCTGCACCCTTCTCCACACCCTTGCCCCACGCGATCCAGGGGATCGTCGTGTCGCGTGGATCGCTGCTGCCGTGGTTCTTTCCGTGACCGCCGTGATCGGCCGTGACGATCACCGTGAAGTTGCCCTTCCCGAACTTCTCTTCTGCCTCGTCGAGGATCTCCGAGACCGCCCAGTCTGCCTGGAGCACCGCTGCGCCGTACGTCGAGCTCATCCAGCCCCACAGGTGACCGGCGTAGTCGGGCTCGCCGATGTGCACGAACATCATGTTGGGCGCCGCTGCCTTGCTTTCCAGATAGCGCTCGACTTCGGCAACCGTCCGGTCCGCATTCCAGCGGTAGTCCATCAGCCCACCCTTCGGCGACCGGACGTAGTCCAGCGTATTGGGCGCTTCGAGGTGGTGGAACTTCGGCTTGCTGAAGAACGCGGCCGTCCGGAACCCCTCGGCCTTTGCGATGCCGAACACGGTCGGTACGTCGACGTGGCCGTGCTCATCCGTCTGATCCGAGTTCCATGTGATGCCGTGCTGGTCGGCGTCCACGCCCGTGAGCATCGAGGTGTGCGACGGCAGGGTCTTGCTCGGCAGGATCGTCTGCGCGTGCAGCGAGAACGTCCCGCCCACCATGAGCTGCTGGAGCGTCCGGGCGCCGAACTTCGAGATCGCGTCCGGCCGGAGCCCGTCGATGGAGATCACGATGACGTGATCGGTTACCCGCCCGCGCTTCGCCGCCGCCGGCGCCATGGCCGAGTCGGCTGTGGGCGCCGCCACGGTGGCCGCGAACCCGGGCGCCGGCGTGACGCCGACCGCGAGGCCGAGCGCAAGCGCAGCAGGCACGGCCGCGATCGAACGACCAGGGGCACCGAAGTACCGACGGAAGATTGAACGCTGCATCACTGTCTCCGGGATCGCATGGGGAAGGACGGCCGAGGCCGCCAGAACTCGAGCGCGTCGCCTCCGCGCTCCGTCCATTTGCTTCACCCAATTTAACGGATCGGAGTTACAAATGTTGCACAGATGTCAGGAGTTTTGTAACAATCGTCCTATCGCGGGACCTTGTTCCGCCGCGGGGGAACCCCCCATCTCGGCAGGGCAAATCACGGCTGCGCACAGGTTCCGCTGCCGCGATCGCTGAACGTCTTTCCCGCGATGGGCACGAACTCCCAGGCGTAGACGCCCTCACCGAGCGTCAGCTTGAGCACCCCCGGCGTTCCGGAGTTGAGCACCTCGCTGCCCGGTAGCCGGGTCTTCGGCGCCGAGCTGCGGGCAGCGCCCCCGGTGCCCACGATGAACTCACGGATGCCGTTCGGCGACGGCGTTCCGTCGGGAGTCACGGGCGCAAAGCGCTCGTAGTACCGGTCGTTCGCGTTGAGGACGATGTCGACGCCGTGGAGGTAGAGCAGGTCCCAGATCGGCCGGAGGGTGGTCCGCACGCCGTAGCCCGAAGACCGATACGGACGATGCCAGTAGGCGACCGCGCATGCGGACGGGTGAGCGGCGAGATCCGCCTCGAGCCACGCATACTGCGCCGAGCTCGCGGATACCGCGACCTCCGAGTTCAGGACGACGATGTGCCAGGAACCCACGTCGTAGCTGTAGTAGCCCTGGCCGGGCGCACCGGCCGCGGCGCCGAAGTATCCGAAGTATCCCGCCGCACCGCTGGTGGCGTAGTCGCGTTCCCCGGGGGCCGGATGGGTGCGCGCGCGATGCCGTCCCCAGGTCGGCCCATAGCACTCGGTGAACTCCGTGGCGGTGCCGCTCTTGTATGCGTTGTCGCCTAGGGTGACCACCGTGCCCGGGATCGCGTCGAGAAGCGCTGCGGTGGCCTCGTCGTTGTTGCCGGAGCACGTGGCGATGTCGCCCGCACCCACGAGCACGTGGGGAGTCGCGGTCGGCGGTACGACCGTGACCAGGACCGTATCGGCGCCTCGTGCCCCGTCCTTGTCGGTCACCTCGATCCCCACGGTGTAGCTGCCCGCCGTCGCGTAGCTGTGCGTGGCGGCGATGCCGTTGCCGAGGGTGTTCACGGAGCCGGAGGCCTGTGAGCCGTCCCCCCACCCCACGAAGTAGGTCCATGGCGCATCGGCGATCCCCGGATCGGCCGCGCTGGCAGAGAGGGTGAAGACCTCTCCCGCAGTCACCGTGCGATCGGCACCTCCCTGCACCGTGGGCGGCACGTTGGCGATCGTCGCCGTGGTGGTCGCATTCGCGCTCGTTGCGTTGGCCGCGTCCTTCACGATCAGCCCGGCCGTGTAGCTCCCGTCGTCCGCGTATGCGTGGGTCGGCTGCATGCCCGTCGCGCTCGCGCCGTCGCCGAAGCTCCAGGTGTAGGCGAGCGGAAGGTCGCCATCGGGATCCGTCGAGCGGCTGCCGTCGAACTGCACCGCGGATCCCTCACTGCCCGAGTACGGCCCGCCGGCGTCGGCCACCGGTGGCTGGTTGCTCCCCCCTGTGATCGTCGCTGTCGTCGATGCGGGGGTGCTGCTGAGCCCTTTCGCGTCCGTGACGGTGAGCGCCACGGTGTAGGTGCCGGCCGTGGCGTACGTGTGCGCCGGGCTGACCCCAGTGCCGCTGCTCCCGTCCCCGAAGTCCCAGAAGTAGCTCAGCGGCAGGTCGCCGTCGGGATCCGTCGAGCCGCTGCCGTCGAACACCAGTGTGCTGTCCTCGAGGGCGGCATACGGCCCGCCTGCCACCGCGACCGGAGGGCGGTTGGGAACCGAGCCTGTCGGGTGGGTCCAGTCACTGTATCCAATGGTCCGCGCGGCCCCGACGGCCGGCTTGTTCATCGGGTACGTCGTCCGGTAATACCAGTTCACGAGCTGTACGACCTCCGCGCCGCGGATGCCGTCGAACCAGTGGAGCGTATCCGGAGGAGTGCTGTCCTCCAGGAACTTGAGGTACTCGATCGTGCGCAACACCGCCCGGTCTGCGGCCTCGAACGCCGGGTAGCCCGCGCGGTGAAGAATCACCGCCGCGGGCACGAATCCCTCGAGCCCGGTCCATGGGTATTGGGACCAGATCGGGGGCCACTGGAATATCCCGCCGCGACGCATGTCGTTGATGATCGCCCCATCGATGCGATGGGCGCCGCCGGCTCCCGGCCGGCCATCCGGCACGAGCTTGGACGTGCCGAACGGGTTGACGGCGCACGGCGCGCTTTCGCTGTGCTCCCAGTCCGCCTCGACTCCCTTGGTCAGGTCGATGTGTTCGCGGTCTGGCGCCGTGGGGTCGCACGCATACGTGCGGAATGCATCCCACGCCCGCGTCAGCGCCGCCGTGTCTCCCACGTATGCGGCGACCGCAGCATGCACGAAGCCTTCGTGCGCGGCTCCGTTGCTGCCCGAGTGAAAGGGCGCAATCGCACGCGGTCCCTGCACGCCCGGCTCTCCATAATTGGCAAGGATGTCGGTGCGTGTGAGGAAGCTGGCGATCCACGCGGACACCCGGCTGCCATCGCTTGCGGGGTCGCCGTCGTCTCGCAGTCCCAGGATGTCGGCCGTGATGACGTACGCACCCAGGTTCCGCGAGACCGTCTGCCAGTCCGCCCCGGTCTCCGTGCCCAGCGCCTCGAGCAGCTGCGCGCGCGCCTTCGCGCAGTATTGCCCCGTCCGGGCACAGGCGAGCGCCGCCGCGAGCGTGAAGACGTCGTGCTGGGACGAACCGTCGCCGAGGTTGGCCGTCCCGGGTGCGCGGGCGGCATCGATGAGCACCCGGTCCCACGCCGGCCCCGACGTCGGGCGCGTCGCGAGCTCCTCCGCGCCGAGCCAGATCCCGGCCCCCGATTGCACCGCGGACGGGTCCGTGACTGCATTCGCGACGACGCCGCCACCCGACGGGAGGTCGTTGCGCGTGCTCGTCACGTCGGTGCACGCGACGAGCGAAATGATCGGACAAAACGGGAAAAGCCGCCGGAGGTGCAGGAGGGCGCATCGCATGGATGCCTCCGCAGAAGCTGCGTGAGCGAGCGGGTCGCTGGCGCGGGTCCGCCGGAGGAGCCACAAAACGTGGAGCCCCCGCGGGCCCCCGCAGGCATCGTCGAGAGGGAGGCTACACCGGCTCCAGGTGCCCACTGTCCGGCGATTCGCCACGAAGCTGTGCGGTCGTCGCCGACGGGTCGCTCCCCCTTGACGGCCCCGGCCCCGGGGGCCGCGAAGCACCACTTTCGTTCTCCGCCACGAGCCGTAATTTCCCCCGCGGCCAGGATGCCTGCCGCGAAGTATCGCCGCCCACCAGCGGGTCATGGATGCCTTCGTGACCGCTCCGTGAATTGTCGGGGAGTGCATGCACATCGTCATCAAGGCGCTCGCCGTCACGGCGCTCGCCGCCGCACCGCTGCGCGCCCAGGCGGGCTGCGAGCGAGTCGACGCCACGAAGGTCGCGCACGTCATCCGGAGTCAGCGGCTCGCCATGGAGCGGGGCCGCTTCATCGATGATGGTGGGGGCACCTGTCGCGTGACCTTCGGCGGTGAGGCGGGGCCGACGCAGGTCATCGTCATCCGGCTCGAGCTCGGCGACGTCGACGTGGTCCGAGGCGGCATGCAGGTGGGGCGGGGCGGCGGCCCCGCGGCGCGGACGCTTCCCGGCGTGGGCGACGAGGCATTCGTGGCTGGCACGCCGAGCGGCGACGGCGCGGTAGCGGAGGCTCGTGACGGGACGGCGCTCGTCATGATCCAGGTGCTCACGCAGCGCGGGACGGTGCGAACCAGGACGGCCGCTGCCGCCGACATCGCGCGGCTGGTGTTCGGGCTCGCGGCAGTGGAACCTGCAGCCGCCGCCACGGTCGCCGACGCGCGACGCGACGCGGAGCCGGAGCTACTTGGAGCGGATACCTCCTCGGCAGCAAGCGATGAACCCGCGGCGACGGATGAGGACCCGGCCGACGAACCGGCCGAGCGAGACGAACCGACCCCGATAGCCATTCCGGAGTTCGCCGACGGGCCGGGCGACGTCTGTGCGGCACTGCCCGAGCGCATCGTGCGCGAGGCACTTTCCGCGGCGGGGCTGACGTCCGGCGGTGCGAAGACGGCAAGGGCCCCTGGCCTCTGCATCTACACCTTCGGCGTGCCGATGACCGATTCGGCGGTGCGGGTGACGGTGCACTATGCCGGCGCTCGCGACCCTGCGTCCGGATCTGCACTGGTGGCTTCCATGCGTCGGCGCTCGGCGGCGCGCGCACTCACCGGTGTCGGCGACGAAGCTTCACTTCTCGCGGGCACTGCCGGTGCGGTTATCGCGTACCGCGCAGGACGCTTCTCCGGCCTCGTCGAGGTGCTGGCGCCCGCAGCATCGCCGACGGCCGTTCGCACGGGCGCGGAGCGCGTCGCCCGCACCTGGGCGACGCGGCTCGCCGCTTCATCGAATCCCACGAGTGGAGGCACGCGATGACGACGCCCGCCCCCGTGCGCATGGTGGCCGCCGCACTCGCGCTGGCCCTGAGCGCGCTCGCCGCGCAGGCGAACCCCGCACACGCGCAGTCGATCACGCCGGAACAGTCGGCCGCGATGGACATTGCAGCGCGCGTCCGGCAGACGCTGATCGCCCAGCAGAAACGCCAACTGCTCGGCGCGGACGAGGGCGGTGACGGCGCATCGCTGGTCCCTGCATTCGAGGAGTGGAAGCGACGCGTGCTGGATCCGCTCGTCGCCCGGGCAGCGGCCTGCCAGCAGAAGATGGAGGCGCTGAACCAGCTCGTCGCGTACCAGCGGCAGAGGGAGCTCCTCGGCCTGGGGGGCGATGACGGAGAACTGGACGCCCGACTCGCCAGGTGGACCGAGGACTGCCTCGCCGAAGCGTACGAGCGATGCGTCGCGCGGCACGACCTCGGGATGGTCAACACCATGCTGGGGCTGGCGCGCATGCGCGAGCTGTTCGGCCTTGCCACGCCGATCGACGCGCTGGTGGACGGGTGCCTCACCTTCGAGCTGGACTGGTCGCTCGACCTTACGCTCACCGACTTCTGGAACATGAAGGCCAGGGCGACCGTGCCGGTGAACGCGCTGAAGGGCATGGTCGGGAGCGACGCCACGGTGGAGATCGAGGGGCCCAAGCCGCTGCTGGACTGCATACGGATCTCACTGGTTGGCCTCGATCCGCGCGCCCGCGTCGAGGACTTCCGCGTGCAGGTCCACGAGCCCTCCACCTGGGAAACCGCTCTGGATGCCGCCGAGCAGGAGCGCGGACCGGCGCCGTTCTTCCCGCGCGAGGCGCTGCCGGTGGACGAGATCGTCGTGCAGCTCGTTCCCGGCCGTGGTGAGCTGCGACAGGAAGTGACCTGCCCCGACATGGGCGGGCAATTTCCGTCCGGCGGATGGCCGGGGAGCTATCTGGGCATGGACCCCGTGCAGATCAGCGAGATCGCGGGGCAACCCTCCGACGGGCCTGCGCCTCTTCTGCCGACGACATCCCGCGGGGACGCGCTGACCCTTCGGTTCCGCGCGAGCGAGGGCGAGATCCCGCAGGGCTATCTCTTCGCGGTACGGCAGTATGAGAACGCCATGCCGTTCGAGATTCATGCGACGGCGATGCTGCTCCACACGCCACCACCTATGCCGCCGCTCCGATCCGGCGGCAAGCGGACGCCGCTCCGGTCACGATAGACGGTTCTGCCCGTATCGAAACCGCCGAGGAAGTCGGTGGCTTGGGGGCTCCCGGAATGCACAAACGGTCCGGCTGAGGGTATCAGCCGGACCGTTCGGATCGTGCTCAGTTGCCCCTCCTGGGATCGAACCAGGACTCTCCTGATCCAGAGTCAGGCGTGTTGCCAGTTACACCAAGGGGCAATTGTCGCGGACCGTGGCCGCGCGGATACAACACTACTAACGTAATCGGACCCACCATTCGCGTGCAACCCCGTCCATCTGTTTCGCGTGCCCTGTCGCCCCGCTCGAAGCCACACATCTAAGCTCAATCGACGCCGCCGTTTACGCGCGCTGCTCGTCGTCGTGCCGAGCTTCGCACTGCTGGCTTCCTGTCGCGGTGCTGGCACCGCGTTGAAGGGGGCCACTCCCGCCGATGCCATGGCGGCCCGGCACTTCCTCGACGCCCTCTCCGCCCGCTACACCGCCCCGCTGCGCCTGCCCGATTACGAGAGCGCCAGGTCCCGCATTGCCCACAACGCGTTCGTCCCATCCAACGCGTGGAAGGACACCTCCATCTGGACGGCACGCCCCTCCGCCGGCGTCCGCCAGGTGCACGCCTTCGGCCGGATCACTCCGGCGGGGTACCGGATGGGGAGCGACGAGTACGTCCCCGTGCTGCGGGACGTCGCGGACTCGCGCCATTCCGTCACGCTCGCCCGCCTCGCCGGCGACGACGTCTATCGGTGGGAGACCCTCGCCGATTACCACATGGGCGCCCTGGCGCCACGCCGGCCCGCGGATGTCTTCACGGCGATGTTCGCCTCGGCCGAGGGACGGACGGAGCGCCAGGTCCGGGCCGATTACCTCGCGGCGTTCCCGCGCACCGCGACGGCCCTCGGCCGCTACGCGTCGCTCGACTCCGTGCGTCCCACGCCGCTTCGGGATGGATCGACCGCCACGCGGGTCGTCATCTCCCTTCACGCGGATCGCCTCGCGCGCACCTACCCGGCCTTCGCCGAGTACATGCGCAAGTACACGACGAAATCCCGGGCGCGCTTCGTCGTCCGCGACCGGGCCGGCGTGGCGAGTCCCGCGGCCTGGCTCGTGGTCGACGCGCGCGACAATCGCATCACGATCGACCTCCGTTCACGGGAGGGTGCGCTGCTCCCCTTCACCGGGCCGGCGCGCGCATTCCCGGATACGCTCGAGATGGTGATGGATGCGATCGCGACCGTCGGTCCGTTCACGGCGGGGTTCGAGACGATGCGGACGCAGCTCGTCCGGACCACGGCGACGCAGGAGCAGAGCTGGACGATCCACATGCGCCAGGAGCCGCGCTGGAAGCTGCCGCTCTTCACCGAGCGGCTGCTGCGCTCTCCGCTGCGGCGCCCGTTCGAGGGCGCCGGGTCGCTGTTCGTGCTGGGGCTCGAGAAGGAGGGCGATGCCACGGTGCTGCACCGCTATGCCCGCGTGACCGTGCAGGAGAGCGCGATCCTGCGGTTCTTCAATCGCCTGGGGTCGCGCGCGTTCGGCGACATCTCGCCGCAGGTCGAGGCGGAGGAAGCGGCGTTTCTGCGGTCGGTCTTCACCGCGTTGCGGGACGACCTCTCGGCGCTCTAGGGCCTGGGATCCAGAACGAAATCGTAGGGACATAACAGCGGGGGCACGGATGACCGCCACGGATCCGCAAAGCTGAAAGGGCCGGATTCCATCTCGAAACGATCGAGAGGCAATCCGGCACTTTCTGTGTTCCAATCCGTGGCAGGTATCCCTGCCCCGCTTTCTCGTGCCCCCGCCGCACCGGGGTCCAAATACAAACGCCGCTACCGAGGTAGCGGCGTCCAATGGCTCTCACGGATGTCCCGCTGGAGCTGCCTCGCGCGCCGTCATTGGAACTCTACGTCCTACCGATCGGCGGCGGGCAAACATCCAAAGAGCGAGATCCGTGCCTGACTCTACTTATGGAGCTGACCGGGATCGAACCGGTGACCTCTGCAGTGCGATTGCAGCGCTCTCCCAGCTGAGCTACAGCCCCGCAACGCGCACATCCACCTGTAGGACGACCGGCGGCGCGACGCGTAACAAACGCGATAACTGCTGCGTTTGAGATCGCGTAATCTAGTGTGGCACAGCGCTTTGTCAACGCTGCCGCCCTGCCGCGTCCCGGTCCCCGGCCCACCGTCCGGAGCCGCGCCCGGGCGTCGAATCCGGGCATTGCCGGCCAGCTTCCGGACGCACGCCGCCGAAAGGTCGCGAGCCACCTGTGGCGGTGGGGCGGCTTCTCCGGACCAGCCGGGATCGCTGCCCAGTGTCCTGCGGATTCGGCGCCTCATGCTGCGCCGCCCCGACGGGAGTGTCGTCCCGCCGTTACAGCCTCGAGGCCCACGCGAGCCCGTATCTTCAGGAATGTTCAACGCCCTCGACCCCGCCGCCGTCGTCGCCGCGGCCGAACGCCTCCGGCCGGTCATCCGGCGCACCCCGCTCGTGCACTCCCCGGCATTGTCGGCGATCGCCGGCGGGCCGACGTGGCTCAAGCTCGAGACCGAGCAGCTCACGGGCAGCTTCAAGGTGCGCGGCGCCTACAACGCACTGGCGCGGCTCGCGCCCGACGTGCGCGCGCGCGGCGTGGTCGCATCCAGTGCGGGCAACCATGGCCTCGGCGTCGCGCATGCCGCACGATCGCTCGGGATCGCCGCGACGATCTTCGTGCCGGCGACCGCTCCGGCCGTGAAGCGCGAAGGGATCGCGCGACTCGGGGCGACGCTCGACACATCGCAGCCGCACTACGATGCGGCGATGGATGCGGCGCGCGCGTTCGCGGCGGAGAGCGGCGCGACGTTCATCAATCCGTGCCTTGGCGATGACCTCATCGCCGGCCAGGGCACCGTGGGACTGGAGATCCTCGAGGACCTCCCGGATGCAGGCACGATCATCGTCCCGGTGGGAGGCGGCGGGCTGCTCGGCGGTGTCGGGAGCTACGTGCGCCGCGCGTCACCGGAGACGCTGCTGCACGGTGTGCAGAGCGATCGAACGGCGGCGATGGCGCGGTCGCTCGAGGCGGGACGCGTGGTGGAGATCGCGGTGGAGCCGACGCTCGCCGACGGACTCGCGGGTCAGATCGACGAGGCGGCGCTGGACATCGGCCGGCACGCGCTCGACGGCA
>DASTYL010000120.1:0-3430 GCA_035764975.1 Gemmatimonadaceae bacterium | reverse complement strand
CGTGTACGCCGCGGCGACCAGCTGCTCGCCGAAGCGGTCCAGCTCGTCGGGGCGCAGGGGGTTGATGCGCCGGTCCGTCGCCAGCTCCGACTCGGGGACCGCGAGATACGCCATCGTGTCCGCGAACAGCCCCGCCGTCGCGATGACCTTCACGATGTCGCGGTCGCCGAACCAGCCGCCGCTGAAGAATCCGGAGCGTCCCTCCATCCCCGAGTGGTAGCGGTACCCCTCGACCTGATATCCGGACAGGCGGCCGTAGAATGCGAAGCGGCTCGGCAGCAGGCCCGTCTGGTACTCGATGCTGGCGCGCTTCGCGCCGAACGAGCCGCCGCCGACCTGCACTTCACCGCCGCGCGCGAGACTCGCGATCGGCAGCGTCTCGAAGTTGATCGATCCGGCGTAGGCGGCGGTGCCGTTGCTGCTCGTGCCGGTGCCGCGCTGGATCTGCACGGAGTGCAGGCTGTTCGCGAGATCGGGAAAATCCGCGAAGTAGAGGACCTGGTCCTCGGGATCGTTGAGCGGGATGCCGTCGAGCGTGAGGTTAATGCGCGACTGGTCGATGCCGCGCAGCCGCATGTAGCTGTAACCCCAGTAGGTGCCCGTCTCCGAGTACGACGTGAGCGACGGCGCGGACTGGAGGACGAGCGGGATGTCCTGGCCGAAGTACCGCGGCTCGATCCGCTCGCGCGTGATCGTCTTTGCGGAGATCGGCGCCAGGCCACCCGCGCGGATCGCCGTGACGGTCACCGCCTCGAGCTTGCGCGCGGAGTCCCCGGGGGGGGCGGGCCGCTCCTGCGCGTGAAGACGGGATGCGGAGAGGGTGAGGACGAGAAGGGCGATTCCGTGCGTCGTTCGCGCGACGCACGCGCCCGGGCGTGATGCATGTCTCATTGCGTGACTCCCTACGCCGGTGCGAACCGGATCAGGTTCAACGGGACTCTCTCAGCCGGCGCCCGTATTGGCGCCGGCACCCCGGTCAACGGCGCAATCTAATCGCGAGACGGCGCCGGCCCGCAAGTCCTCCTCCGTTGGGACGAGTTTTGCAAATCGTGGGGGCGCGGGGGCACGTCCGTCGCGCCATTCCGCGCGCGGCGGCCTCGCGATCCCGAAACTGGATGCGATTCACACTCTACATCGCGGGCGATACCGCTCGGTCGCGCCGTGCCGTCGTGAACTTCCGGCGGCTCGCCGACCAACGCTTCAGCGGCCGTTACGAGCTGCGCGTCGTCGACGTGCAGCGGCAGCCGGAGCGCGCCGAGGAGGAACGCATTCTCACGACGCCCACCCTCGTGCGCGAGGAGCCGGAGCCACGGCGCCGCGTCACGGGAGACCTCACCGACGCGGAGCAGGTCATGGTCGCGCTCGCCCTGGGAGGAGAGGAGGAGGACAACGGCTGATGGCGCAGCGCAACCCACGCATCGACGGAGCGGTCGAGAAGCTCGAGACGGGCATCCCCGGCTTCGACGTGGTCGCCGGCGGCGGCCTGCCGCGAAATCGCACGACGCTCGTGGCGGGGACGGCGGGCAGCGGAAAGACGATCTTCGTGACGCACTTCCTCACCGCCGGTGTGGCGCGCGGGGAGCGCGGCGTGTTCGTCACGTTCGAGGACACGCCGTCGGACGTTCGGAAGAACATGCGAAGCTTCGGCTGGGACATCGCCGCGATGGAGCGGACAGGGGAGTGGGCGTTCGTGGACGTCTCCCCCGAGCCTGGCGGCCCAACGCCCATCGTCGGCAGCTACGACCTCGGCGGACTGCTCTCGCGCATCCTCCACGCCGTCCAGCGCGTGAAGGCGACGCGCGTTGCGATCGACTCCATCAACGCGCTGTTCGTGCAGTTCCCGGACCGCCCGATGATCCGCGCCGAGCTGCACCGGATCTCCACCGCGCTCAAGCGCGAAGGCGTGACCGTGCTGTTCACGGCGGAGCGCACCGAGGAATACGGTGCGCTGACGCAGTTCGGCATCGAGGAATTCGTCTCCGACAACGTGGTCGTGCTCCGCAACCTCCTCCAGGACGAGCGGCGCCGGCGCACGATCGAGATCCTGAAGTTCCGCGGTGCTCCGCATCAGCGCGGGGAGGTGCCGTTCACGATTCTCGACCATGGCCTCGTCGTCCTGCCCCTCACGGCGCAGCAGCTCGACCAGGAGTCGTCCACCACCCGCGTCACCTCCGGCATCCCGGAGCTCGACGAGATGTGCGAGGGCGGGTTCTTCCGCGACTCGATCGTGCTGGTCTCCGGGGCGACGGGCACGGGCAAGACCCTGATGTCCAGCCAGTTCCTCAACGGCGGACTGGAGCGCGGCGACCGGGTCCTGCTCTTCGCCTTCGAGGAAAGTCGCGATCAGCTCCTGCGCAATGCGGCGGCGTGGGGAATGAACTTTGAAGCGGCGGAGCGCCAGGGCGCGCTGCGCATCGTGAACCGCTATCCCCACGCGATGCCCATGGAGGACCATCTCGTTCAGATGCGCAACCTGATCGAGGAAGTGAAGCCGGACCGCGTTGCGGTGGACAGCCTGTCGGCCCTGGAGCGCGTGTTCTCGCTGCGGAGCTTTCGCGAGTTCGTCATCAGTCTCACGTCCGCCCTCAAGCGCCTGCGCATCACCGGACTGTTCACGTCCACCACCCCATCGCTGCTCGGCGGAGGCTCGGTGACGGAGAAGCACATCTCCACGCTCACGGACTCGATCATCCTCCTGCGGTACGTGGAGACGCCGGGGCGGATGCGGCGCAGCATCTCGGTGCTGAAGATGCGTGGTTCCCGCCACGACCCTGGCCTGCGCGAGTACACCATCGACGGCCTCGGCATGCGCATCGGGGCGCCGTTCTCCGACGTGAGCGGGATTCTCGCGGGCATGCCTCAGGCAATCGCGCCCGGTTTCACCGCCCAGCCGCAGACCGAGGGCGCGTAGGCGATGGAGGACGGCCTGGACCAGCACACGGGCGCCGAGCGCCGGGTGCAGGAGCGCCGCCGGTCGAGCGATCCGCGCGTGCGCGCCATCGTCGAGCGGCTCGCCGACGGCGTGCTGATCGTCGCGCGCGACGGTCGCATCCGCTTCGTGAATCCCGCGGCGGAGGCGTTGTTCGGCCGGCCGGCGCCGAGGCTCATCGGCGAGGAGATCGGCTTCCCCCTCCTCGTGGGCGAGAACGCCGAGGTCGAGGTGGTGCGTCCGGGCGGCGCCACGGTCACAGCCGAGCTGCGGGTGGTCGAAATCGACTGGGAGGGGGAGCCCGCCCGTTTGGCGTCGCTGCGCGACGTCACGGACCGCAAGCGGGCCGAGGAGCAGGTCTGGATGCTCGAGCACGAGCGCGCGGCGCGTGCCGAGGCGGAGGCGGCGAACCAGGCCAAGAGCGAGTTCCTCGCCGTGATGTCGCACGAGCTGCGCACCCCATTGAATGCCGTGCTCGGGTACACCGAGCTGCTCGACCTT
>DASTYL010000119.1:0-3951 GCA_035764975.1 Gemmatimonadaceae bacterium | reverse complement strand
CCATGCTCACCGACGCTTGCGGCCACTCGCCATTCAGGGTGAGCTCGACCGTATGGCGGCCCGTCAGCGTCGCCGGCACCGCGGCCGTGTCGATGAGGCGCCCGTCGAGGCGCGCTTCCGTCACGGCGGTGCCATGTCCGCGCACGGTGATGTCGAGCGTCGCGCCGCGATAGCGCATCCCGCGGAGCGTCCGCTCGCCGCCGTACGACGGCGGCACCATCGGCCGGAACACGAGCCGGTCCGGCTCCAGTCGCATGCCGAGCAGCAGGCGGTACGTGCCGGCGAGAGTGCCGGCGACGCTCCAGAGCTGCCGGTCGGAGTTGAGCGCCGTCCCCTCGTAGTGACCGGTGGACGCGACCATGTTCTCCTTGTTCGTCAGGAACAGCGCGGCCGCCCGCGTCGCATTGTCCAGCCCGTGCTGCACGGCACGCGTGTTCCCGCCCTCCGCCGCGGCCCACGTCCAGTACGCGGTGACAAAGGGCCAGATCGTCGCATTGTGGTAGAACCGCTCCCCGGCGATGTACGGCCAGAACACCGGCACGCCGAAGGGGACGACGGGCGCCTGCTGCATGATCTGCTGCCGCTGCGCGAGCGAGGCCGCCCCGTAGATCGATGCCAGCGACTCGCCGAGCGACTCGGCGCGAGGCGACAGCGCGCGCCACGTGCGGCCATACCGGTACTGCCCGAACCACCCGCGCTCCGGCTGCCACAGCCGCGCCGTCATCCCGCGCTGGATCCCCGCCGCGACCGAGTCCCACCGGGCGGCGGGCTCGCCGAGCGCACGCGCCATGTTCGCCAGCGCGCGGTATGCACCGTAGTGCACGGCGTTGGTTCCCAGGTTCTGCGACCGGTAGATGTCCGCGGGTTCCATCCACCGGGGATAGCTCTGCTCCCGCCAGTCGAGGAACGACGACTCGCCGTTCATCAGCCCCGTCGCGGAGTCGTGCACCGCGTGCAGGTCCGCCTCCGCGGAGCGCCGGATGATGTCGTGCGCCTGCCGGAGCCATACGCGGTCACCGGTCGCGGCGTAGATCTCCCACGCGGCGAGCGCCCACACCATCCGGTCCGACGACGCCGGCCATGAGCCGCCGGTGCCGGTGTCCTGGATGATGCGCCCCGAGGAATCCACCTTCGCGAGCAGGCTGAGACGCAGCGCGTCCGGCGCCACCAGCGCGAGCGACAGAATCCCGGCCAGCGACACGTCGCGCGTCCAGACCCCGGGCCACTTGGCGCCCGCGGAAAGCGCGCCGTCCTCGCGCACGAGCTGCGTCAGCTCCTCGAGCGAGAGGCGATGGACGGCATCCTGCAGCCGCTGCGCGGACACGAGCTGTGGAAAGGCGCCGATGTCGCGCTGCAGTGCCCAGATCGCGCGCCCATCGGCCGTGCGCGGGCGCGGGTATTCCGTCTCGATCGGGACCGTGCCCTCGAAGATCCCGTCACCGTCGGCGTCGTGCAGCTCGAGAGGAGAGCCCGGCCTCAGTGCGCCGTAGTCCCACGTCAGCGGCGCAGGATCGCCCAGCACGAAGACATGCCGGAACTCGTTCCGCGTGATTCGCTTGCCCAGCGGAGGGTCGTAGAACCCGCTGTCGCGCAGCGCCTGCTGCACGTGCCGGAGATCCACGCGGAAGGTCACCTGCACGGTGCCCTCCTCGCTCGTCGGCGATCCCTCGGGGGTTGGGGGCGGCGGCGCACTCTCGACGCCGAACCGGTAGAGCGGCGTCACGAGGCGGCCATCCGTCGGCCGGAGGTAGATCGTGTGCTCCGTGCCGCCCGGGAACTCGTTCTCCACGCCGTTGATGCTGAAGCGGAAGCGCACCTCGCGCGCCGCGCGGGGATAGCTGGAGACGATTGTGTCGCGCGACCGCGCGACCGCGGCGAAGGGCCCCTGCACCACCGAGGTGTCGGTGATCGCGAAGGGGCGCGTGGTGTCCGGCGCCTGGGCGACGGCGGGGGTGACGACCCACGGCGCGCAGGCCGTGGCGAGCAGCAGGAGTCGCCTCATGTCCGTGCCGTGGGACGACCGCGGCCGGCGAGCGCCGTCGCGAACGCGCTCGCGTCCTCGCCCACGATCACGTGGACGACGCCGTCGCTCACGCGCCATACGCCGGCCGCGCCGGCCGCCAGCAGCGCCGCGTCGTCGATGCGCGATGCGTCGCGCACCTCGGCCCGGATCCGGGTGTGCGCAATCGGCTCCACCCGCACGACGTTGTCGTCGCCACCCAGGGCGGCGAGCAGCGCCTCCGCGACGCGCCAGTGCTCCGCCGTCACCTCGGCTGCGGGCGCGGCAGCGGCCACCGGGGCCGGTGCCTTCGCCCGCGCCGCGGCCGGCGAGGTGCCCACCGACTGGATGTACTCCTCCATGTCGGTCTTCAGGTTCTCCGACCGCGTGCCGAAGACGGCCTGCATGCCGCTGCCGACGACCATCACGCCGGTTGCGCCGAGCGCCTTGAGCGCCTCGGGGCTCCCCTTGGCGACATCCCGCAGCTCGACGCGCAGGCGCGTGATGCAGGCATCCAGGCTCTCGATGTTCTCCGCGCCCCCGAAGGCGGCCGTGAGCCGGGCGGCCATGGAGTCGCCCTCGTCCACGACCCCCGCGTCGGCGCCGGAGCCCGTTTCGCCCGGCACGGCGGCGGCGTCACCCGCTTCCCGGCCGGGGGTCTTGAGGTCGCGCCTGAGGATGAGCGTGCGGAAGATCGTGTAGTACATCATCGCCCACAGCGGTCCCAGCCAGAGGAACCACCACCCGTTCGTGCTCTTCGGGTAGAGGACGATGTAGTCGATCAGGCCGTGCGAGAACGTCGTGCCGTGCTTGATCCCCAGCTCGATCGCGACGAAGTACGCCGCCGCGGCGAGCACTGCATGGATGGCGTACAGCACCGGGGCGACGAAGAGGAACGCGAACTCGATGGGCTCCGTGATGCCGGTGAGGAACGACGTGAGCGCCGCGGAGATCATGATGCCGCCGACCTTCGCGCGGTTCTCGGGGCGCGCCGTGCGCCAGATCGCGAACGCCGCCGCGGGGAGTCCCCACATCTTGAACAGATAGCCGCCCGCGAGGTTGCCGGCCGTGGGGTCGCCCGCCGTGTAGCGATAGATCTCGCCGCGAATGATCTTGCCCGTGAGCGGCTCGACGTACTGCCCCACCTCGAAGAAGAAGGGCACGTTCCAGATGTGGTGCAGCCCGAAGGGAATGAGCGCCCGCTCGACGACGCCATAGATCGCGAACGCGGTGGAGGGGCTCCCGGTCGCGGCCCAGTGCGAGAAGGCATCGATCCCCTTCCCGATCGGGGGCCACACGAGGCTGAGGACGATGCCCACCACGATGGCCGCGAACGCCGTCAGGATCGGCACCGAGCGCTTGCCGGCGAAGAACCCCAGATACGGCGGAAGCTGCAGGCGGTAGTAGCGGTTGAACAGCACCGACGCGACGACGCCGATCAGGATGCCCCCGAACACCCCGGTCTCGATCGACGCGATTCCCATGATCTGCTTCGGCTCGGTGCCGAGCAGCGGCGCCATCACGCCCATCGTCGCCAGCATCACGGCGAAGCCCACGACCGCCGCGAGCGCGGCGACACCGTCGTTCTTCGTCAGCCCGAGGACGACGCCGATCGCGAAGATCAGCGGGAGGTTCCCGAACACGGCTCCGCCGGCCTGGGCCATCACGTTCGACACGACGTCGGGCAGCCACGCGAACTTCGCGCTCCCGACGCCAAGCAGGATGCCGGCGGCGGGGAGCACGGAGACCGGCAGCATCAGCGACTTGCCGATCTTCTGCAGCCACCCGAAGGCGACACGTCCGAATCTCATTCTCGACTCTCCTGGTTGTCCTGCACGACCCGCGGGGATGTCAGCCGTGGCGGCGGGCGACGATGGCGCGGACTTCGGCGCCGTCCGCCGCATCGAGCGCCTCGCGGGCGGTCGCGCGGCATTCCTCGAGCGTCAGCTCGC
>DASTYL010000118.1:0-9800 GCA_035764975.1 Gemmatimonadaceae bacterium | reverse complement strand
CTCAACGACGCCATCGAGCGGTGGCTGCGGCAGCGTCGGTCCGTCGCCCGGTCGCAGTGGTACGACCGCCGCCCGGTGCTCGTGACCGCCAACGACCACGGCACTGGCCTCTACAACGGCGACGTCGGGGTCACGTTCCATGAGAGCGGGCATCCCCTTGTATACTTCCCGGTGCGCGACGGCGTCCGCGGCTTCGCGCCCGCACGGGTGCCGGCGCATGCGACGGCCTGGGCGATGACCGTCCACAAGTCGCAGGGCTCGGAGTTCGATCGGGTGCTGCTGATGCTGCCGGAGGACGACAGCCGCGTGCTGACGCGCGAGCTCCTCTACACGGGGGTCACTCGTGCGCGGAAAGCGGTGACCCTCTTCGGTTCACCGGCGATCATCCGCGCGGCGACCGCGCGCACGACGGTACGCGCGTCGGGACTGGCGGCACGACTCAGCGGCTAGCAGGGAGCAGCAGTGGAGATCTTCAAGGAATTCACGTTCGAGGCGGCGCATCGCCTCCCCAACCTGCCCGCCGACCACAAGTGCACGCGGCTGCACGGGCATTCGTTCCGCGTGGCCGTGTACGTCACCGGCCCGGTCGCGGAACGCGAGGGGTGGGTCATGGACTTCGGCGACCTGAAGCAGGCATTCAAGCCGATCTACGACACGCTCGATCACAACTACCTCAACGACATTCCGGGGCTCGAGAATCCGACGAGCGAGAACCTCGCGCGGTGGATCTGGCGCGAGCTCGCGCCGCGGCTGCCGATGCTGTCGAAGCTCGTGATCCGCGAGACGTGCACGAGCGGGTGCGTGTATCGGGGGGAGTCGGATTTGGAACGCTGACTTTGTGGTTACGTGGCGTGACGGCGATGACGGGCAACCCCTGCCTCCTTCGGCGCGAGCATCGAGTCGAACACAGGGGACCTTTTGGCCTGACTGCTCGTGATCTGTGCAGTGGCGATGGCCGGGCGAGACAGAATGACGGCTGAAGGAAGTGCTGCCGTATGGAGCTCGCACGGCGTGGGAAGTATCCGGTAAAACACTGTCTTGCGGAGCGCAGACGGCTGCACAAGTTTACCGCCGGCCGTTCCCCTCCCCCGCGGCTGGAGTCCTCTGCGAGTTCGATCGCAGACGTCGTACTCCTCCTCCCACGCTTCGTCCCGGAATCACATGCACCGCTATGCAATCCTTGCCGTCGCCGCGCTCACGCTGACGACCGGCTGTGCCACGATCATGCACGGCACCACGCAGGACATCGGCTTCGCCTCGACCCCGTCGCAGGCGACGGTGAAGGTGAACGGTGTGACCATGGGCAACACCCCTGTCGTCGCCAAGCTTCAGCGTAACCAGACGCACGTCGTCCGTATCGAGCTCGATGGCTACCAGCCGTATGAAACCATGCTCACGAAGCATGTGAGCGGCTGGGTGTGGGGGAACCTCGTCTTCGGCGGAATCGTCGGTCTCGCCGTGGACGCGACGACGGGTGGCCTTTACAAGCTGTCGCCGGAACAGGTACAGGCGCAGATGGCCCAGGCGACACAGGCGGGAACTCCCCGGGGGACGGAAACGTCCTCGGCCACCGCGAAGGGTGACGGAATCTTCATCCGTGTCGTGCTTCAGCCGGAAGCGGACTGGGTCCGAGTCGGGCAGATGGCGCGCGAGTGATCACCTGAGGAGACCACCGGTCCTCAGGGATATGTGGGCAGGGCAGCTGGCGGACGAGGGTCTCCACCCTCGTCCGCCAGTTGCCGTTTGTACCGCTCTGCCATCGTGGGCGCTGGTTCAGCCACGCCTGCGGTACCTCCGGCGGTGACGCCGCCCGGCCCATTGTCACCCCCCTCCCGTAACCTGTGGGCACCACTTCGGGAGGCCCCATGCATCACGCAGTCCTGATCGATCACGAATTCGCCGTCGCCCAGGACGGCTACATCGTCCGCGCGCTCGTGCGGCTTACGGGCCACGCGCCGGCGCAGCAGAACCGTGTGCCGATCAACATCTCCATCGTGCTCGATCGCTCCGGCTCCATGGCCGGGGAGAAGCTCGAGGCCGCGCGCGACGCCGCGGCGTTCCTCATCCAGCGGCTCGCGCCCGAGGACGTCGTCAGCGTCGTCGCGTACGACGACGGCATCGATACCATCGCCATGCCCGCGACGGGCACGCAGCAGGGGTACGTCACGCCGCTGCTGGGGCGGATCGGCCCGGGCGGCTCCACGAACCTCAGCGGCGGCTGGCTGCGCGGGCGGGAGCTGGTGGCGTCGCACAAGCGCACCGGCGCCGTGAACCGCGTACTCCTGCTCACCGATGGCCTCGCGAACGTCGGGATCACCGACCCGGCGCTGCTCTGCGGGCTCGCCGGTGGCGCGAAGCGGGAAGGCATCACCACGAGCACCATCGGCTTCGGGGCGGACTACGACGAGGCGCTGCTGCGCGGCATGGCCGACGCCGGCGGCGGCAACACCTGGTACATCGAGCGACCCGACCAGGCGCCCGGCGTGTTCGAGGAGGAGATCGAGGGGCTGCTCTCCCTTGCCGCGCAGAACGTCGCGGTGGAGATCCGTCCTTCGCCGCTCGTGAAGCTCGTCGGGGTGCACAACGACTACCCCCATGCCGACCTGCCGGGCAACGCACGGCGCTTCGAGCTCGGCGACCTGTACGCCCGCGAACCGAAGTCCATGCTCATGGAGTTCTTCGTGCCGGCGATCGAGGCGGGCGTGCCGACGGACATCGCAAAGGTTCGTGTGCACGCCCATGTGCTCACCGACGCTGGGGCGATCGAGCGGCAGGAGATCGTCTTCTCCGTCGCGACGCCCCTCGACCGGGCCGGCCACGCGGAGCCCGAGGTCCGGCGCGAGGTGCTCGTCCTTGCCGCTGCGCGGGCGCGCGAGGAGGCAGTGCGGCGCGAGCGCATGGGCGATCGGGACGGGGCGGGGAGGGTCCTGCGCGAAGTGTCGCGCATGATCAGCGTGGCGCCGCCGGAGATCGCGACGGGTCTCGCCGACCAGGTGGCGGAGCTGGCGGCATCGGCCGAGGCCGTGATGTCGAGCGGGTTCTCGGAGGCGGACCGGAAGTACGAGGCCCAGCGGTCGTACAATGCCCGGCGAGGCAAGCAGGCCTACGACGACAAGCTGCGGCGACCCCGCTGACCGTTGACAATCGCAGGGGTGGGGAATCGTTTACTCAGTGATTCTCCACCCCGGAGTGAACGCGTGCCCGCTCGAGCCACCCGCCATCTCCTGACCGTCTGGAATCCGGCCTACGCGCACAACGCGATGGAGGAGCACCTCGCGATCCTGCTCGACTGGGCGGGGCGGTACGACAAGGAGGCGGCCGAAGTCGAGGAGCTGTACGTGTGGTGGGGCAAGGTGCGCTCGCCCAATCGCCAGACCCCGCAGGCGCACGCGGATGAGATCCGCGCGATCGGGCGCTCGCTCCAGGGGCCGGATGCGGTCGAGACGCACCTCTATCTGACAGACTACCGCTCGCTGTACGTCGGCGAGCTGCTCGAGATCGTAGAAGGCGAGCTGGCCGACGCCGAGCGTGAGCATGCGCCGGCCTACTATGCCGACGACCAGCTGTCCTGCGACTTCTGGTTCAAGCTCGGCGACCTGCGCCGCCTCGTGCACGACGACCTGCCCGCGGTGGTCGAGAGCCTCAAGGTGCTTCGCAACACGCACTACAACGACCGACCGGTGTCGCTTTACGGAGGGATGGTGGATCTACCGTTGATCGTGACGCGGAACGACGGGGTGCGGTTCTTCGTGCCCGACGACCGCGACCTGCTGACGGGCGGCAAGCTCTGGGCGGAGTTCGATGCCGAGATCGGCGGCGGGACGGCCGCGGTCGAGCGTGCGCTGCGTGAGGACCTCCTTGGCGAGAAGTCCTGGTCCGCCCTGGAGCTCTCGGCACGGACGGCGATCGCCACCGGCGAGCGACTGTACCGCGAGCATCGCCTGGACCCGGGCTTCGACTTCGGGCCCGTGATCGTCGCGTTCTCCAAGGCGCTCGAGATCCAGTGCAACGCGATCGTGCGCTCGGTGATGCCGTCGCTGCCGCGCGAGGCGCGCCTGGTCAACATCGATGGCCACGGCGTGGACCTGGGCGAAGGCCGTCCGCTGATGCTGGGCCAGCTCGAGCACGCGCTCCGCACCGAGCAGGCGCTGGCGACGGCGCTCGCGCAGAAGCTCGAGAACGGCAAGTGGTTCGTCGAGCAGCTCCCGCCGATGATCAATGCGCTGCGCGGCGTGCGGAACCCGGGCACGCACGAGGCCAGGGTCGACCGCAAGACCGCCGGCCACTGGCGCAACCGCCTGCTCGGCGTCGGAAGCATCGGCGATTTCGTGGAGCTCGCGCGCGTCCGGCGGAAGGCGGACATCCGATGACTGCTCTCGTTCCTGCCACCATCGCAGCGCTCGCCCTGGGCGCCGTGCTCGGCTGGCTCGCCGGCGCCGCCCGCGCCTCGGCGGCCGCCCGGGAGTCCGCCGCGAAGCTTGCCGCCGCCGAAGCGCGGCTCGACGCCGAGCGGCGCGGGACGGAAGAGAAGCTCGCGGCGATGCGCGATGCGGAGATGCGGCTGACGGAGAGCTTCCAGCTCCTCAGTGGCAACGCGCTGCGCCAGAACAACGAGGCGTTCCTTCAGCTGGCGCAATCGCAGTTCGCGAACCTGCAGCAGCTCACCACCGCCGACCTCGAGGCGCGCCACCGCGCGATCGGCGAGCTCGTGCTCCCCCTGCGCCAGACGCTGGAGAAGGTGGACGGGAAGCTCCAGCAGGTCGAGAAGGAGCGCGTCGGCGCGTACGAGATGCTCATCGAGCAGGTGCGCTCGATGGGAGAAGGCCAGCGGCAGCTCGCCGAGCGGACCCAGAAGCTCGTGGATTCCCTGCGGTCGCCGACCGTGCGCGGGCGCTGGGGCGAGATCCAGCTCAAGCGCGTCTGCGAGATGGCGGGCATGGTGGACCACTGCGACTTCGTGGAGCAGGCGTCGGTGGACGGCGAGAACGGCAAGTTGAGGCCCGACGTCACCGTGAAGCTGCCGGGCGGGAAGCTCATCATCGTGGACGCCAAGGCCCCGCTCATGGCGTACCTCGATGCGATGGAGGCCACGGACGAGGAGACGCGCGCCGCCCGGCTGCGTGATCACGCCCGCCAGGTGCGCGACCACATCACGAAGCTCAGCGCGAAGTCCTACTGGGGCCAGTTCGACCGGACGCCGGAGATCGTGGTGATGTTCCTCCCCGGCGAGACCTTCTTCAGCGCGGCGCTGCAGTACGACCCGGCGCTCATCGAGTACGGCGTGGAGCAGAAGGTGATCCCCGCCAGCCCCACGACGCTCATCGCGCTGCTCCGGTCCATCTCCTACGGCTGGCAGCAGGAGCAGATCGCGCGCAACGCGCAGGAAATCAGCGCCGCCGGCCGCGCGCTGTACGACCGCATCACCGTCTTCGCCACCCACTACGCCGACCTGCGCAAGCACCTCGGCAAGGCGGTGGACACGTTCAACAAGTCCGTGGGCTCCCTCGAGCGGAACGTGCTGCCGCAGGCGCGCCGTTTCAGGGAGCTTGGTGCCACGACGGCCGCGGAGCTCGACGACGTCGGGATGGTGGACACGGCGCTCCGCGTGCTCGAGGCCCCGGACGTCGCTCCGGCTATCCTTCCGCCGGTCGACGCGTGATCTCGCGCTCGGCCTCTCGCCGGGACTTCCGCTGGGCCTCCCGCTCGGCCTCGCGCCGCGCGATGTCCGCACGCACGTTCCGCCAGTGCACCTCCTGGCGGGATGCGGTCGTGATGACGACTTCCTCCCCGATGCGCGCGAGCATGCGGATCAGCGCCTGCAGCGAGAAGCGCTCGAGCTGCCCGCGGCGGATGTTCGAGAGCCGCGCGCCGTCGATGTGAAGCATCGCGCCGCCGTTGTATTGCTCCCAGCCCTCCATCCGCGCAGTGATGGTGGCGGCGAGCTGCCGCTTCAATGCGGGTATGGGATCGACGTAGGGCTTCCACATGGGGAAAGCATGGCCGGTGCGCGCCGCCGGCGCGGCATCGTTCTGCTGCACCGTGGCGCAGGATGCCGCACGGATGCGTCGTGGCGGGTGGGGCCGGTCGTTCAAGTGCTCCCGGTGCCCCGCAGACGGGTAGTGCGGCTGAACGGAGGGCTATGTCACTTCCGGCAAAACGTCCCGAAACGAGCCAGTTAACCGCGCGTGGAGCTGGTTAGCCGGACCACTTTGCCAGAACTGACATACCCCTCCTGAACCCGGGACCCCGCCGCCGCCCGCTGGCTACGAACCCGGTCAAGCCGCCGCTAGAACTGCGTCCGCCGCTCCTCGTCGCCGCCGCGGCGGTCGAACACGTAGCGCCGCACGTCGAGCTTGTTCTCGGCGACGGCGCGCGTGATGTCCATCGTGCTCACGATCCCGAGGAGCGTGTCGTCGTCCATCACCAGCACGCGGTGCACGCCGGAGCGCTGCATCTCGCTCGCGGCCTGGTGGACGTCGGCGTCCGACGACAACCGGTGGAGGTTCCGATCCATCACCTCCGACACGATGTGTTCGCCGAGCAGGTCCCACTCTGGCGATTCGATGGTGCTCATGCGCTCGTCGACGTCGGCGCCCGCGTCGGCCCAGAGCTCGGTGAAATAGGTCGCCGGCGGCTCGTTCTCGTCTTCCCACTCCGGCGCCTCATCCGCGAACGCGCCCCATTCCACCTGGTCGGGGCGCTCGGTCGGCGTGGGCTCGGTGCTCGCCTGGAAGTCGAGCAGGTCGGTCATGGACACCACACCGACCACCTTGCCGCCCGCCACCACCGGCGCGCCGCTGATGTGATGCTCGGCGAGCAGCCCGGCTGCGTCGCGGAGGTTGGTCTCCGGCGAGAGCGTGAAGACGTCGCGCGTCATGATGTCGCGGACCTTGAGCATGGTGGATTCCTCCCCCGGCACGGTGAGGGCGGCATGCGCTGCCGCACCATGAGAGCGGCGTTCGGCGCCGCGATGTGCCTTCCCAGATGCTAATCGGCCGTCAGGGAACCCGTGTCCGGCGGACGCCCGATGCGAGTCATGCAGTTGCTGGACAGACTGTCCAGCAGTGCCTGCCCTGGGGGATGCGTGGCGAAGGCGCAGGATGACGAACGGGGCCAGGCTGCAGCGGGATCGGGAACGGACGAAGCGCGGGTGCTGGACGTCGTCCGTGACCTGGCGCTCGAGGTCGCCGGCGCGCGCGCCGCGAGCGCCGTCACGCCGGACGCATCACTCGAACGGGACGTTGGCCTTGGCAGCCTCGAGCGCGTCGAGCTGATGGTGCGCCTCGAGCGCGCGCTGGGGCGGGAGGTCGGCGACGAGATCCTCGTGCTGGACACGGCGCGCGAGATCGCCGCCGCCGTGGCCGCCGCGCCGGTCGTGCGCATCGGCCCCCCCGCGCCGCCGGCAGCGCCGCAGCCGGTCACGGCGCTCCAGCTGGAGCACGTGACGACACTCGCCGAGGCGCTCAGGCTCCGTGCGGAGGCGGAGCCCGATCGTGTCCACGTGCACCTGCACGAGGACCCCGCCGTGCACCCCGTGACGTACGGCGCGCTGTGGTCTGGCGCGACGCGCATCGCCGATGCGCTCGCGCAGCACGGCGTCCAGCATGGCGACAAGGTCGCGATCATGCTGCCGACGGGCGTGGACTTCCTCGAGACGTTCATGGGCGTGCTCGCGGCCGGCGCCGTCGCCGTGCCCCTGTACCCGCCCGTGCGCCTCGATCGCATCTCGGAGTACCTGCAGCGGCAGGCGCGCATTCTCGCCAACGCCGAGGCGCGCCTGCTGGTGGCGATGCCGGAGGCCGCGCCGGTCGCGAAGCTGCTCCGCCGCGATGCGCCGGCGCTGCGCACGATCGTATCGGTGCAGGCGCTCCGCGAGACCAGTGCGCGCGGGTCCAGTGCGCACGAAGCCGCCGACACGGGCGCAAATGACCATGCAAGCGCGGACGACCCTGCGCTCATCCAGTACACCTCCGGCAGCACCGGCGACCCCAAGGGTGTGCTGCTCACGCACGCGAACCTGATGGCGAACATCCGGGCGATCGCCGTGGGGGTGGAGATGCGCGGCACGGACGTCGGCGTGAGCTGGCTGCCGCTGTATCACGACATGGGACTCATCGGCACCTGGCTGTGCACGATGGTGCAGGGGATCCCGATCGCCCTCATGTCGCCCCTTGCCTTTCTCGCGCGCCCGGAGCGCTGGCTGTGGGCGATCCACGCGCACCGTGCGACCCTCTCGCCCGCACCCAACTTCGCGTACGAGCTGTGTGTGCGAAGGATTCCCGACGAGGCGCTCACCGGGCTCGATCTCTCGTGCTGGCGCTGCGCGACGAACGGCTCCGAACCGGTGAGCGAAGGCACGCTCGACCGGTTCGCCGAGCGGTTCGCGCCCTACGGCTTCCGCCGCGAGGCACTCATGCCCGTGTACGGCCTCGCGGAGAGCTCGGTCGCGCTGTGCTTTCCGCCGGTGGGGCGCGGGCCGGTCATCGATCACGTCGCGCGCGCACCGTTCGTTCGCGAAGGGAGGGCCGAGCCAGCACGCGCCGGCGATCGAACCGCCATCGGGTTCGCATCGGTGGGAACGGTCATTCCGGACCACGAGCTGCGCGTCGTGGACGAGCGGCACATCGAGGTGCCGGAGCGCATGGTCGGTCGCGTCGAGTTTCGCGGCCCGTCGTGCACCAGCGGCTACTATCACAACCCCGAGGCGAACGCCCGCACGTTCCTCCCCGGGGGCTGGCTCGACAGCGGCGACCTCGCGTACCGCGCCGCCGGCGAGCTGTTCGTCACCGGCCGCGTGAAGGACATCATCATCAAGGGCGGACGCAACCTCGTCCCGCAGGAGATCGAGGAGGCCGCCGGCGCCGTCACCGGCGTGCGCCGCGGACGGGTGGTGGCGATCGGCGTGATGGACGAGCGTTCGGGCACGGAGCAGCTCGTGGTGCTCACCGAGGCGCATCACCAGGAACGCGCCGAACGCGAGCGCATCGAGCGCGACGTCATCGCCGCGGTCGTGGAGGCCATCGGCATGCCGCCGGACGTCGTCGCCGTGCTGCCTCCGGGAGCCATTCCCAAGACGCCGAGCGGCAAGCTGCGGCGTGGTGCCACGCGGGAGCTCTACGAGTCTGGCAAGCTGGCGCGCAGGCCTTCCGCCCCGCTGCGCGTGCGTGTGGCCCTTGGGCGCGAGATCGCGGCACGCTCGCTCGTGAAGGTGCGGCACCGCCTCGCACGCGCCGCGAACGTCGCGGCGCTCGGCGTCGCGTGGGCGATCGTCGGCCCGCCGCTCGTCGCGGCGCTCTGGCTCCTCGGGCGGCTGCTCCCCGCGGGACGGCCGGTACGCCGCCTCGGCCGCACCGCCGCGCGCATCGCGCTGCGCACCAGCGGCTGCACGCTGCACGTCGAGGGCGCGGAGCGATTGCCGCGCACCGGGCCGCTCGTGCTGATCGCGAACCACACGTCGTTCGCCGACACCCCGACGCTGCTCGCCGCGCTGCCGATCGACTTCGTCTTCGCAGCGATGGAGGAAGTGCTCGCATGGCGCGTCGTCGGCACGCTCGTGCGCCGCGGGCGCCATCCCACCGTCGATCGCTGGCATCCGCATCAGGCCGTCGCCGACGCGAATGCCATCGTGGACCGGCTGCGCGGCGGCGAATCCGTCATGTTCTTCCCGGAGGGCACCTTCGGCAAGCTCGTGGGGCTGCGCCCCTTCAGGCTCGGCGCGTTCGAGGCTGCCGTGGAAGCCCGGGCCCCCGTCGTGCCGGTCGTGCTTCGCGGGACGCGCCAGGCGCTCCCCGCCGACACCC
>DASTYL010000117.1:0-26120 GCA_035764975.1 Gemmatimonadaceae bacterium | reverse complement strand
TCAAGGAAAAGCCGGGCCGCTCCCATCGGGCGGCCCGGCTCTTTTCTTCGGGCCATCCGGGCAGCAAGTCCCTTCGTGCCCTTCGTGACCCTCGTGTCCTTCGTGCTCACCCCTGGTGTGAATCGGGGTCTGCGGCGTTGCCGCGGTCACTACTGCCGCACGATCTGCCCCCGGATCTCCCCATCCGGATACGTCGCCGTGTGCACGTTCGTGTACGCGTTGCCGTTGTTCAGCAGCACGCGCAGCGAGTCGCCGCTGATGCCGCCGGCGATGATCGAGCCGGTAAGGTTGATCGACCCCGTCGCCACGGTGCCCGTCGAGACGGCGGCATACGTGAACGGGAAGACGATGGCCCCGACCTGCGTCCCGTTGCCGACGTGGATGTGCGCACCCGACGCCGGGGCCGTGAGCCCGTTCACCGACACCGTGTAGGAGAGCGTGTTGCCGGTGAGCGTGTACGTCGCCGTGCCGGTCGCCGCGCTGGAGTTCGGGGTCGGCCGCTCGTTCGCGCCGTTCATCGTCGAGCGGTACGTGACGCTTCCGCCCGTGATGGGCTCGTCGTCATCGTCGCAGGCCGCGACCGCCAGGAGAACGGAACCGCCCGCCATCACCGCAAGCAACGTCTGCCGCATCGATCGTGTTCGCATGGCCCATCCTTGAAAGAGGGACATGCGGAACCGCAGCACCGCGCGTGCCGGGCAGCGCGTGCTCATCCGGAGTGCGTGCTACAGGCTGGCGACCCACTCCTCCGCATCCATGACCTTGCCGACGAAGAAGTCGCCGAACGCGCCGTACTTCGCGGACGCCTCGTCGAAGCGCATCTCCGTCACGATCTTCTTGAACTCGAGCGGGTCCTTCGCGAAGAGCGTCACGCCCCACTCCCACGCGTCGAAGCCGATGGCGCCGGTGACGATCTGCGAGACCTTGCCCGCGTAGCGGCGGCCGCTCATGCCATGCTCGAACATGAGCCGGCTGCGCTCCTCGACGGGGAGCGTGTACCAGTTCTGCCCCGTCTCGCGCTTCTTGTCCATGGGATAGAAGCAGACGTACGGCATCGCCGCCGGCACGTCGGGATACAGCCGCTTCCGCACGTGCTCCGTCTCGGCTTCCTTCGCCATCAGCGCGGCGAGGCGCTCGCGGAACGCGGCGTCGCCCACCTTGCCCCCCGCTTCCTTCGTCTCGCGCACGACCTTGGCGGCGAGGTGGTACATCCCCGCCTCGGCGACGCTGAGGAAGCTGTAGTCGAGGTGCAGGTGGTCGAACAGCGCGAGCCGCTGCACGGCGCGCTGGGCCTCGCCGAGTGCGTCGAAGGTGGCGCGGAAGTGGACGAGCATGACGTCGGCGCGCGAGCCCGTGAGCGGCACGACGCGCGTCCACCCGCCCTGCACGGGGTCCGCCATGTCGGTGAGCGCGCGCACGGCGTCGCGCTTCAGGATGTCGAGCTCGTCCCCGGTCACGTCGCGCAGCGCCGCGCGATCGACGGTGTACATCTGGTGGAGGGCGTACCACCCTTCCACGCTTTCGGCAGGATATGCGGCTGGCTCCATAGGCCAGCAAGATAACCCCGGCGGCTAGACCGTCCGCCGCATCCCCGCGCCCGCATGGGCGCCCTGCGCGAACGGCTCCTCGGCGCGCACAGGGGAGGACGGCCGCCGCACCGGCATCGCCGCGCCGCAGTAGCGCTCGAGCTGTGCACTCGGGCAGCGCGTCCAGTCGCCGGGGATGGGGGTCAGCCGCCGCTTCTCCTCCGCGCTCTCGAAACAGAGCCAGCCGCGGTCGAAGCCGTCGCCGAGCAGCCCGCGCCTGGTCGTCGCGATCCGGCGGTCCATGCCGCATCGGCGGTCGTTCGTCATGCCGAGCACCGGCGGCGGCGCAATCCGCCGCAGTCCGTTCCGCCGTTCGACGAGCTGCGGGATCACGTCCCAGGCCTGCCACAGCGTGCCCGTCGAGTCCCTGAAATCACGAAATGCCATCGGTCCCTCCCGTTGATCCCGTTCCGCGCGTGGCGCGCCCGGCAATATCAACTCGATGGTAATGGTCATTTGCAGACCGGGTGCCAAGCCGCTGACCGTCCGGTCCGCGGCGGGCACGGGGGATGCGTTTCGCGAGGGTCTACATCCGACCCAGCGTCTCCCGGAGCCCGTGTTGAACGCACGCCATCTCGCCCTGTCCGTCGTCCTCGCCCTCGCGTCCGCGCCGGGCGCCACCCTCGCCCAGACCACCGAGCCCGAGCGTCCGCCGCTCTTCACGAGGAGCGACTGGGTGGCCGCCGGCGCCGTGACCGCAAGCACGCTCCTCCTCACCATCTACGACGACGACATCGCGCGCTGGGTGCGCGAGGACGGCGTCCAGGAGAATGCGACGCTCCGCACGAGCCGGAGCTTCGCCAACCGCATCAACGAGTCCACGATGGGCGTCGGATCGGTGGCGCTGTGGGGGATCGGCCGGCTGACCGGGCAGCGCACGCTCTCCGACGTCTCCATCCACATGGCGGAGGCGGTGCTGGTGGCGAGCGTGGCGGCACAGCTCGTTCGCGGTCCGCTCGGGCGGGCCCGTCCGTCCGTCGCCGACTCGCTCGACGGTGAGGAGCTGAACCAGTACATCTTCCACCCGTTCAAGGGATTCACCGAGTTCGGCCACCGGGCCTTCCCCTCGATTCACACGTCGTCGGGATTCGCGGTCGCGGCGGTGCTCTCGGGGGAGGCGGCGCATCGCTGGCCCGACCAGCGCAAGTGGATCGCGCCGCTCGCCTACGCGATCGCGGCCACGCCGGGGCTCGCGCGCATGCACCTGGACCAGCACTGGGCGAGCGACGTCCTGATGGGCGCCTTCTTCGGCGTCCTCGCCGGGCAGAAGGTCGTGAAGTACAACCACGAGGTGAACCCCGGCAACAGGGTCGACCGCTTCTTCCTCGGTGCGGGCGGCGTGGACCCGCAGCAGCGCACCGTGCTGTTCGAGATGACCCGGCGGTTCTGACGCGCGAGGGCGCGCGATGCGGGCCCTACCGGGAGCCGGCGGATTCCTCCCGGCGGTCCACATGCCGGCGGTCGCCCCCGCGGCGGTCGGATTCGCGGCGGCTCAGCGTCCGCCACGTCGCGGCGAGGCCGACGATCGCGACGACCACGGCGATGGGCGCGAAGAACTCGCGGAAGAACGGGCTGCTCAGGAAGAAGCGCCACGCCACGTATTCGATGGCCGCAACGACGAGCCAGATGGAGGCGATGCGGCTGATGCGGGAGCGCCAGATGCGCGCCGCCATGTCCCTGGTCCTGCGGGATCGCGCCGGCGGAGCGCCGGCGTCCGGAGAGTTGGTCGTCATGGGCGTCCGTAAGATCGTATCGGAGGCGAGCCGGCGCGACCCATCGGCACCGATCGTGCGCCGCACGGCCTCCACATGACCGTTCCGGCCTCGTCTCCGTCCCCGTCCTCACCGACCAGGAATCCCCATGGCACGACCGTGACGCGCCGCCTTCCCGTGGGCGCCGAGCTGCGCCCGGGCGAGGGGGTGCACTTCCGGGTGTGGGCGCCGCGGCGGCGGCGCGTGGATGCCGTCCTCGCGGGCAACGGCGGCGAGGACGCCCATCCGCTGGCCGCCGAGGGGAACGGGTACTTCTCGGGGATCGTGCGGGAGGCGCGCGCGGGGACGCGCTACCGGTACCGCCTCGATGGCGGCGAGTCCTTTCCCGACCCCGCGTCGCGCTACCAGCCGGAGGGGCCGCACGGTCCGTCGCAGGTCGTGGATCCGGCGTTCGCGTGGACGGATGCGGGCTGGCGCGGCCCCTCGCTCGCCGGGGCGGTGATCTACGAGCTGCACGTCGGCACGTTCACGCCCGAGGGCACGTTCGCCGCGGCGACGGCCCACCTCGATGCGCTCGCGGAGCTCGGCGTCACGGTCGTCGAGGTCATGCCGGTGTCGGAGTTCCCGGGACGGTTCGGCTGGGGCTACGACGGCGTGGACCTGTTCGCGCCGACGCGGCTCTACGGCACCCCGGACGATTTCCGGCGATTCGTGGACCGCGCGCATGCGCTCGGCCTCGGAGTGATCCTCGACGTCGTGTACAACCACCTCGGGCCGGACGGCAACTACCTGGCGCAGTACTCGGACACCTACTTCAGCCGCCGCCATCGCACGGAGTGGGGCGAGGCGCTGAACTTCGACGATGCCGGCTGCGAGGCGGTGCGCGAGCTCATCACGTCGAACGCGCGCTACTGGGCGAGCGAGTTCCACGTGGATGGCCTGCGACTCGATGCGACGCAGAGCATCTTCGACGAGTCGCCGCGCCACATCCTCGCGGACATCCACGAGGCCGTGCAGGAGGGAGCCGCCGGGCGTCGCACGCTGGTCGTGGGGGAGAACGAGCCGCAGGACACCGCGCTCCTGCGGTCGCACGACGACGGCGGCTGCGCGCTCGATGCGTTGTGGAACGACGACTTCCACCATGCGGCGAAGGTGGCGCTGACGGGGCGGGATGAGGCCTACTACACCGATTATCGCGGCCACGCGCAGGAATTCGTGTCCGCGGCCAAGTACGGCTTCCTCTACCAGGGGCAGTTCTACCGCTGGCAGCAGAAGCGGCGCGGCACGCCGACCCGCGGCATCGCGCCGGCGCACTTCGTCCACTTCCTCGACAACCACGACCAGGCCGCGAACTCGGCGACGGGGCGGCGCGTGCACCTGCTCACGAGTCCCGCCCGCCATCGCGCGATGACGGCCCTGCTGCTGCTCGGCCCGCAGACGCCGATGCTCTTCCAGGGGCAGGAGTACGCGGCGTCGACGCCGTTCTTCTACTTCGCGGATCACCGGCCGGAGATCGCGGCGATGGTGCGCCAGGGTCGCGGCGACTTCCTCGCGCAGTTTCCGAGCGTCGCCCAGCCCGACGTCCGCGCGCGCATCGCCGATCCGGGCGACGAGGCGACCTTCATGGCGTGCAAGCTCGACCCGCGGGAGCGCGAGGCCAACACCGAAGCCCTCGCGCTCCACCGCGACCTGCTGCAGCTCCGGCGGGAGGACGCGACCCTCCGCCGCCAGGCCGCGGACGGCATCGACGGCGCGGTGCTTGGCGACCATGCCTTCGTGCTGCGCTGGTTCAGCCCCGATGGCGACGCCGACCGGCTGCTCGTGGTGAACCTCGGCCACGCGCTGCGCTTCTCCCGCGCGTCGGAGCCGCTGCTGGCGCCTCCGGCGGCGATGCAATGGCAGACGCGCTGGACCAGCGAAGATCCGCGGTACGGCGGGGCCGGCACTGCGCCGCTCGAGCGCGAGCGGCGGATGCAGGGCGAGCGCGCCGCGGGCGACGCGTCCTCCGTTCCCCTGAAGCCGCAGGCCATCTGGCACATCCCCGGCGAGTGCGCCGTCCTTCTCGAGCCCGTGCGAACGACCGCATGAAGACCGACTACACGCCTCCCGTTCGCGTCCTCCGCCGCACCAAGGGCGCGGACGATCTCGACACCCTGCTCGGCCGCGAGTGGCTCGTCACCAACGGCCTGGGCGGCTACGCCTCCGCGACGCTCGCGGGGATCGCCACGCGACGCTATCACGGCATCCTCGTCGCTGCGCTGCACAATCCGCTCGGGCGCACGGTGATGCTGAATCAGCTCCTTGAGTGCGTGCGCCTGCCGGGCGGCGGGTCGCAGATGCTCAGCGGCATCGAGCGCGAGGGGCGCAAGCCGGAGGCGCCGGCGCGGGACACGCTCGTGGAGTTCCGCCTCGAGGGCGGCCTGCCGGTGTGGCGCTACGAGCTGCCGCATGCGGTGATCGAGCGGCGCATCGTGATGCCGTATCGCCAGAACACCGTCGTCGTGTCGTATCACGTGATCGACGGCGACGACGTCACGCTCGACCTGCGCCCCGCGATGCACTTCCGGAGCTACGAGGCGGCCGTGAGCACGCCCTTCGAGGAAGGGTACCGGCTCTTCGCCGAAGCCGGGCACTACGTGGTGCAGGGGCCGGGCGAGAAGAAGCCGGTACCGACGCCGAAGCTGCGGTTCTCGCTCACCGGGCGTGATCCGTCGCTGGCACTCAAGGAGGAACGGCTGGGCGAGCTGCTCTATCGCGTCGAGCACTACCGGGGCTACACCTACAAGGGCGCGCTGTGGTGCCCCGGCTCGTTCTCGGTGACGGCGACGCACGAGGAGCCGGCCGCGCTGGTCGCGTCGACGGAGGTGCTCGAGCGGATGCTCGCACTCGGGCCGGTCGATGCGTGGAACGCGGAGCACGAGCGACGCCGGCGGCTGGTCGCGGTGGCGATGCCGGCCGCGTGCGAAGGCGTCGCCGCGGAGCTCACGCTGGCGGCCGACCAGTTCGTGATCACCCCCGCCGGCCGCGTGGCCGACACGGCACGCGCGTTCGCGGTGGGCGACGAGATCCGCACCATCATCGCCGGCTATCACTGGTTCACCGACTGGGGCCGGGACACGATGATCAGCCTCGAGGGGCTGACGCTGGTAACCGGGCGCTATCGCGAGGCGGGAGCGATCCTCCGCGCGTTCGCGCAGCACGTCCAGGATGGGCTCATCCCGAACATGTTCCCCGACGGGAGTGACGAGGGGCTGTACCACACCGCCGACGCCACGCTCTGGTTCTTCCACGCGATCGCGCGCTTCCAGCGCTACACCGGCGACGGGACGATCGTGCGCCATCTCCTGCCGACGATGGAGCGCATCGCGCGGGAGCACCTGAACGGCACGCGCTTCGGCATCGGGATCGACCCGGCCGACGGGCTGCTGCGCCAGGGCGAGGAGGGCTACCAGCTCACCTGGATGGACGCCAAGGTGGACGACTGGGTCGTGACGCCGCGCCGCGGCAAGGCGGTGGAGCTCAACGCGCTGTGGTACAACGCGCTCTGCCACCTCCAGGGCTGGCTGCGCAGCGAGGGCCACGACGCCGAGGCCGAGGTCTACGCGCAGCATGCGGCGCGCGCACGGGAGAGCTTCAATGCGCGCTTCTGGAACGAGCGGCTGGGCTACCTCAACGACGTCGTGGATGGTCCGGACGGCGACAGCGGCGAGTGCCGCCCCAACCAGGTGCTCGCGATCTCCCTCGACCACCCGGTGCTCGACGAGCGTCACTGGGAGCCCGTCGTCCGCGTGGTGCGTGAGCGCCTGCTCACGCCCGCGGGATTGCGCTCGCTCGCGCCGGGGTCGAAGAACTACGCCGCGCAGTACTGGGGCGACCTGCGCACGCGCGATGCCGCGTACCACCAGGGCACGGTGTGGGGGTGGCTCATCGGTCCGTGGATCGATGCGTGGCTCAAGCTCTATCCGGAGGAGCGCTTCGAGGCGCGCCGCTTCCTCGAGCCGCTCGTGCACCATCTCGACGACTTCGGCGTCGGCTCGATCGCGGAGATCTTCGACGCCGAGGAGCCATTCGCGCCGCGCGGGTGCATCGCGCAGGCATGGAGCGTGGCGGAGCTGCTCCGGTGCTGGGTTGCGACGGCCGAAAAGCGGGTGGAGTCGCGGCGCGCGTAGGCTCCGGCTGGGCCCGCCTGCTACGGGTGTTTGGGCCCCGCCTTTGCACTACGACGGACCGAACATTCAACCGGAGAATCCCGATGACCGACCGCGATCGCGATGAGCTGACCCGCAAGGGGATCGAGAACAGCACCGAAGGCAAGATCGATCATGCCAAGGGCCACCTGAAGGACGCCGTGGGCGGCCTGACGGGCGACAAGAGCCTGCAGGCCGAAGGGAAGATCGATCAGGTCAAGGGCAAGGCGAAGGACAAGATCGGCGAAGTGCAGCGCGACGCCGGACGCGATCGCGACGCGCTCTGACACCGGCGCCGGTCACCGAGCAGTAAACGCCGCGGGGGCGATGTCCGATGGACATCGCCCCCGCGGTGCGTTGCGCAGACGGCCGGCTGCTTACCGTGGCGTACGCGGACGGCGCGACGACGAGCGACGACGCGCAGCCGCGGCGCGCTGCTTCCGCTCCTCGCTCGGCTTCACGTAGTGGCGCTTCTTGCGCAGGTCCTTCAGTACGCCCGCCTTCTCGACCTTCTTCTTGAACTTCTTGAGGGCCCAATCGAGGCGGTCGGCTTCGCCGATCGTGATTTCAACCATTAGCTCTTCGGCTCCTTAAATCTTCGTCACGTTCTCGGCGGCGGGGCCCTTCTGGCCCTGCACGACGTCGAACTCGACCCGCTGGCCTTCCGCAAGGGAACGGAAGCCCTGGGTCTGAATGGCGGAATGGTGGACGAACACGTCCTTCTGACCATCGTCACGCGTGATGAAGCCGAAGCCCTTCTGGTCGTTGAACCACTTCACCGTGCCCGTCGTGCGCATGCAAAACTCTCCTGATGAATGTCGGCGACGTGAGCGAGCCCAGTCTCGCTGCACACACCGATCCTTGTTGCCAGGCGATCGTCGCCGACTGCTCTGCACACGGCCCGGTAAACGAGCGACGGGAGCCGTATAGCTGGCTCCCGGTGGGCTTCAGACCACACAGACGAGCGTACGCAGACCCGGTAAGCTAATGCGGGGCAATGGGTAGCGCCAGAGTCACCACCCTAATGCCTCCGCGCCGGCCGCCTGTCAGGCATTCACCCCTCAGCGCTCCCGATCCGGGCGGGCCATCACGCGCTTGCCGCGGATCGTCGTGGACCGCAGGGCGTCCACCACCTGCCGCACGGCGTCCGAGGGCACCTCCACGAGCGAGAACTTGTCGGCGATCTCGATCGCGCCGATCTCCCGCGAGTCGAGCCCCGCCTCGTTCGCGATGGCGCCCACGAGGTCGGCCGGGCGCATCCCCTGGCTCCGTCCGATCCCGACGTACACCCGGGCGACGTCCCCGCGCTCGCCTCGAGCGGCCCCGCGCCGGGGCGGCGCTGCGCGCTCGCTCCGTTCACGCGCCGGCCGTTCGCCACGCCCCGTGCGGAAGCCCCCACGCTCGCCGCGATCCTCCCGCGGACCGCGGAACCCGCCCTCCCGCTCGCGACCGAAGCCACGCTCAGCGCCCTTGCCGCGGAATCCCGGGCCCGCGCCGAGGCTGACCGAAGGGATGTCGGATTCATCCTGTGCCGCGCCCGCGTCCGACGCCTCGTGCGCTGCCTTCACGGCCGCGGCCGCCACGTCCAGGATGTCGTGCTCCGCCGCCAGCGACTCGACCACCCCGCGGAACGCCTCGAAGTCGCCTTCCACCAGCGTCTCCATGATCGTGCTGCGGGTGGCCTCGAGGCGCCGCGCGCGCAGGTCGGACACCGTCGGCACCGTCTCGACGGCGATCTTCTGCCGCGTCAGCTGCTCGATGTTGCGCAGCTGCCGGTGCTCGCGAGGCTCCACGAGCGTGATCGCCACGCCCTCGCGCCCTGCCCTGCCCGTGCGGCCGATGCGGTGCACGTACACGTCCGGCGAGTTGGGCACGTCGTAGTTCACGACGTGCGACAGGTGCTCGACGTCGAGGCCGCGCGCCGCCACGTCGGTGGCGATGAGCAGCTCCGTCGTCCCGGCGCGGAAGCGCCGCATGACGCGGTCGCGCTGGTCCTGATTCAGGCCGCCGTGCAGCGCTTCCGCCTGATACCCGCGGCCGGTGAGCGTCTCCGTCAGCTCGTCCACCTCCGTGCGGGTGCGGCAGAACACGATCGCCGACGCGGGTCCTTCCATATCCAGGATCCGGCCGAGGGCCGCGACCTTGTTCTGCCGCTGCACGACGTAGGCGGTCTGCTTGACGCGCGGCACCTCGCCGGGGGCCGCGCGCTCGCGTGCGATCGAGATGCGCACCGGCTCCGACAGGTGGCGCTCGGCGATGCCGGCCACGCGCGGCGCCATCGTCGCCGAGAAGAGCGCCGTCTGCCGCTCCTCCGGAAGCTCGTTGAGGATCGCCTCGAGGTCCTCGGCGAAGCCCATGTCGAGCATCTCGTCCGCCTCGTCGAGCACCACGGTGCGCACCGACGAGAGGTCGATGGACTTCCGGTTGAGGTGGTCGAGCATCCGCCCCGGCGTGGCAATGACGATGTCCGCCCCGCGCTTGAGCTGCCGGAGCTGCTGCCCGATCGCCTGCCCGCCGTAGATGGGGGCGACCCGCACCCCGAACCCCTTGCCGTACTTGTGCACCGCCTCGGCAACCTGCATCGCGAGCTCGCGCGTGGGGACGAGGACGAGGCCGCGAATGGTCGACGCCCGGGTGTCGTCCTCGTCCCGGGGGCCGCGCTCGCCACAGACGCGCTGGAGCATCGGCAGGGCGAACGCCGCGGTCTTGCCGGTGCCGGTCGCCGCCTGGCCAAGGAGGTCGCGTCCGTCGAGCAGGGGCGGGATCGCCTCGCGCTGGATCGGCGTCGGCTCCTCGTAGCCCAGCGTGGTGAGCGCGCCGATGAGGGTGTCGTGCAGTCCGAGCGAGGCGAAGCCGGACGCGTTTGCAGGTTCGGTCATGTGTGAAGGTAGCGGATCGCGGCGCTGGAGGTGAAAATCCCGTGACGCATTTGTCCGGCCCAAGCGGTTTCCCAACCCCTGTTTCCCTGGAGGTGCTCGTGCCCGTCGCCCGTTCCGCCGTCGCAACGCTCGTGCTGCTGCTGCTCGCCCCGTCGGCCAGGGCGCAGGCGCCCGCTCCGGCGGGGCCGGTCCCCCCCGCCGGCTTCGAGGACGCCCGGATCCACGGCGTGGTCGCGGCGGTCTCCAGCGAGCGGATCGAGCGCGACATCCGGACGCTGGTCGGCTTCGGCACGCGGCACACGATGTCGGACACGGTCTCGACGACACGGGGGATCGGGGCGGCGCGCCGGTGGATCTTCGCCGAGTTCCAGCGGATCAGCGCCGCGTGCGGCGGCTGCCTGGAAGTGCGCTACATCGGGGACGTCGTGAAGGGCGACCCGCAGTCCCGCATCAAGCAGGACGTCAGCGTCGTCAACGTCGTCGCGATCCAGCGCGGGCGGTCGGACCCGAACCGCTATGTCCTCCTGAGCGGCGACATCGACTCGCGCGTGACCGACGTCATGGATGCGACGAGCGAATCCCCGGGGGCCAACGACAACGCGAGCGGCATCGCCGCCGCGCTCGAGGCCGCGCGCGTGCTCACGAAGCACCAGCCGGATGCGTCGATCGTCTACGCGGCGCTCGCCGGCGAGGAGCAGGGATTGTTCGGCGGCGTCATCCTCGCGCGGCACGCCAAGGCGAACGGCTGGAAGCTCGACGCCGCGATCAACAACGACATGGTGGGCAACATCGCCGGCATCACCGGCGTCGTCGCCAACAACACCGCGCGGGTCTTCGCGCCGGGACTGCCGCCCACGACGACGCCGGCGGAGCTCGCCCGCATCCTCCGCAACGGCGGCGAGCTCGATACGCCATCGCGCCAGCTCGCCCGCTACATCGACCGCGTCGCGGACACGTACTTCCCGAACCTCGACGTCGAGATCATCTACCGGCTGGATCGCTACGGCCGCGGCGGGCATCACACGCCGTTCTTCAACGAAGGGTATCCCGCCGTCCGGCTCATGGAGACGCACGAGCACTACGACCGCCAGCACCAGGACCTGCGAACGGAGAACGGCCGGGCGTACGGCGACGTCATCAGCGGCGTGAACTTCGCATACGCGGCATCCATCACCGCGCTCGACGCGGCGACGCTGATCTCACTCGCCTGGGCGCCCCCGGCGCCCGACTCGGTGCGGATCGCCGGCGCCGTGCGGCCGTCGCCGACGCTGCGCTGGCAGCCGGTGAACGCGCCCGACCTCGCCGGCTACCGCATCTACTGGCGCAAGCCGAGCGAGGTGAACTGGACGCGCTCGCGCTACGTGGGGAACGTGACCGAGTACACGCTCGAGAATGTCATCATCGACAACTATTTCTTCGGGGTCGCGGCCGTCGACACCGATGGGCACGAGTCGATGGTGGCATTTCCGCGGTGACCACGACCGACACATCTCCGACCCATCGCATCCAATGTCCACTTCCCTGAAGCTTTCGACGCTGCTCGTCCTCGCGGCCACCGCCTGCGCCGCGCCCATACAGGTCGGCACGGGCACCGCGGTCCAGCTCACGCCGATCGAACGCGACGTGCATTCGTACGCCCGGCCCAACGAGGCGCGCGTCACGCACGTGGTGCTCGACCTCGCGACGGACTTCGCCGCGAAGACCCTCGCCGGGACCGCGACGCTCACCGTGGCGCGCGCGCCCGGTGCGCGGGAGATCGTCCTCGACACGAAGGGACTCACCATCCTGGGGGTCACGGAAGCCGGCGGCACGCAGCTCCGGTACAGCTCCGGCGCAACGGACCCGTTCCTCGGCACGCCGCTCACCATCGCGCTGCCGGCCGCGAGTGACCGCGTCGTCATCCGATACCACACGAATCCCGACGCGAGCGCGCTGCAGTGGCTCTCGCCGGCGCAGACGGCGGGCAAGCAGCACCCGTATCTCTTCTCGCAGGGACAGGCGATCCTGACGCGCACGTGGATCCCGACGCAGGACAGCCCCGGGGTCCGCCAGACGTACGAGGCCCGCATCACGGTGCCGTCGCCGCTCCGGGCGGTGATGAGCGCCGAGCAGCTCACCCCGGAGGGGGAGGCCGCGCCCGGCGGACGCGCCTTCCGGTTCAAGCTCGACCAGGCGGTGCCCCCGTATCTCATCGCGATCGCGGTCGGCGACATCGCGTTCCGCCCGCTCGGCCCCCGCACGGGCGTGTATGCCGAGCCCTCGGTCGTCGATTCCGCCGCGCGCGAGTTCATCGATGTCGAGCGCATGGTGAACGTCGCGGAGTCCATCTACGGGCCGTACCGGTGGGGGCGCTACGACCTCCTGGTGCTGCCGCCGTCGTTCCCGTTCGGCGGCATGGAGAATCCCCGGCTGACCTTCGCCACGCCCACCATCCTCGCGGGCGACCGGTCGCTGGTGTCGCTCGTCGCGCACGAGCTGGCGCACTCGTGGTCGGGCAACCTCGTCACGAACGCGACGTGGAGCGACTTCTGGCTCAACGAAGGCTTCACGACGTACTTCGAGAACCGCATCATGGAGGCGATGTACGGGACCGACATCGCGGTGATGCTGCAGCAGCTCGAGCGCCAGGACCTCGACGCCGAGATCGCCGGGTTCGGCGCCGACACGGCGGAGACGGTGCTGCATCTCGCCCTCGAGGGGCGCGACCCCGACGAGGGGATGACGCAGGTCGCCTACAACAAGGGCTCCGCGTTCCTCCGCATGCTGGAGCGGGCGGTCGGCCGGGAGCGATTCGACACGTACCTGCGCAGCTACTTCGACCGGCACGCGTTCCAGCCGATGACCACCGCGCGCTTCCTCGCCGACATGAAGGCGAACCTGCTCGCCGGTGACGACGCGCGCTATCGCGAGCTCCAGGTCGATCGCTGGGTCTACGGCGCCGGCGTGCCGGCCAACTACCCCGTGGCCACGTCGGATCGCTTCGCGAAGGTGGAGGCCCAGGCCCGTGCGTTCGCGCAAGGGACGGCGCCGTCCGAGCTGGCAACGAGCGGCTGGATCACCCAGGAGTGGCAGCACTTCATCGGCTCGCTCCCCGACACGATGACGACGGCGCAGATGGCGGCGCTCGACCGGCAGTTCCACTTCACGCAGAGCGGGAACAGCGAGGTGCTGTTCGCGTGGCTGCGCGCGGCGATCGCAAGCCGCTACGAGCCGGCGATGCCGGCGCTCGAGCGGTTCCTGACGTCGCAGGGGCGCCGCAAGTTCGTGCTGCCGCTCTACCAGGACCTGATGAAGGCGGAGTGGGGCAAGCCGGTCGCGCGCCGGATCTTCGCCGTGGCGCGGCCGCTGTACCATCCGGTGGCGGCGAATTCGATCGACGCCGTCGTGAAGTGACCCGGGCTATTCCGACCGCTTGCCGCTGACCGCCACCGCCTCCCCGACGATCGTCAACAGCCGGTCGATCTCGAACGGCTTCTCGATGAACGCGACGACGTTGGGGGGCATGTCGCGGACGGCGTCGGGGGTGGCGCCCAGCTCCGCATAGCCGGACATCAGCACCATCGGCAGCCCGGCGAAGCCTGCCTGCACGGCGACGGCGAGTTCCCGCCCCCCGAGCCTCGGCATCGCCACGTCGGAGATCAGCAGGTCGAAGTCGTGGCTGGCGTGAATGGCCGCGAGTGCCGCCGCGCCGTCGGGCACCGCCGTCACCTCGTATCCGGCGCCCTCGAGCGCCCGGCGCATGACGACGCGGAGCTGCGGCTCGTCCTCGGCGACGAGCAGGCGTGCCCCGTTCCCGGCGATCGCCGGCGGGGGCGGCGTGGCCGCGTCGCTGGAGGGCTGGAGCGCGCTGGCGAGGGGAAGCGAGATGCGGAACGTCGTTCCCTCGCCGCGAGCCGATTCCAGCTCCACGTGACCGCCGAACTGGTGCACCAGCCCGTACACCGTCGCGAGCCCGAGCCCGGTGCCCTGCCCCTTGGGCTTCGTCGTGAAGAACGGCTCGAACGCGCGGGAACGAACCTCCTCGGTCATGCCGGACCCCGAGTCGGCAACGGTCAGCACGGCTTCCGTTCCGGCGGCTCCCTCGCGGGTGGCAAGGTGGATCTCCAGGCGCCCACCCGTCGGCATCGCGTCGCGCGCGTTGACCGCGAGGTTCATCATGATCTGCTCGATCTGCGCCCGCGCCGCGCGAACGGGAACGGGCCGCCCCTCCGGCACCTGGATCGGGAGCTCGATCGTCGCCGGCAGCAGCGCACGGAGCATTCCCGCGGTCTCCCGCACGGCGCTGGCAAGGTCCAGCACCTCGGTCTCCAGCGTCTGGCGCCGGCTGAACGCGAGCAGCTGCTTCGTGACGCCGGCCCCGCGCGCGGTCGCCCTGGCGATCTCGCGCACGTCGTCCGCCGCGGGCGCCGTGGGAGGGAGCTCGTTCAGCAGCAGCTCCGCATACCCGCCGATGGTGGCGAGCACGTTGTTGAAGTCGTGCGCCACGCCCCCGGCGAGCTGGCCGAGGGCCTCCATCTTCTGCGCCTGCGTGAGCTGCTCCTGGAGGCGCAGCTCCTCGGTGACGTCGCGGGCGTTGGCCACGATCCCCCCGACCGCGGGATTGAGGCGCAGGTCGGTCGTCGTCACCATCAGCCAGCACCACGCGCCGTCCTTGCGGCGGAACCGGATGGGCCGCTGGGCCGGGACCGAGTGCGGGACGCGCATCGCATCGGCGAACCGCCCCTGCACGCGCTCGCGGTCGTCCGGGTGGACGAGCTCGAACGCGTTCATCCCGCGGATCTCGTCGGGCAGGTAGCCGAGCAGCCGCGTCTGCGAGGGGCTGATGTACCGGATGTGCCCCTCCGGCTCGAGGATCGCGATGAGGTCGGACGCATGCTCGACGAGCGCGCGGAACCGTTCCTCGCTCACGCGCAGCTCGGCCTCGATCTCCTTGCGCTCCGTGATGTCCTCGGTGATCCCGACGACGTAGCGGAGGTTCTGCGCGGCGTCGCGGACCGCCGACACGCTGATCTGGCCCCAGAACATGCTGCCGTCCTTCCGGATCAGCCGCTTCTCGATGGAGTAGCCGTCGCGCTGCCCCGCCTGCACCTGCGCCAGCAGCCGGGCGTCCATCTCCACGTCGTCCGGATGCGTGAACGCGCTGAAGTGCATCTGCGCAAGCTCGGCACGGCTGTACCCGAGCATGCGCGCCAGTGCGCTGTTGGCGTTCGTCGCGTAGCCATGTGCCTGGCGGGTGGAGACCGCCATCCCGACGGTCGCGTTCTCGAACACGGCCTGGAAGCGGACCTCGCTCTCCTCGAGCACCGCCGCGACGCGCAGCTCCGCGGTGACGTCGCGACCGAACATCAGGAACGCGACGATCCCCCCGTCGAGGTCCACCTCCGGGACGAAGCGCGCCTCGAACTGGCGGAGCGCCAGGTCGGGGCGCGCATACTCGATCCGCCGCGTGACGACGGGATCGCCCGCGCGAAGCTGCTCCACCGCGCTCCGGATCATCCGCGCCACCGCCGGATCGACGACGTCCTCGGGCATGCGCCCGCGCACGTCTCCCAGCGCCTTGCCGAGCGCGCGCTCGCACGCGGGATTGATGTACAGATACCGGAGGTCGGTGTCGAGCCGGACGATCAGGTCCTCCGTCGTCTCCGCGAGCGCGCGGAAGGACCCTGCATCGACATCCGGCATCCGATGGGCGGTCACGCGGGGCGTCTCGTCAGGCAGTCGGCGGAACGTCGGCGCCGGCGGTCGTCGCTTCCCACGCATCGATGTCCGCCTCCAGCTCCTCGAGCTTCCGGCGCGCGCCGCGCAGCGCGCCCTGCCCGAGCAGGAGCGTCATCGGCGGATCGTCGATCTCGGCGACGTGGATGATCGCCTCGGCGGCGCGCACCGGGTCGCCCGGCTGCTTTCCGCTCGCCTCGCGGATGATGCGGATGTTCTTCCCCGCGGTCGCCGCATACTCGGGGATGCGATGCGGCGCCTCGTTCGCCGAGCGACCCGCCCAGTCGGTGCGGAAGCCGCTCGGCGCGATCACCGTGACCTTGATGCCGAGCGGCTCGACCTCCCGCGCGAGGGCTTCGGAGAGGCCGACGACCGCGAACTTCGACGCGTTGTAGAAGCCGATCCCGGGGTTGCCGCGGATGCCGGCGATGGACGCGACGTTCATGATGCGGCCGGACTGCTGGCGCCGCATGATCGGGAGCACCGCCTGCGTCATCCAGGCGAGGCCGAAGACGTTGATCTCGAACATCCGGCGGACCTCGGCCTCCTCGCTCTCCTCGACGGCGCCGAAGTAGCCGATCCCGGCATTGTTCACCAGGACGTCGATGCCGCCGAAGTGCGCCTCGGCCGCGGCCACGGCCGCGGTGATCTGCGCGCGGTCGGTGACGTCGAGCCGCTGCACGAGCGCCTGTGTCTCGCGCCCGGCGACGAGGTCCGCGACGGTCGCCGGATCGCGCGCCGTGACCACGACGCGATAGTCCCGCTCCAGGAGGATCCGGGCAAGCTCGCGCCCGAATCCCGTGGAGCAGCCGGTGATGAACCAGACAGGTTTGGACGGCATGGATCTCATGGCACGAGGTCAGGAGCCCCGCGGTGCAATTTCCGCCGGCGCCGGCGAACGATGTACGTCGGCAGGAACGATAATGCCACCAGCGAGACGGCGACGATGCCCGCGATGAGGAAGGGATGCCCCGCCTCGCCGCGGAAGCCCGCCATCACGCGATCGCCGACGTAGACGATGGCGATCGTGCCGGGGATGATGCCGACCCCCGTTGCCGCCATGAACGGCCAGAACGGGATGCGGGCGATTCCCGCCGCGTAGTTGAAGGGGCCGAAGGCGATGACCGGCAGCAGCTGAATGCGCAGCACGGACATGAAGCCGTGCCGTTCCCGCAGCGAGTGGATCAGCGGCGAGAAGCGCCCGAGGAGCCGGACGGCCGGGCCATGCATGATGCCGCGGGCCAGGAAGTATCCGGCTGCCGCGCCGATCATCGAAGCGATCCACACGAGCATCGATCCGCGCAGGAATCCGTAGAGCGCGCCCGCGCCATATCCCAGCGGCGCCACGGGCAGGCCGAGCGCGGCGAGCCCCGCATACACCGCGACGAGGACCGCGGCGAGCCACGGCGTCTTCTGCACGCTTCCGGCGATGGCCGCGACCTCCTCCGGCCGGTCGATGTCGAAGTACCCGCGCTGGCGGGCCCACAGGATCAGCACGCCAAGCGCCACGAATGGAATCGCCACCCGCAGCCAATCGGTGAACCTGGCCGGCGGTGGCGGCGGAATGAACTCGTCGGCCTCGGCGTCGGCTTCGGCGTAGTGCTCGGCGTCGTTCTCGGTCATGCCGGACGATAGCGTATCCTGTGAGACTTTCGCATCTTGGCCCTCTGGAAGATCCCCGGCCTTTCGCCAGATTCGTGCACCTGCCGCCCCTCCGCGGCGGGCGATCCCCTCTCTGGAGCGTACCCCCGATGCGACCGTCCCGCCTCGTCCTGCTCGCCGCCCTCGTCTTCGCGCCCGGATGCACCCGTGCGACGCCCGCGGCCTCCCCCGCGGCCGTGCCCGCGACCTGGTCGGCGGACGAGGCGGAGATCCGGCGCATGATCGGCGAGTCCGCGGCCGCCTGGAACCGTGGTGATCTCGAGGGGCACGTCGCGATCTACACCGACAGCGTGACCTTCATGACGCGCACCGGCCCCCGGCCGGGGGTCGCCCCCATCATCGAGTCGTTCACGCGCACCTACTTCCGCGACGGCAAGCCGAAGCAGGCGCTGCGCTTCGAGCAGCTCACCGTCCGGCCGCTGGGGCGGGACGCGGCGCTCGCGAACGCGCGGTTCGTGCTCTCCGGCGGCGGAGAGCCCGATCAGAGCGGCTGGTTCACGCTGGTGTGGATGCGGACCGCGGACGGCTGGCGCGCCGTCCACGATCACTCGTCCTGAGTCGCTGCGTCACCCGAACAGGCGTCCGGCGAGGCGAATCGCCTTCTGGACCGCCGGCGTGTAGGGGGGGAAGAGGGCGTGGATCATCGCAACGGGCGTCTGGTGCAGCACCGACCGCTCATGCGAGAAGGTGCGGAAGCCGAACCAGCCATGGTAGCTCCCCTGCCCGCTCTCGCCGACGCCCCCGAACGGCAGCTTCGGGTTGCCGAAGTGAATCAGCACGTTGTTCACGACCGCGCCCCCCGATGACGTCCGCTGGCGGATCATGGCGATGTTGCGGCGGCTGCGGCTGAAGAAGTACAGCGCGAGCGGCTTGGCGATCCGCTCGATGTGAGGTGGCACTTCCTCGAGGTCGCGGAAAGTGAGCACCGGGAGGATCGGCCCGAAGATCTCCTCCTTCATGAGCGGCGAGTCTTCCGCGACGTTCGTGAGGATGGTCGGGGCGATGTAGCGCTCCTCGGCGACGACCCGCCCGCCGATCTCGACCTTCGCCCCCGCGTCCCGCGCGGCGTCGAGCAGCGCGGCGAGCCGGCGGAACGCCGCGTCGTCGATGATGCGGGCGAAGTACGGGCTCGCGTGGCGCTCCTCCTCCGTGCTGCCGTAGAAGCGGGCGACCTGGCGCCGCGCCGCCTCGAGGAACTGCGGCAGCACCGACTCGTGCACGAGGGCGTGATCGGGGGCGATGCAGGTCTGGCCGGCGTTGACGAACTTGCCCCACATCGCGCGCTGGGCGGCGGCCGCCACGTCGGCCGTCTCATCGACGATGAGCGGCGACTTGCCCCCGAGCTCCAGCGTCACCGAGGCGAGGTTCGCCGCGGCGGCGGCCATCACGCGGCGGCCGACCGGCCCGCTCCCTGTGAAGAAGATGTGATCGAACGGGAGGGCGATCAGCTCGTTCGCGAGATCGTGCCCCGGCTCGGTCACGCACGCGACCTCCGCCTCGTCGAAGACGTCGCGAATGATGGCCGTCACGACGTCGGCGGTATGCGGGACCTTCTCCGAGGGGCGCACGACGGCACAGTTGCCCGCCGCCACCGCCGCCACGAGCGGCGACATGATGAGGTTGAACGGGTAGTTCCACGGCGCCATGATCAGCACGACGCCGCGCGGCTCGTACTGCAGCTCGCTCCGGGTGCCGGTGAGGATCATCGGGGTCTTCACCCGCTGCGGGCGCATCCAGCGGGCGATGTTGCGGCGCGCCTCCGTCAGCTCGAGCATCGTGGGCGCGATCTCGGTGAGCTCCACCTCGGCGTGATGCTTGTGAAAGTCGCGCCACATCGCGTCGTACAGCTCCTCGCGCCGCGACTCGATGGCCTCGCGGAGGTGATCGAGCTTCGCGGCCCGCTCGGCGGCGGTCCGCTGGGCGACGCGCCAGTGGTTGGCCCGCTGCAAGGCGAGGAGACGCCGGCCCTGGCCGTGCGCTTCGGGGCGCGGCGTGCTACGTTCGCGGATATCGTGACTCACCGGTCCCCCATCCTTCTGGTTCGTAATGGATTCAGCACTCGCGCTCCGCTATCTGCTGCACCTCGGCGGCGCCTTCGCGCTCGCCCTGCCCATCGGGTGGGAGCGGCAGACGTCCTCGCGCAGCGCCGGCCTCCGCACCTTCCCGCTCGTCGCCGCGGCCAGCTGTGGATATATGATGCTCGGCATCGCGATCACTGGCGAGAGCGCGGAGGCCCAGGCGCGCATCATCCAGGGGCTGCTCACCGGCATGGGCTTCATCGGCGGCGGCGCCATCCTCAAGAGCCGGCGTCGCGTGCGCGGCACGGCCACGGCGGCCAGCCTGTGGATGACGGGCGCCATCGGCGCGGCGGTGGCCTTCGGCCTCTGGGAGCTCGCCATCACGATGTCGGCAGTCACGTTCATCGCGCTCTGGGTGCTGACGCGCTTCGAGCATCGCCGGCAGCGCAGCCGTGGCGCGCTTCACGGCCGGCCGCCCGGGACCGACGCTACGGCGTGATCACGGCCCGGCCGCGCACCTCGCCATGCTGCAGGCGGCGTGAGACTTCATTGATGGCATCCAGCGGGTGAAACTCGGTCGGGATGAGCCTCAGGTGTCCCGCGTCCGCCATGAAGAGCACTTCCCGCAGCTCCTTGATGTTGCCCCAGAGCGAGAACGAGAACTGCACCTCGGATTCCCAGCTCGTCGAGAGCGCCTTGAGGTGCGCGGTGCCGCCGGCGAGGCCGATCTGCACCACCCGCCCGAGCTTTCGCGTCGCCGAGGCAGCCAGGGCCAGCGTGGCGTCCGCGCCGACGAAATCGAACGCCGCCGCCACGCCGCCCGGCGCGATCTTCCGGACCGCCTCCAGCGCGTCGGTCGACTTGCTGTTGATGACGTGATGTGCGCCGAGCGTGCGCGCGTGCGCCAGCTTGTCGTCCGCCACGTCGACGACGATGACCTCGCACGGCGTCATCAGCCGGATCAGCTCGATCCCGAACTGCCCCAGGCCTCCCGCGCCGATCACCAGTGCCGGATAATCGGCGGTCATGGCAGGCAGCGCCCGCTTGATCGCCCGGTACGGCGTGAGCGCCGCGTCGGTGAGCGGGGCGGCGTCGCGTGGCGAGAGGCGCGCGAGCTTCACCAGGTACCGCTCCTCGGGGACCAGGAGGTACTCCGCATAGCCCCCGTCGAAATCGGACAGCCCCACCCACTGCATCGTCGCGCAGCAGTTTTCCTCGCCCATCACGCAGTAGTCGCAGTAGCCGCACCCCCATCCCCCGTAGACCGCGACTGCATCGCCTTCCTTCACGGCCCGCACGCCGGCGCCCACCGCGGCCACCCGCCCCGCGTTCTCATGACCGAGGATCAGCGGCAGCCTGGGCAGGATCTTTATCTCGCCGGTGATGATGTGGAGGTCGCTGTGGCAGAACCCGGCCCCTTCCACGCGGACGAGCACCTGCCCGGCCCCGGGCCGCGGAACCGCGACTTCGTCGAGGCGCAGCGGCGCGCCGTATTCGTGAATGCGCGCGGCGTGCATGGTCGTGGCGAGCATGGCAGGATCCTCCGTGGGGTCAGCCGCATCCGGATGGCCACGAGGATCGAGCGGTCGGTCGCGCCGCGCCAGCAGCCGTCCCCCTACAGCGGGTCGGGCTAACGCGCCTGCAGGCTCAGGATGAAGGTCGCGCCTTCTCCCGGGACGCTCTCGAGCGTGAGATCGCCGCCCATCGCGCGGGCGAGGTCACGGCTGATCGCGAGGCCGAGCCCGGTGCCCTGCTGGGGGGTGGCGAGCGAGCGGCCCACCTGCACGAACGGCTCGAAGACGGCAGCGTGCTTGTCCACCGGAATCCCCGGGCCGGTGTCAGTGACCCGAAGCGTCACGATGCCCCCATCCCGGCCGCACTCCACGCGCACTGCTCCCCCCGTCGGGGTGAACTTGAGCGCGTTCGACAGCAGGTTCAGCACGATCTGCTCGACCTTCTGCGCGTCCGCGAGCACCACCAGCTCATCCGGGCAGGGACAGAGCTGCACGGTGATCGAGCGGGCCCGGGCATGGAGCGCCACCATCTCGAGCGCATGCGCCGCCACCGCGCCCACGTTCACGGGCTGCTGCTCGTAGGTGATCTGCCCCGCCTCGATCCGGCTGTAGTTCAGCAGGTCGGTGATGATGCCCAGGAGGTGCTGCTGCGCGGCACGGATGCGGGCGATGTAGTCGTGCTGCTCGTCCGTGACCGGTCCGGCGATCCCCACGTCGATGAGCTCCGCGTAGCCCCCGATGGCGTTGAGCGGGGTGCGCAGCTCATGGCTCATCGTGGCCAGGAACTCCGACTTCGCGCGGTTGGCCGCGTCGGACGCCGCGACCAGGCTCGCGGCCTCGATCGCCCGCCGCTGCGCCTCGAGGCGCTCCGTGAGGTCGCGAGTCACCTTCGCGAACCCGACGAGCTGGCCCGTCTGATCCCGCAGGGCGGTGATCACGACGTTGGCCCAGAAGCGCGTTCCATCCTTGCGAACCCGCCAGCCCTCTTCCTCGAAGCGCCCCTCGGCCGTCGCGACCCGGAGCTCCATCGCCGGCTTGCCGTCGGCCAGGTCGTTCTCGGGATAGAACGTCGAGAAGTGGCGCCCGATGATCTCACTCGCCCGGTAGCCCTTGATCCGTTCCGCCCCGACGTTCCACGTCAGCACGTGCCCGGTGGCATCCAATGCGAAGATGGCATAGTCGCGCACGCTCTCCACCAGCAACGAATAGAGGGCCGGGCCCTCCAGCGCGGCTGGCTTGCGTTCCGACGGATTCACGGACGCCTCGTCGGTGGTGGCCATGATGCGGCGGGAACAGGCATGTAAGGGAAAACCTTACCTTCCGTACCCCGAAGTGGAAGTGGGATTCCCTACTGCGGCCTGGTTCCGGCGGCGGAATCTTTGCGCCCTCCGAGCATAGGACGGATACCATGCGGCGCCTCGTCACGCTCGCCGCCTTCGCGGCGCTTGGCTGCACCGGCGGTCGCTCGCCAGCCCCGGCCCCCGCTCCGCCGGCCGCGCAGGCCGGCGCCCACGCGGATACTGCACCCATGAGGGTGTCGCTGGCGGCTGGAAAGAGGACGGTCGAAACGGTCTGTGGCACGTGTCACAGCGCCGAGCCTCCCCACCGGAACGCGCCGCCCTTCGCGATGATCGCGATGCACTATGCGATGGCGACCCGGGACTCGGCCGAAGCGATCGAGCGGATCGTGCGCTGGGTGCGCGAGCCGGATGCGGAGCGATCGCTGCTCCCGGCGCATGTCATCGAGCGGTTCGGCCTGATGCCTCCTCTGCCGCTCCCGGAGGCAGAGCTCCGGAACGCCGCGGCGTACGTGATGACGCTCGGAAGCCACCGGATGGAAAGGATGGGCCGCATGGGACGCATGCGCCGGATGCCATAAATCGCACCCGACCTGGAAGATCCCCGACAGGGCTTGGGACCCTCCCTGACGCCGTCCGGAGGGCCCGGCGAGGTAGAGTGACGCGTTGCTTCCCGCCTCACTCTCCACTGGAGTTTCCATGTCCCATCAGAGCTGGGCCGAACCCTGGCGTATCAAGGTCGTCGAGCCCCTCCGCATCACCTCCCGCGCCGAGCGCGAACGCGCCGTACGCGAGGCAGGATACAACACGTTCCTGCTCCGGTCCGACGACGTCTACATCGACCTGCTGACCGACTCCGGCACGAGCGCGATGTCCGACCGCCAGTGGGCGGGGATGATGCTCGGCGACGAGGCGTACGCCGGCTCCCGCAACTTCTACGACCTCCAGGAGGTGGTCGAGCGGACCTACGGATACCCGGAGCTCATCCCGACGCACCAGGGCCGCGGCGCGGAGCACATCCTCTCCCGGATGCTCGTGAAGCCGGGGATGCACGTCCCCGGGAACATGTACTTCACGACGACGCGGGCCCACCAGGAGCTGGCGGGCGGCGAGTTCCACGACGTCATCATCGACGAGGCGCACGACCCGGCCTCGCAGCACCCCTTCAAGGGCAACGTCGACATCGCCAAGCTCGAGGCGCTCGTCGCCGCGGTCGGGGCGGAGCGCATCCCGTACATCTCGGTCGCCGCCACGGTGAACATGGCCGGCGGGCAGCCGATCAGCCTCGCCAACCTGCGCGCGGTGCACGAGTTCGCGAAGCAGCACGGCATCCTCGTCATCCTGGATGCGACCCGGGCGGTCGAGAACGCGTGGTTCATCCAGCAGCGGGAGCCGGGACAGCGCCACAAGCTCGTCGCCGACATCCTGTTCGAGATGTGCGCGCTCACCGACGGCGCGACGATGTCCGGCAAGAAGGACTCGCTCGTGAACATCGGCGGCTGGCTCGGCCTGCGCGATCCGCATCTCGCCGAGGAGGCGCGCAGCCTCGTCGTGCTCTTCGAGGGGCTGCATACGTACGGCGGGCTCGCCGGGCGCGACATGGAAGCGATGGCGATCGGCATCGAGGAATCGGTGCGCGAGGAGCACATCCGGAGCCGCATCGGGCAGGTGATGTACCTCGGCCGGAAGCTCATGGAGGCGGGCGTGCCGATCGTGCAGCCCGTGGGCGGGCACGCGATCTTCCTCGACGCCGCTGCCATCCTGCCGCACATCCCGCGGGAGCAGTTCCCTGCCCAGGCGCTGGCGGCGGCGCTGTACGTCGAGTCGGGAATCCGCGCCATGGAGCGCGGCGCCGTCTCGGCGGGACGTGACCACGAGACCGGGGAGAATTATTATCCCAAACTCGAACTCGTCCGGCTCACGATTCCGCGCCGCGTCTACACCCAGGCGCACATGGACGTGACGGCCGAGAGCGTCATCGCGGTGAAGAACCTGGCGAGTGAGGTGAACGGTCTGCGGTTCACCTACGAGCCGCAGCACCTCCGGTTCTTCCAGGCGAAGTTCGAGCCGGTGAGCCCGGCGGGACTCTTCCGCGATGCCAACCGGCCGGAGCGCGAGCTGGCCATGGCTTCCCTCGAGGGTTAACTGGTGGCGTTCCGCACGATCATCGAACCGTTCCGCGTCAAGACCGTCGAACCGATCCGGCAGACCACGCCGGCCGAACGCGCCGCGGCACTCGCCGCGGCGCACTACAACGTCTTCCTGCTCAAGGCGGACGACGTGCTCATCGACCTGCTCACCGACTCCGGCACCGGCGCGATGTCGGTGTTCCAGTGGTCGGGGATGATGAAGGGCGACGAGTCGTATGCAGGGGCCCGCTCCTTCACCGTCTTCGAGAAGGCGGTCCGCGACATCACGCGCTTCACGCACGTCATCCCCACGCACCAGGGGCGGGCGGCGGAGCACATCCTGTTCTCGACCGCCGTCCGGCCGGGCGACATCGTCCCGAACAACACGCACTTCGACACGACGCGCGCGAACGTGCAGGATCGCGGCGGCGTGGCGCTCGACCTTCCCATCCCGGAAGGGCACGATCCGCAGTCCGACCATCCCTTCAAGGGGAACATGGACGTGGACGCGCTGGAGCGGACGCTGCGCGAGCACCGCGACCGCGTCCCCCTCGTGATGGTGACCATCACGAACAACTCCGAGGGCGGGCAGCCGGTGAGCATGGGGAACGTCCGCGCCGTGAGCGAAGTCTGCAAGCGGCACGGCGTCCCGCTGTTCATCGACGCCTGCCGGTTCGCCGAGAATGCGTGGTTCATCAAGACCCGCGAGCCCGGCTACGCGAACCGGACGCCGATGGAGATCGCGCAGGAGCTGTTCGCACTCGCGGACGGCTGCACGATGAGCGCGAAGAAGGACGGCATGTCGAACATCGGCGGGTTCCTGGCGATGAACGACGGCGAGCTCGCGCGGCGCTGTCGCACGCGGCTCGTGCTGACCGAGGGGTTTCCCACGTACGGCGGCCTGGCCGGCTACGACCTCGAGGCCATCGCGGTCGGACTCCGCGAGGCGCTGGACGAGGACTACCTGCGCTACCGCATCCGCTCCATCGAATACCTGGGCGAGAAGCTGCTGGCCGCGGGCATTCCCATCGTCACGCCCACCGGGGGCCATGCCCTGTATCTCGACGCCAAGCGGTGGCTGCCGCACATCCCGCAGTCACGGTTCCCGGCCTGGGCGCTCTCCTGCGTGCTGTACCTGGAGGGCGGTATCCGCGCGGCGGAGATCGGGTCGGTGATGTTCGGGCGCCAGCCGGATGGCACCGAGCGGCCGGCCGACCTCGAGCTGGTGCGTTTGGCCTTTCCGCGCCGCGTGTACACGCAGAGCCACGTCGACTATGTCGCCGAGGTGCTGATCCACGTGAACACGATGGCATCGCGGATTCGCGGCGTGCGGATCACCGAGGCGCCCGAGGTGCTGCGCCACTTCACGGCACGGCTGGCGCCGGTGGATGATGCGCTGATCGCGGCGGGGTGAGTCCCG
>DASTYL010000116.1:0-8267 GCA_035764975.1 Gemmatimonadaceae bacterium | reverse complement strand
GATCACGCGCTGGGGATCGCGCGCGATGACGCCGGACAGGGTGCGCAGGAAGGAGACCGACGTGTACGACGCACCGATGATGGACGTCAGCGCCGCGGCCCACATGACGACGCCGAACATGCGGAGGCCGATCTCGCCCGCGGCGGCTCCGAACACCGCGGCGGCCGGGTTGCCGGCGGCGAGCGTGACGCCGCCGGTCACGACTCCGAGCGCGGCAAGAAAGAGCAGCACGCGCATCGCGCCCGTGAGGAGGATGCCGGTGACGGCGCTCCGGTCCACCTCGGGGAGCGCCTGCTCGCCATGGACCCCGGCGTCGAGCAGCCGGTGGCCGCCGGCGAACGTGATGTAGCCGCCCACCGTCCCGCCGACGAGCGTCACGATCGCGAGGAACCGTACCTCGCGCGGCCACACGCTCCGGAGCGCGGCCTCGCCCACCGGCGCATCGGCCGCGATCGCGACGTACGCGGTCAGGCCGATCATCAGGATGCCGAGCAGCACCGTCGCGCGGTCCATCGCGCGGCCGGCGTCGCGGCGCAGGAACAGGAGGATCGCAAGTCCGCCGCTGAGCACCGCGCCGATGCGCAGCGGCACGCCGGCGAGCACCTGGAGCCCGAGCGCCGCGCCCCCGACGTTGCCGATGTTGAACGCCAGCCCGCCCACGGCCACGCCGGCGGCGAGCGCGTGGCCGAGCCCCGGCAGCACGCGATTGGCGACGTCCTGGGCGCGCAGCCCGGACACCGCGATGATGCGCCACACGTTGAGCTGCGCGCCGATGTCCAGCAGGATCGAGACGAGGATCGCGAACCCGAAGCTCGCACCCAGCTGCGCCGTGAACACCGCCGTCTGCGTGAGGAAGCCAGGACCGATCGCCGACGTCGCCATGAGGAACACCGCGCCGGAGAGCGAGGGGCGGAGCACGCCGGCCGCATGCGCCTTCACCGATCGGCGACCGGTGCGGCCACTTCGATGCTCGCGGCGTTGAGCGCCCACCGGATCGCCGTGGCGATCGCCACCGCGTTCGGCCCGTCGCCGTGGATGCAGAGGGTGTCGACCGTCAGCCGAATGGTCGTGCCTTCCGCGCTCGTCACCGTGCCGTCGACCACCATCTCCACGGCTCGCGCCGCCGCGTCGGCCGCATCGGTCACGAGCGACCTGGGATGGGACCGCGGCAGCAGCGTGCCGTCGGGGGCGTAGCCACGGTCGGGGAATCCCTCGCGGACCGCATGCAGCCCCCGCGCCCGCGCGGCATCGACGAGCGCGCTCTCCGCGAGGCCGAACAGCATCAACGCGGGATCCACGTCGTGGACGGCACGCGCGATCGCCTCGGCGAGCCCGGCATCGGCGGCGGCCATGTTGTAGAGCTCTCCGTGCGGCTTCACATGCCGGAGGCGCACCCCCGCCGCGCTGGCGAATCCCATGAGCGCGCCCGCCTGATAGACCGTGAGGTCATATGCCTCGTCGGCGGTGATCCGCATGCGGCGTCGCCCGAAGCCGGCAAGATCGGGGAGCCCGGGATGGGCGCCGATCGCGACACCATGGTCGCGCGCCGCGGCCACGGTCCGCCGCATCACCGAAGGGTCGCCCGCGTGGAACCCGCAGGCGATGTTGGCCGACGTGATGTACGGCATCATCGCGGCGTCGTCGCCGATCGTCCAGGCGCCGAAGCTCTCGCCGAGATCACAGTTGATGTCGATGCGTGACATGACGCGTCGCTCAGGAAGGGGTCAGGAGGAACGTGCAGAGCCGCGCGAGCTCGCGCTCGCGCTCGAGATGAAGCGCTTCCGCCTCGGCATGCGGGATCTCCGCGAAGCGCAGGCGATCGCCGGGGCAGAGCTGGGCCAGCACCGGCAGGTCCACCGTGGCGACTTCGCCCAGGCGCGGGTAGCCGCCCGTCGTCTGTCGGTCGGCCATGAGCACGATCGGCACGCCGCCGGGTGGCAGCTGAACGGTGCCCATCGCGACGCCCCCGGACAGGATCTCCACCGGCGCCTGCAACCGCAGCGGCTCGCCCTGGAATCGCAGCCCCATGCGATCGGAGTCCGGCGACAGCGCGTAGTCGCAGGTGTAGAGCTCGCGCCGCGAGGCGGCCGACAGCATCGACAGGTGCGGCCCCGCGATGATGCGCGCGACCTGGCGGCGAAGGTGAAGCCAGCCGACATCGACACCCCGCGGCCGCCACGCGCGAGCAGCGTCGCCTGGAACGGGTGCGGTCCGCAGCACGTCGTCACGCCTGAGCACCCGCCCCTGATGTCCGCCGAGCTTCGCGCGCACGTACGTCGAGCGGCTGCCGAGCACGGGATCGGTCACGATGCCACCCGCCACGGCGACGTACGCGCGGCAGCCACGTCGTGCGCCGTCCAGCGTGAGCGTGTCGCCGGGATCGACCCGGCGTGCGTGCCACGGCGGCAGCCGGTCGCCGTTGATCCGCGCATCCATGTCGGCACCCGTGACCGCGACGGCCGTCGCCTCCTCGAACTTCAACGCGGGTCCGGTCAGCGTCGCCTCGAGCGCCGCCTCGTTCGACCGGTTGCCGACGAGCCAGTTGGCGACGCGGTACGCCACGTCGTCCATGGCGCCGCTCACGGGCACGCCGTCGCGCTGCCAGCCGAAGCGTCCGCGATCCTGCACCGTCGTGAGCGCGCCGGGGCGAATGACGCGGATCGTCACGTGCGCCCCGCCATCAGCCGCAGGTACCCGGCATCGTCGATCGGGCGAAAGCGGACACGGTCACCGACGCGCAGCAGCGCGGGCGGCGAGCGCGTCGCATCGAACAGCGCCAGCGGCGTGCGCCCGATGAGCTGCCAGCCACCGGGTGAGTCGACGGGATAGACGCCCGTCTGCTCGCCACCGATCGCGACGCTCCCCGCGGGGACGTGCGCCCGCGGCGACTCACGGCGCGGCGTCGCGAGCCGCGGGTCGAGCCCACCGAGATAAGGGAATCCCGGGACGAAGCCGATGAGATGCACCGTGTAGGTCACGCTGGCATGCAGGGCGGCGATCTCGCCGGGCTCCATGCCATGCAGCGCCGCGACGTGGCCGAGGTCGGGCCCCTGTGCCCCACCGTAGACGACGGGAATCTCGACGACGTCCGATGCGTCGGCGGGCGCGTGGCCAGCCGGCCGTGCGAGCGCCTGCTCGATGGCCGTGCGCATCAGGCGGGACGGCTGCGCATCCCTGCCGGCACGCAGGCGCGCGAGCACGTCGCACGGATCGTAGTGCACGGCCACGCTGGTATAGCCCGGCACGATGTCGGTGACGCCCGGCATCGCCGCCTGCTCGAGCCGGGCGATCACGTCGCGCACGCGCGCGAGCGTCTCCGCGTCGATCCGCCCGCCGACGTCGATGAGCAACGCCCGGTCGCCGAGGGGGCTGATACGCATCCGGGAGAACGTACCCTTGCAGAGGGGCGGCACAAGGGTGGACGTCACGCCGGCGTCGCCGTCCTCGATTCTCCGCTGGACAGCCGCGGTGCCTCCACTCACCTTGCGATGCCAGGCCAGTCACCCCGGAAGCGATGACGATTCCCACCACTGGCGCGCCGCACCACGACCCCCTCGGCACCGACGACGCGCTCCGGCTGCAGACCCTGCTGCTCGAGCGCATGCGCGAGGGCGTGACCGTCAGCGACGAGCAGGGCTACATCGTTTACACGAACCCTGCCGAAGACCACATGTTCGGCTACGAGCCCGGGGCGCTCGTCGGCCGGCATGTCACGGTGCAGTTCGCGCTGACGCCGGAGGAGAGCGCACGCCTCTTCGCCGCGGTGATCGAGCAGCTTCGCGCCGGCGGGCAGTGGGAAGGCGACCTGGAGCGCGCGCGCAGCGACGGCTCACGATTCATCGCGCATGCGCGCGTCTCGGCGCTCGAGATGAGCGGGCGGACGTACTGGGTGTGCATCCAGGAGGACGTGACCGAACAGCGCCGGGCGCGCGCGGTAGCCGACCAGGCCGAGCGCCGCCTTGGCTTCCTCGCCCGCGCCAGCGCGGAGCTGGCGGGGTCGCTCGACGTCCAGGCGGCGCTCGAGACGGTCGCGGACTTCGCCGTTCCGGAGCTCGCGGACTGGTGCTTCGTCGAGATCCTCGACGCGAACGGGATTCCCCGCCCCCAGGTGGTCCGCCACCAGGACCCGGCCAAGGTCGCATACGGCTGGGCCGTCATGATCCGCTATCCCATCAAGCCGGAGAATCAGTTCGGGTCCATGCTCGTGGCCCGCACCGGGGAGCCGGTGCTGGTCCCGGAGATCCCGCCCGGCGTGTTCGAGGCCATCGCGCACGACGCCGAGCACCTGCGGCTGCTTCGCGAGACAGGCTTCACGTCGTCGGTGCAGGCGCCATTGCGGGCGGGCGGTGTCGTGATGGGGGTGCTCACCCTCGCGATGACGGCGGAAAGCGGGCGTCGCTTCGACGAGGCGGACTTCGCGCTCGTGTGCGAAGTCGCGGCACGCGTGTCGATCGCGCTGGAGAACGCCCATCTCTATGCCGCGGAACGCCGGGCGCGTGCGGACGCCGAGGAGGCGCGGGCGCGCGCCGATGCGGCGCGTATCCGCGCGGATGAAGCGAGTCGCGCGAAGAGCGACTTCCTCGCGGTGATGAGCCACGAGTTCCGGACGCCGCTCAATGCGATCGCCGGCTACGCGGAGCTCATCGAGATCGGCGTGCATGGCCCGATCACCGACGAGCAGCGGACCGCCCTCGCGCGCATGCGGACCAGCCAGCGACACTTGGCGGGCCTCGTCAACGAGGTGCTCGATTATGCGCGCATCGAGGCGGGCGCCGTCCGGTACGCGAGCGAGCCGGTGTTGCTCGCCGACGTCGTCACGACGTGCGAGGCCCTCACCGCGCCGCAGATGCGCGAGAAGGCGCTGCGCTTCGTGCGCCATGGGGTGGATGGCGCCGTCGTTCGGGCCGATCGGGAGAAGCTCCGGCAGATCGTCCTGAACCTGCTGTCCAACGCGATGAAGTTCACCGACGCCGACGGCACCATCATGGTGACCACGGAGCGGCGCGGCGCAAATGTCGCCCTGCACGTGAGCGATACCGGGTGCGGGATCGACCCGGACCAGGCCGCCCGCATCTTCGAGCCGTTCGTCCAGGCAGACTATCGGCGCACCCGCGAGCATGGCGGCGTCGGCCTCGGCCTGGCGATCTGTCGGGACCTCGCCCGGGGCATGGGAGGAGACGTCTCCGTCGTGAGTGCCGTCGGCATCGGGAGCACGTTCACGCTGACGCTGCCGGCGGGCTGAGCCGGCCAGGCTGCCCGATCGGCACGTCCCGACCTGCGCCTCAACTGGCCGCTGACTTATTCAGGCCGATTGATTATATAACCAAGGAGCCGAACGGGCCTGAAAAAGTCCCGTTCTCCGAGCAGGCTAGGGGTTGTTCAGCCGAACGGCTTATATAACCTGCGCGCCCTACCGGTCTGCATAACTCCCGGCCCGCGATCGCAATGACGCTTCTGCCCGAAGGCGGCGAGCTCTGGCGCCTGTACAACCTGCGGGGGAGTCCGTTCTTCCAGGAAGCGCTCGACCCCGCGCCCGATGCGGTCTATCCCATCGATCTCTTCGTGGGGCGGGAAGGCGATGCGACCCGCTACATCCGCTGGATCGAGAGCCATCCATCGAGCAGCCGCAATGTCGTCGCCGGCGCACCGGGGACCGGCAAGACGACCCTCGTGCAGTACATCAAGGATCGGGTCCCCAACCTGATCAGCGCATCGCGGCCCGTCTCGGTGGGACCGAGTGACGGTGAAGAGGAAGTCGCGCTCCGCATCATCGACTACGTGTACCGCGCCATCGTGGCGCGCGGCGATTTCACGACGCACGACAATGCGGCCATGAAGTCGGCGCGCGCGCTCGTGCGGACATTTCCCGTCACCTCCCGGTCGGGCGGCCTGAGTGGCGGCTACATGGGCATGAGCGTCGGCGCGAGCGCGAGCGCCGGCACGAGCTACGTCACGGCGGCAGCGAAGAATCCCTCCCTCCTGATCGAGACGCTGCTGCCGGAGCTCCTGGGCTTTGCGCGCGAGCACGTCGGCGCGGATGGCTGTCTCGTGCACCTCGACAACATGGAGCATCTCGCGGACGCGGATGCGGCGCGCGCCGCCGCGACGCTCCGGGCGCTCCGTGACCGCTGCCTCCTGCTCGACGGCTTCCACTGGCTCGTCGTCGGCACCACCGAATCGGTGGATACGGTCATCCGGACGCACTCGCAGGTCCGGTCGGTCTTTCCGGTGTACGAGCCGCTCGGTCCCCTCTCGGTCGACGACGTGGTCCGCCTCCTCGAGCGGCGGTATGCGCACCTCGTGGTGCCCGGCAGGACGCCGCTCCCACCCGTCATGCCGGAGGTGGTTCGCGCGGTGTATGCCCTCTTCAACGGTGACCTGCGCGGCACGCTGCAGGCCCTGGATGCCGCCGTCACGCCGCTGCTCGGGTACGCGGAAGGCGGCCCGCACGCGCCGCTCACGGCGGAGACGATCGCACCGACGCTGCGCCGGATCTATGGCGATCAGCTGGCGCGCGACCTGGGCGAAGAGGAAGCCCGGCGGCTGGAGTCCTTCATCGACGCCACATCCGTCGATCCGGAGGGCACGACGATCCGTGTGCTCGAGGAGCTCTGGAAGACGTCGTACACGACCGCGAACGAGACCGTCAAGCGGCTGGTGGAGGCGGGCTACCTCGCGCCGACGACGCCCACCCGTCCGCCGACGGGGCGTCCCGCCATGCGCTACGGCGCGACTGGCGCGTCGCGGCTCGCGCTGCTGTCCCTGATGGGGCCGGACCTGCGGGTTCGGTAGGTCACCGCCGAACCTTTTCGGGCTGAGATGCCCACGGCGCGTGAGGATGCGCCGATTGCCGGGGGACCTCTTCGGTCCTACTTTCTGCGCCGGCCTCATCAGGAAAACCCGTGCCAGCTCCCTCCCCGGCGATGCGGATCGGCCTCGCCGCGCTCGCCCTCGTTGCCGCTGCGTTACCCGTCCGTGGGCAGTCCACGGATTCCCTCCCGCGCGACAGCGTGCCGCAGGCCCAGGGCGCGGTCACCCCGGGGCTGAGCGCGCCCGCCCGGTCCTTCGGGAGCGTTCGGCATTCCGTCGATTCGAGCGACCTCCGTCGCGGAGCTCGCCCGCGGACGCTCTCCGAGTTGCTGCAGGCACGACTCCCCGGCGTGAGTGTCCTTCGCTACGGGGGCGACCCCTCCGACGGCTCCCGGGTGCGCGTCCGCGGAACGGTGAGCGTGCTCGGCAATCCCGAGCCGGTGGTCGTGCTCGACGGCATCCCCGTGAGCGCGCCGCAGCAGCTGGGCGGGACTACGGGGGCCGCGAGCTCGCGCCTCGACGACGTCGATCCCGAGGACGTCGAACGGATCGATGTGCTCCCGGGACCCGCGGCGACGACGCTCTTCGGCGCCGGCGCGAGCAACGGCGCGATCGTCATCACCACGAAGCGCGGTGTCACCGGACCCGCGCGCCTCACGGCTTGGTCACAGGCGGCCCTCACGAGCGAGCCGACGGCGTACCCCGCGAACTACCGGCAGAACGGCGTCGATCCGGTGACGGGGGCACCCGTGGCGAGCTGCGACGTGGTCGCGATCGCGATCCGCCGGTGCACGCCGACGACCCTCGACGTCTGGAACCCCCTCGAGTCCGCGAGCCCCTTTCGCCACGGGCGCTATGGCGCGGGAGGCGCATCGGTCACCGGTGGGCCGTTCGGCATCCGCGGCTTCGCGAGTACCGCCGTGCGGTCTGAAACGTCGGTGCTGGACGGCAGCGGGGCGACGCGCGTCAACGGGCGGCTGAACGCCGAGCGTGCGCTGTTCCGGGGATTCGTGGTCGGCGGGAACGTGGGCTACGTGCGCCGCGAGGCAACCCTCCGGGCCGATCGCGTGGTGGCACGCGGGCTCACCGGCGAGGCAGTGGACGACGCCAATGACGGATATAGCCCGACCGTTGATACGCTTCCTTTCGCGAGCGATGGTGAGCGTCTCACGCGCTCGGCGCACCTCGGCTGGTACGCGCTCCCGTGGCTCCGCGTGAACGGCGTCGTCGGGCGCGACGAACTGGCACAGGATGACCTTCACCGGTCAAGCAGCGGCACGTACCTATGGGAGTCCACTGCACGGAGCTGGCAGGCATCGAGCTTCGTCCACGGGACGGCGGAGGCGACGCATCGCGTGGCCCGGCTCGTGAGGCTGCGGACGCTGCTCTCGTACGAGGAGGCGAAGCGCCGCAGGAAGGACGAGGAGGCGGTGATCCTCACGACAGACCCCCGCGTC